>JAIQFW010000076.1 GCA_020073105.1 Terriglobia bacterium
GGAGCGTGTTGTTTGTTCACGCCAGTCAGATGGGGCGTCTGGATTCGGCGGTGGTGCTCAGCTCGCTCTATCCGGCAGTGACAGCGTTGCTGGCGCGGCTCATCCTGAAGGAACATCTGACGCGATGGAAAACGGTTGGCATGTTGGCGGCGCTGGCGGCAGTGCCGCTGATCGCAGTGCGGTGAAAACGGGTTCGCAGATTCGGCCAAGTCCTTTTTTCTTTCTTTGATCTGCGTCAATCCGCGTTGATCTGCGGCGATTTCTTTGTGTTGATCCGTGGCCGGCCTTTCCTGTTAGCATCCTGATTGTGCTCCTCGAAATCCGCAATCTGACCAAAGTCTTCCCTTTGGGCGAGTCCATTTTTGGTGGGGGCGCCAAGGGCGTACTTCGCGCCGTCGACGATGTTTCCCTCGGCATCCAAGCGGGCGAAACGCTGGGCCTGGTCGGAGAATCCGGGTCAGGAAAGAGCACGCTGGGTCGATTGATCCTGCGGCTGATCGAGCCAACCTCGGGATCGATTCGCTACCAAGGCCGCGACCTGCTCACGGCCAGTCACGCCGAGATGCGCGGCTTCCGGCGCGACATGCAGATCATCTTTCAGGACCCATTCGGGTCGCTCGATCCGCGAATGCGAGTGGAAGACGTAATCGCCGAACCGCTAGTCATCCACGAACGGATGAGTCCGGCTACTCGTCGCGGGCGAGTGGCTGAATTGCTCCGCGCTGTCGGTCTTGGCGAATCCGCCATGCGCCGCTTTCCCCACGAATTCAGCGGCGGGCAACGGCAACGCATAGGGATTGCGCGGGCCCTGGCGCTGCGTCCGAAATTCATCGTGGCGGACGAACCGGTGTCGGCCCTGGACGTCGGTGTGGGCTCTCAGATCGTGAATCTGATGGCGCAGCTGCAGCGTGAGTTTGGCCTGACTTATCTGTTTATTTCTCATTCCATGCCTGTGGTGCGCTACCTCGCCACGCGCATTGCCGTTATGTATCGCGGGAAGATTGTCGAAATTGGCCCGGCCGAGCAGATCACAGAACGTCCCGCGCACTCCTATACGCGCAGCCTGCTGGAAGCCACGCCCGAAATGGTGATCTCAGGCGCATGAGGTACTTCCAACTCTTTCCACATTGAAACCAGCAGATCCACTGAGCAGGAAGTCCCGTGATAGATGTCATTGCGGCTCTTGCGTGGTTGGCGGATAATTCACAGCGCAGGAGAAAACCAATGACCTCCCCATGCTCGTCCGCGCTCATTTTCCTCTTCACAAGTGCGATTTCAGCCGTTGCCCAACAGTCCGTAGCTTCTCAGTGCATCGACTGTCACAGCAAGGTCACGCCCAACATTGTGTCCGACTGGAAACTGAGCAAGCACAGCCAGATGGAAGTCACTTGTGTGGCCTGCCACGGCGACCAGCACAGCTCGGCGAGCGATGTGGCCAAAGTCAAAATACCCACGCCTGAGACCTGTGCCACCTGCCATCAGGCCCAGGTGGAGCAGTTCAGGAAGGGCAAGCATTCCAAGGCTTGGGCGTCCATGAAGGCGATGCCGACCATCCACTGGCAGCCGATGGCGATGACTGAGGGACTCAAGGGTTGCGGCGGTTGCCACAAGATCGGTGACAAGAGTCCGACCGAGGTCGCGGAACTACGCCTGGCGGGCGCGGGTTTCGGTTCCGCCCAATGCGACGCCTGCCACACCCGTCACACGTTCTCGGTTGATGAGGCCAAGCAGCCGCAAGCGTGTCAAACCTGTCACATGGGCTTCGACCATCCCCAGTGGGAGATGTATTCGTCTTCCAAACACGGGGTACGTTACGATTTGAAGCAGCGCAAGGTACTTCCGGCGGACGCTGCAGCTCCCACCTGCCAGACCTGCCACATGCAGGAGGGCAACCACGAAGTACGAACGGCGTGGGGCTTCCTTGCGGTCCGCCTTCCCTTGCCCGAGGACAAGCAATGGGCCTCCGACCGGGCCATTATCCTTCAGGCCTTGGGTGTTCTCGATCCGGATGGCAAACCCACCGCGTTGGTGAACACGGTGAAGGCTGCCGACCTGGCCCGTCTGACCCAGGAAGACTGGCAGCGCGAGCGCGACAAAATGATCAAGACCTGCGACCAGTGCCACTCGGAGAATTTCGCCAAGCAGCAACTCCAGCAGGGCGACGATATGATCCTCGAAGCGGACCACCTGATGGCCGAAGGCATTCGCGTGGTGGCGGGTCTCTACAAAGATGGTGTGCTGCCCAAGCCGCAAAACTACACTTACGCCTTTCCTAACCTGCTCACTTTCCACGACGCGCCCACGGTGGTTGAACAGAAATTGTTCGTGATGTACCTGGAGCACCGCATGCGCACCTTCCAGGGCACCTTCCACGCCAGCCCCGACTATGCGCTGTGGTATGGCTGGAGCGAGATGCAGCGCGACTTGACGGAGATCAAGGAACTGGCTGCGGAGATGCGGCGTGAGCATCCTGCTCAGCGCGTGATCAATCCGAAGGCAAGGATGAAGGACAAGGAATAGTGGGAGGGGAGCGATCTTGCGGTCGTGATGGCGGATGCGTGCCCTCCGGGGGTATCCTTGGAGGCCTGGAGGCCTCATGAAACCAGTGATTCCCGCCCTCGCACTGTTGGCGTCGAGCACGTTTGGTTTTGCCCAAGCCAAGAATCCGGTCACTACCGTCGTCCGCGAAATCCTGCCCCGGCAGCAGAAGAACCTGATCGCAGCCGCGGAGGAGATGCCGGCGGATAAGTTCGGCTACAAACCCACCCCGCCACAAATGAGCTTTGCCAAGCTGGTCATTCACATTACCGAGTCGAATAATTACCTGTGCGCCAAGGCGGCAGGTGTGTCCGCGCCCAAGTCCACGGAACTCAAGGAGACCGACGGCAAGGACAAACTGGTAAACGCGCTGAAAGCTTCCTTTGATTTCTGCGACACGGCCCTGACCAAGGTGGACGACTCCAAACTGGGAGACGCACTCGAGTTGTACGGCGGACGGAAAGGGACACGCGCATCCGCCTTGTTCTTCCTCACCAACGATTGGGCCGACCACTACAGCGCTGCGGCGATGTATCTCCGGCTGAATGGAATGCTGCCGCCCACGGCGCAGAAGAAGTAGGTTCGGGATCCGCGGTTATTCGATCTGCACCAGATCGCCTGCTCCTGCTGCAACCGGAGCCGCTGCGGGATGCTGCGGTGCCCGCCACGAGTCGAAGATTGAAACCTGATGCACGCAGGAAACCGTGCAGTGTGGGGCGCAGGATTTCTCGGTTACGTACTCCCTGCGCAGGTCATGCACGGTGTATTTCTCCAGCGGGATTGCGGGATAGCCACGCTGCTGGGAACAGTAGTGCACCAGCCCGTCCTCGCAGATGTACAGATACCGCGATCCCGCCCGGCAACGCCACTGGTTCGGCCGGCCCTGCGCGATGTTGTCCTGAAACGCATTGATGCGGGTGAAGCTGCGCTTCTCCATCGACTTCATTTCGTGGTACACCCGCCGTTCTTCTTCCTTCAGGGGTTGGAGCTGCCCTTGACCGTCGTGAATGATGCCGACCGTTGAGCTGAATCCCAGCTCGAGCGCCCGCTTCCCAATCACCAGGGCATCCTGCGGATTGCTCACGCCGCCCCCCACGACCGAGTTGATGTTGACATGGAAATCGGCGTGCTCGGCGAGATTTTCGAGCTTCTTGTCCAGGACCTTGAGACTCTTCTTGGAGACATCGTCCGGGGTGACGTTATCAATCGAAATCTGCAGCCACTCCAGGCCGGCCCGGTTCAACCGCTGAATGCGCTCCGGAACCAGGAAGTAGCCGTTAGTGATCAGCCCGGCGATCGTGCCATTCTTGCGGATGCGCCGGATGATCTCGTCGAGTTCCGGGTGCAGCAGCGGCTCGCCGCCGCTGATGGTAATCACCGCTGTGCCCAGTTCGCCGAGCTTGTCCACCCGCCGGAACATTTCCTCGGTCGGGACCGGCTTGGAGAAGTCGTCATACTCGTTGCAATAGGTGCAGGAGAGGTTGCAGCGGCGAACGGGAATGATATGCGCCAGCAGCGGATGCTCGGTCGAAGCCAGCGCCTTGACGATCATCTTCGCCCCCCGGACATTCCGGTAGAGCGCCTTCATACGGCGGCGCAGAATTGTACGGCTGGAAGGCATAGATTTTGCGATTGATCTATTAAAACACAATCCACCCGCCTGGCTGCAGTTCGCACAGCAATCGGCGATTCTGCGCGGTTGAACGGCGGCAAACGGCGGAGGACGGGCGTCCTCGCTCGTTGTTAAACGGCTTCATTCAATCAGTGTGCGCCGAGCTTCGTCCCTCGGCCGGAGCTCATGGCCTGCGTCCCTCAGCGCGCCCAGAGCCACATCGGCGAAATCTTCGCGGATGAGGACGTAGTCCGTGTCATAGGTGGCGATGGCGAAGATTGGAATTCCGCGTTTGGCGAGAGGATCGATGAACGAAGCCAGGATGCCGCCCTGCAGCAAATCAAACGGTCCCTCCAACTTGAAGCAGATCCAGGGCACTTCGGGCTTGTGCTCCTGGGGGACGTTTTCAAGCGGGCAGACGATCGACAACTCATCGGCGGTGCGGGTGACCGATGTGAACACTCCAGAGGTGGCCCACGCTGGTATGGGCGCGTCCGCCGCCAGGCGGCAGACCGCAAATTTACCGGCGAGCCGGCCGAATTTGAGTCTCTGGGATGTCATCGATCAGCACACAATGCGTAGGCCCAGACGTCCTCGTCTGGGAGGGCGAGCAACGCCCGCCAAGCCTGCCGGGATTTGCCGGGGATAGGCCATGCTCTGCTTAGCTGTCCACCGCCTTGCGCAGCGCTGCCCGCGCCAGCAAACGCGTCGAATCCAGCGTCGGGAGGGGCGACGCGTCCGGGGTGACCAACAGCGGAATTTCAGTACATCCCAGAACCACAGCGTCACAACCTTCATCCGCCAGCGACCGGATGACCTCCGTAAGATAAGCCAGAGACCGCGGCGCAAACTCGCCATTCACCAGTTCATCGAAAATGATCTGGTTGATCTTCTCGCGTTGCGGCGCATTCGGGATGCGGTGTTCCAATCCCGCCGCCTTCAGTTTCTCCGGATAGACCGGCCCTTCCATCAGGTAACGCGTGCCCAGCACTCCCAGCTTCTTGTAGCGACAACGTCTCGCCTCTTTCGCCACTTCTTCCGAGATGTGCAGCCAAGGGCGGGGGGAGCGGTGCTCCACCAGGTCAAACACCTGATGAATCGTGTTGTCTGGACAAATCAGGAAGTCGGCTCCGATGCTCGCCAGTTTCTCTGCGGAGGACAACATCAATTCGGCCACGCCGGGCCAGTCATTCTCATAAACCCGGTTCATGTACTGGGCGAGAGAATAGGTGTGCATGGACACCTCGGGGTGATTGTGCTGACCGAGGAGCTCGGCGCCCTCCAGGCAGATCGTCCGATAGCACAGCGCCGCGCCTTCCGCGCTGCAGGCCACGATTCCGATGTGCAGAGGCATGAGGTTAAATTGATGATCGCAGGGTAAGAAAGGGCTCAGCCTGCCTGCGATCTGAAATCATTTTGCCGCGGCGGCATCAAACAAGTTCAAAAATCCGAGTTTCTTTTCGGGCGGCAGGAACGATGCTTCAAACGAGTTACGCGCCAGCTCGCGCAGGTGCTCGTCGGTGAACCCAAACGTGTCCTGGGCCAACTGATACTCCTGGCACAATGACGTACTAAACATGGCGGGATCGTCAGTGTTAAGAGTGACCATGACGCCCTGATCGAAGTAGTTGCGCACCGGATGTTCGCTAATCGAGGAGCAAACTCCAGTGCGCAGGTTGCTGGTCAGGCAGACTTCCACCGGAACCTGACGTTTGGAAAGCTCATCCACCAGTTCAGGGTCCTGCCACGCCGTCAGGCCGTGGCCGATCCGTTCCGCGCGGATGTTGAGCGCCCCCCAGATCGATCCCGGTGCGCCCGTCTCTCCGGCGTGGGCGGTGAGCCGCAGGCCGTTGTCTGCCGCATAGGCGTAAACGTCGCGAAACAGTTCAGGCGCTGCTTTCAGTTCGTCGCCACCAATTCCGAAGCCCACGACGTTGCGGTCCTTGTAACGCACGGCCAGCTCTGCAACCTGCTGCGCTTTTTCGGGGAGGAACTGCCGGACCGCATCGAAGATCCATAATAGAGAGACGCCAAAGTCCCGCTCTCCGCGCTGTCGGCCAAGTTCGATTCCTTCGAAGACGGCAGCGAAGTCCTGCCTCCGCCACAGGTTTACCCCGACGGAAATGTACACCTCGGCGTGCAGGGTGTTTTCTGCCTTGAGTTTCTCGATCAGGTGATAGGTGATGAGCTCGTAGTCCTGAGGAGTTTGCAGGTCTTCGGTGACGGCCTTGAACGCCATCAGAAAACCGTCGAAGTCTTTGTAGCGATAGAGCTGCTCCATTTCGGCGCGAGTGCCTTTTCGACCGTGCTGTTTCCTCAACTCGAGCAGTGTTGCCGGGTCAACTGAGCCCTCCAGATGCAGGTGCAGCTCGGCCTTGGGAAGAGAAGCGATGAATGGACTGGGCGGGGGCGCTCCGGCGGTCAACGTTCGCCCTTCGTACCGAACTCGCTGCGATGGCGGCTGTAGAAGAGATAGATCAGAAGCCCGAGGACAAGCCACACCACAAATCGCAGCCAGGTAATCACGGTAAGTCCGGTCATCAAGCCGCCGCACAGCACGATCGAGATCAGCGGGAACCACGGCACGAAAGGCACCCTGAAGACGCGCTTGCGGTCGGGTTGGGTACGCCGCAGGATGATGACGCCGAGCGAGACCAGCACAAAGGCAAAGAGTGTACCGATATTCGAGAGGTCGGCAGCATCGCTGATGGCAAAGATTCCTGCCGGGATTCCGACTGCAAATCCCGCGATCCAGGTGGACCAGTGCGGCGTTTTGAAGCGGGGGTGCACGGCGGAGAAGAGCTTGGGAAAAAGGCCGTCGCGCGACATGGCGTACCAGATGCGGGCCTGGCCATACTGGAAAACCAGCAGTGAGGAAATCATGCCCGTCAGCGCCCCGATCACGATAATCGAGCGTGACCAGCGGTTTGCGCCCAGCATCTGCAGGGCATATGCCACCGGAGCCTGAGCCGCCTCGCCCGAGACAAATGTCGTGTACTTCATCATGCCCAGCAGAACAATCGATACGCCAATGTAAAGCACGGTACAAACGATCAATGACCCGATGATGCCGATAGGCAAATCGCGTTGCGGGTTGCGCGCCTCCTCCGCCGCCGTCGAAACCGAATCGAAGCCGATGTAGGTAAAGAATACGATCGCTCCGCCGGTGACGATTCCACCGAATCCGGATGGCGCGAACGGTTTCCAGTTGCTGGGATTCACCAAGGCTCCGCCGACCGCCAGGAATATCAGGATGGCTCCAATCTTGATGGCGACCATCACATTATTGGCTTCGGCCGACTCACGCACTCCGCGAACCAGAAGCACCGTGAGGATGAAAATAATCAGAAAGGCCGGAAAATTGAAGTAGGAACCGGTCCAGTGGCCGGATTCCCAGACGGGCGTCGACCATCGGTCGGGTAAATTCAAACCGAACGCCGCGAGTTGCGACTTGGTGTAGGCGCTGAATCCGATGGCAACCACCACGTTACTGACCACGTATTCCAGAATCAGGTCCCAGCCGATGATCCAGGCGAAGATTTCTCCCAGAGTTGCGTATGAGTACGTGTAGGCGCTGCCCGCAATCGGGATCATCGAGGCCAGTTCGGCGTAGCACAGGCCGGCAAAACTGCAAGCCAATGCCACCAGCAGAAAGGAAATGGCAATGGAAGGCCCAGCCGGCGGACGGCCATGCATCAGCACGCTGGTAGTGCCTCCGCCCCGCAGGAAGTTGACGATGATGTCAAGCACCTGCGCGTGCAGGATGGAAGGCGCCTGGAAGAATTCGCCAGCCGCCGCGGTGCCAGTGAGCACGAAGATTCCGGAACCAATGATCGCGCCGATGCCCAGGGCCGTCAGCGACCATGGGCCGAGAGTCTTCTGCAGACGCTGCCCGGGCTGGTTGGCGTCGGCGATCAGCTTGTCGATCGACTTACAGCAGAAGAGCTGATTGTCCGAAGTGCGGACGGTTGCGCCGTTCGGTTCCGTGGTTGGTGTTTGCGCCAAAGGGTCCCTTGCCATGTGCACCAGCAATCAGCACCAGTCCATGCCCGGCTGAGTGCTGAATGCTGAGGCTGACTGCTCTTACCGCTTCGCTTGGCCGCGCACCATCTTCTTTACTTTGCGCTTCTGTGAGCCCCGGGCGTACTCCCGTGGCTTCAACGGCTTTTCAGTTTTCTTCTTCTTGCGCGCGGCGCGCTTGGCCTTCTTGCGTTCTTCTTTGCTTAACTTTGATGTATTTGCCATGAGTCCTTCTGATTCATTGCGTAATTTGGTAATTGCGTAATTGAGAAATTAAAAAACAAACAGGCTACATCCAAATTGCTCAATTACCCGATTACTAAATTACTCAATCCGCTAGGCTCGCTCTAGCTGCGCATACTTCTCCACTAGCTTCTTTAAGCCGAACCTCGGGAATTGTACCGTAATTTTGGCCTGATCACCCTCCCCTTCTCGCTGATACACGGTTCCCTCGCCATATTTCGGATGCCGGACCTTCTGGCCGGGGCGAAAGCCCTTCTTGCCGGTGGGTTCTTCGACCGGGAGCCTGGGGACGCTGAACTTCTTGCCGCGCGAGGCAAAGAACTCTGCAATGTTGTCCATCGAGTTGTACCTTGGCCCCGAGAATGAGCTAGTGCGGCTTGGCTGACGGCTCGCCGCAGTCCAGGTGGCGCTCTGGTCTTCGTCTTCGTAGGCGTAGTGGAGGCGGTCTGCATCATGAGCTGCGGGGCTTTGTCCTGTCGCACGGGCGGGGGCGCCCGTCCCCACGCGAGCACGGCGCGATGTTCCCAACTCCTCCAGCAATTGTGACGGAATTTCCTCCAGAAACCGCGACGGCACGCTGGCTTCGGGCATATCGGTCCCGTAGCGGCGACGATAGACCGCCCGGCTGAGAACCAGCGTATCCATCGCCCGGGTCATGCCCACATAACACAGCCGCCGTTCTTCTTCGATGTCGTCGGGTTGAAGAAGCGTGCGGGAATGCGGGAACAGACCCTCTTCCAGCCCGCAAAGAAAAACCAGGGGAAACTCCAGGCCCTTGGCGGCATGCAGCGTCATCAGCGTGATCTGGGCCCGCTCATCGTAGGCATCGACGTCGCTCACCAGGGCGGCGTGATCGAGAAACTGGTCGAGGGTCTCGCCGCGGTCGCGTGAGTCCATGGCGGCGTTTACCAGTTCGCGCAGGTTCTCGATCCGCGAATAGGCTTCCGGCGTATCTTCGGCTTCGAGCTGCTTGATGTAGCCGGTGCGATCGATGAGGAACTTGAGAATCTCCGCCGTGTTGGCGGGGCCGCCGGGAGGGCGGAAGGGTTCTGTAGTGCCGTCCTCGCTGAGCGGGCGGGGCGCCCGCTCGACAGCCAGCGAGTCGCCGGCGCTACCGAAGTCCAGGCTGAAGTTGCCCGGGTCGAAGTCGGTATCGTCATCGGGTGTCTCCACAGGCTGCGTGGGGACAGCCGCCCTCGGCTGTCCAGCGGGGCGAAGCCCCGCAGATTCTGCCGTATCCTCCAAATGTTGAACGTACGTTCCCGCCAGCATGGCCCGCCCATCTTCGATCAGCTCGCGAAAGCTCTTGAGCGCACCCAACGCCCGTTGCGGCAGCAGCTGCCGTCGGATCGCTTCCCCTATTGCGCCCCACAAAGTAACTCCGGTCTCCAGCGCGACCCGCTCCAGCGTCTCCATCGTTGTCTTGCCGATCCCGCGCACCGGCGTATTGATGACCCGCAACAACGCAATCGAATCGTCCACGTTGTGGATGACCTTCAGGTAGGAAATCATGTCTTTGATTTCCGCCCGCTCGTAGAAGGAAAAGCCGCCCACCACGTTGTACTTCAGCTGGTAGCGCCGCATCGCCTCTTCAAAAAGCCGCGACTGGGAATTCGTGCGGTAGAGTATCGCGGCGCGGGTGTTTTCCCCTTGGTCAAGGGCCTCGCGCAGGTATTTTGAAACATAATCGGCCGCGAACAGCGCTTCGTTCTCGCCGTCCGGGGCCTCGTAGTAGCCGATCTTTGTGCCCCCCTGGCGCGAGGTCCAGAGATTCTTGCCCTTGCGTTTGAGGTTGTTGGCGACTACCGCCGACGCTCCCTGCAGGATGTTCTGTGTCGAACGGTAGTTCTGCTCCAAGCGGACGATCTTGGCCTCGGGAAAGTCCTGTTCGAACTCCAAAATATTGCGGATGTCCGCGCCCCGCCAGGAATAGATCGACTGATCTTCATCACCGACCGCGCAGACGTTGTGGCGGTTCCCGGCCAGAAGCCGCATCAACTCATACTGTGGACGGTTCGTGTCCTGGTATTCATCGACCAGAATGTACTGAAATCGCCGGTTGTAGTAGTCACGAACCTCGGGCACCGCCTTCAGCAGACGCACTGCTTCGAGCAGCAGGTCGTCGAAGTCTAACGCGTTGGCTTTGGCCAATTCTTTCTTGTACTCGGCATAGATCTGCGCTACGCGCTCGGTCTTGGGATCGGCGGATTGCAGATAAACTTCCTGCGGATCGAGCATGTGGTTCTTGGCCCAGGAAATGTGCGCCAGCACGGAGCGTGGCGTGGTCTGCTTGTCGTCGATCCCGAGGCGCTTCATGACTGACTTGACCAGTTGCTGCTGGTCGGTCTCGTCGTAGATGACGAACTGCTTGGTTAGGCCGATTGGCGGAGCGCCGGCTTTCGAGGAGGGAATTCTGAGGGCCTCGATGTCCTTCCGCAGTACCCGTACGCAGAACGAGTGAAACGTTGAAATCACCGGCTTGGCGATCGACAACCCGCCGACTAGCTTTTCCACGCGTTCGCCCATCTCGGTGGCGGCCTTGTTGGTGAAAGTCATAGCCAGGATGGATTCCGGCATCGCGCCCAGGTTCTCGATCAGGTGGGCGATGCGGTAGGTGATGACGCGCGTCTTACCACTGCCCGCGCCAGCGAGGATGAGCACGGGGCCGTCAGTGGTCTCCACGGCCTCGCGCTGCTGCGGGTTGAGTTGGGAGAGGAAAGACAATGTCCTAATCGCTTTCATCAGTATGGCACAGGCTCGAGCCAAGATTCCCATCTTGGGATTGCGGGCCGATTATGGTGACGGCTGACCATGACTTGGGTCCTCGTCTTAGGTAGAGTCCTTTGCGGGCCCGTGGTGTAATGGGAACACAGCACCCTGCGACGGTCGCTGATGCGGGTTCGAGTCCCGCCGGGTCCACGCTCAAGTTCTTGAGCGGAGGTTCTGTGGGAAGCGAAAGCAGGGGATCGCTTTCCTACAAAAGTAACTTGACTGAGAGGTGTGACGCCCTATACTAAGAGAGTCGCAGGGTGCTGTGCATACCCGAGAATCGTTGGCCTCGAGAAATCGGGGCCATTGTTTTTTCGCCGGGAACCCCACACGGGAAGACGTTGCAAGCAACGTCTCTACAATCTCGCTGTCTTGCACTCCTCACACGGGCACCAGTCCCGCAAAAATTGCCAGGAATAGATTCCCAACTCGTGTCCGTCGTTCCAATGGAACTTGATGGCGTATTTTCCTACCGCCTCAGCTGACGTCGGTTTTGCAGCCGCCTTGAACATCGGTAGCGCTCCCGGCGCGGCCTTCGGCACCTCCCCGGGTTTCCGTCCTGATTTGCCTCGTTCCTCGTCGCACAAGGCGCAGGGGCAGGCGTCGCGCAGGTAGGGGAACGGGTAATATGACCGATGGCCATCCTTCCACTCGATGTCCACGCCCGTGCCCGTCGTCAGATTCACTTTGACAGATTTGGGGTCGGCGGAGGGCACGCACTTCAGTATCGCATAGACGAATGCGGGCTTCCCGACGAGCGCGTAACGCGTAGAGACGTAGCTGGCTACGTCTCTACATACAGGTCATAAGCCGTACCCAACTTGTCATGGCACAGCCTTCCCGTGGCATGCTATAACCCATAAGCCCCCCACCTCAGTCATAATTGTTTTCATGGCAAGTCCAGCAGAGATCACGGCGGAAATGCCGCCGCAAGTGCATTCCGCCGCTGACGCACAGCGTCTGGGCGATCCCATCGCCGACCGGCACGGGCGGATCATGTCTGCTGACGGAACCGGCCTTTTCTATCGTTACTGGCCCGCCGACGATCGCGCAACCGGGTATGCGGTCATCGTGCTGCACGGCATCGGCTACCACAGCGGCCCCTACAAGGTGATTGCCGATGCTCTAAACCCCACTGGTATTGATGTCTATGGGCTCGACGCCCGCGGTCACGGGCTTTCTTTCGGACCGCGTGGTTACGTCGGCAATCCCGCACAGGTCGAAGCCGACGTCGCCGCCATGGTCCAGTTCGTCAAACGACAGCAGCCTTCCACGAGAGTCTTCCTGCTGGGGGACAGCATGGGCTGCAATTACGCCCTCGACTACGCCAAAGACAACGACGATCAATTGGCCGGACTGATCCTGCTGGCGCCGGCCTTCTATGTGGACACCAGCCAGATTTTCAACCTGGAGAGCGTGTTGCTGATGCCGTACTTCTTCTTTGCTCACAGGCGACCGGTCATTAACCTGGTTGGCAGGAGGCTGGAGGAAAGCTCCCGCGATCCGGAATGGATTGCCGCCCGCCGGGCCGATCCGCTGGCCTACAAGAAGGTCAGTTTCGGGTATCTGCTGGAGATCCAGCGGTTAATCGCGGGTTGGAAGCGGAGGATTGCTCCGCGAGTGCGGCTGTCCATCCTCATGATCAAAGGTGAAAAAGACCAGGTTGTCAGCCAGAACGACTGCGAGTGGTTTGAACGGCTCTCGGCTTCAACCGACAAACGCTTCGAAATCTATCCGGACGTGCCGCACACCACGCTGTGGGATCCTGAGACCCCGAATATTTTGGGACTGGTGGGAAGCTGGATTCTTGAACACTAGCCCGCCGGGTCTCGATTTCAGCAAACCCGTGGATTCCTGTGAACGATCTGCTGTCTCCGCGCACTCTGCGCGCGTTCTTCGCGATCTCCGCGACTTAAGATTTGTTTTTGTCGAAGTCAAAACCCTAAAACGCAGAGACCGCGAAGAACACCGCAAAGTACGCAGAGGGGCCCGGGGTGGAGGGAAAAAGAGCCTATTACCGGCAACCCCCGCAGTTGCCGAAACTGCCTCAACTCCGGTAAAATCTATAGTTTGCGTAGCGAGTTCTGATCTTACCCGGAGCAGTCATGGCACAAGTCTGTGATGTCTGCGGCAAGAAGCCGCAATTCGGAAACACCATCAGCCACGCCCACAACGTGTCTCGGAGGCGCTGGAACGTCAACCTGCGCCCCGTACGGGCCAAAGTTAAGGGCGCCACCAAGCGGATCCGCGTCTGCACTTCCTGCCTGCGCAGCGGCAAAGTAGTCAAAGCCTGAGAACAACCACAGAGGGCACGGAGTTTCACAGGGGAGCGTTGTTCCTCCGTGTAACTCTGTGCCCTCTGTGGTGAAAACTTACTTCACGCCCAGCAGTTCGATGTCGAAGATCAGAGTTGCGTTCGGCGGAATCACGGGCGGGTGTCCCTCCATTCCATAGGCGAGAGGGGATGGAATCTTCAGCTGTCGCTTGCCACCTACCTTCATGCCCGGGACGCCTTCGCCCCATCCCTTAATAACCTGGTCCAGGCTGAACGATATCGGTTGCCCGCGATCCACCGAGCTATCAAACTTCGTGCCGTCAGTGAGCCACCCCGTGTAGTGCACGGTGACGGTCTGGTGGGGCTGGGCGGTGGCGCCGGTCCCTACTTTGATGTCCCAATACTGCAGTCCACCGGGCAGCTTGGTGCCCGGCCCCGTAACTTTGGTGGGACCATTGTTGTCCGACTTGCCCGGGGCGCCATGTGCCAAGACGGTTGCGGTCGCCAGCGTGAGAATTACAACCAGAAGAGTGAGTTTCGGCATGAATTGTCTCCAGACTTTCTATTGGGAATCTCTGTTCAGAACGCAGTAGAGCTTAGGATTCTAAATTGGCGATCGGAAATCGCCAATCGTCAATTTTATGCCAGCGCGATTACGTCAATTTCGACCAGCACATCCTTGGGAAGACGAGCCACCTCGACGGTTGACCTCGCCGGGGGGGCCGAACTGAAGTACCGGCCATAAACCTCGTTCATGGCCGCGAAGTCGCCCATGTTCTTAAGGAAAACGCCCGACCGGACCACTTTCTCCAACCCGGTTCCCGCCGCCTTCAGGATCGCCGCCAGGTTCTTCAGGACTCGGTCGGTCTGGGCCGCAACATCGCCGTTCACGACCTGCTGAGTGGCCGGGTCGATCGCTACCTGCCCCGAGACGAACACAAATCCATTGGCGCGAATGGCTTGGGAATACGGGCCAATCGCCTGCGGGGCATCTTTGGTTGAAATCACATCACGCATGAACCCTCCAAATCTCAATACCGCTGATCAACGCGGATGAACGCTGATCTCAAATGCAAATGCCTCTAGGCTCTTGCCGACGACCAACGACGAGCGACCAACGACGGCATCTAGATTTTCTGCAACCTCTGTACGTCGTGCACGCCCGGAATCTTGCGTACGCCGTTGATAATGTTCTCCAAGTGCTTCAGGTCGATGATATCGAGAATCACGTCGATATTTCCTTGCCCATTCGAAGTGCGCGCCTCGACATTGCGGATGTTGGTCTTGGTATCGCTGATGACAGAAGTGATCTGCTTCAGCATGCCAAAGCGGTCGTCGCAGAAAACAGTGATCTTGACCGGATAGGAGCCCGCAACCGAATCATCCTGTGCCCATTCGACGTCGATCCGGCGCTCGGGCTCGTACAGAAGATTGACCACGTTGGGGCAGTTCAGGGCATGCACGGCGACGCCTTTTCCGCGCGTTACGTAGCCCACGACCGCCTCGCCGCGGATCGGGTTGCAGCAGCGGGCGCGATACACCAGCAGGTCTCCCTGGCCCTTTACCCGGATGGCATTGTTGTTGCTGTCGCTCCCGAACACCCGGCGCACCACGCTCGCCAGCCCGCCTGACTTGGCCGTCTCTTTGCCCATATCCAGCGGTTCCGTCGCTGCGGGCGCCAGTCGCGCCAGTATCTGACGGGCGGAATATTTGCCATATCCGATTCCCGCCATCAGGTCGTCGGGCTGGCCCAGGCCATAGTCGGAAGCAATCTTGCGCAGCTCTTCGTCCTTAATTTCCTTGAGAGCTACTCGGTACTTGCGCGCTTCTTTTTCGATCAGCTTGCGGCCGATTTCGATCGCCCGCTCGCGCTGGTGGAGATTGAGCCAGTGTTTGATTTTGTTGCGGGCGCGCGACGACTTGACCACGCCCAGCCAATCCCGGCTGGGTTTGTGGCCCGGCTGGGTAAGAATCTCCACGATGTCGCCGCTGTGCAGTTTGTGCCGCAACGGCACCATTCGTCCGTTTACTTTTGCGCCGACGCAGCTGTGGCCGACTTCGGTGTGAATGGTGTAGGCGAAATCGATCGGAGTAGAGTCTCGTGGCAGAACCACCACTTTGCCCTTCGGAGTGAAGGTGTAGACCTCTTCGGGATACAGATCAATCTTAAGGGTGGAAAGGAACTCGCTGGGGTCGGAAACGTCGCGCTGCCACTCCACCACCTGCCGCAGCCACGCCAGGCGCTGTTCGTCTTGCGCCGATACCGGCCCGTCTTTGTACTTCCAGTGCGCCGCGATGCCTTCCTCGGCCATGCGGTGCATTTCCTCGGTGCGGATTTGCAGCTCGAAGGGCGTGCCGTCTTCGGTGATCACGGAGGTGTGCAGCGACTGATAAAAGTTCGGCCGGGGCATGGCGATGAAGTCCTTGATTCGTCCCGGTACCGGACGCCACACGTTGTGCACGATCCCCAGCACGGCATAGCAGTCTTGCACCGACTGCGTGATCACACGCATGGCGTACAGGTCGTACACCTGGTCGACACTGATCTTCTGCCGCACCAGCTTCTTGTGGATACTGAACAGGCGCTTGATCCGGCTTTCCACTCTGGCCGTGATGCCCGCTTCCTTCAGCTTGTCGCGCAGGACATGCTCCACACGAGCCAGGAATTGCTCGCCCTGCTTGCGGCGGGCCTCTACGGCACCGTGCATCTGCTGGTAGGTGATGGGATCCATGTAACGGAATCCCAGGTCTTCGAGCTCGCCACGGATTTTGCCCATACCGAGGCGGTGAGCAATGGGACCATAGATCTCGAGGGTCTCCTTGGCGATCTTCTGCTGGCGTTCGGGATCAAGATGCTCGAGCGTTCGCATGTTGTGCAAGCGGTCCGCCAGCTTAATGAGCACGACGCGAATGTCATCCACCATGGCCAGCATCATCTTGCGCAGGTTCTCCGCCTGCTGCTCCTCGCGGGTGGCAAAGTCGATCTGGCCGATCTTGGTGACGCCCTCGACGATGTGGGCGACCTGCTCGCCGAATTCCTTGCGAATGTCGACAATTGTGACCGAGGTGTCTTCGACGGAGTCGTGCAGCAACCCGGCGGCGACTGCCACCGGGTCCATCTTCATTTCCGCCAAAACCAATGCCACTCCAAGGGGATGGACGAGGTAAGGCTCACCCGAGGCGCGGGTTTGCCCCTGATGGTGCTTTTGGGAGAATTCGTAGGCTTTCCGTACCAGTTCCAGGTTGTCACTGGGGCGGTTGGCGCGCATGGTGCGCAGCAGCTCGCGGAACTTAGTGACCGTGAGGGCCGTGGTCGCGATCTGTTCGCGCAACGTCGCCATGATGGATTATAACGCCGTGGATGCGGCTGAATGCGGAGTGAAGCAGCGCTGTGGCCGCGATCATAGCGCCCCACAAACAGGCCTCATCCGCTCCAGACCTCTTCGGCAAGTGATTCACAGGGCGTAGGTTAGTTTAGCCATTCGACGTAAGACTCGGGTAATTTGAGAGGCGCACACCGCCGAAGTACGCTTTCCCAATGGATTGCAAACCGGTTCGGGCCTCACTCTTGGCGGGCGCAGTGCTATTCGTGCTGGTGGCTGTGAACAGCGCTGGCGCTCAGCAAGCGGGAAACCCAGTCACCTCAGGGGATCAGCTTCCGGTACCCGGCAAGCCTGTTCCGGCTGATCACTTCCAATTGTCGGAGCATAACGTCGAGTGGATGTTGAAGCAGGAACCACAGGCCCAGATGGAGTTCCTCCTGTCCTCGGCGATCAACCATGACCATGGCTCCACAGACTGGATCGAGAAATTGGTGGAAGGTTGGCGCGGTAAATTGAAGCCAACGCAGAAGTGGCAAGACCTGCAGGACACGGCGCTTTACTCCAACGACTTGCGGGTACGCGCCGCGGCAATCGAGATCAACCTGGCGGTCTACAATCTCTCCAAGACCGACGAAACCGCCGACCGCCTCATCCGCTCCGGAGAAACTCCCGGGAACCGGCCGTTTGTCGGATGGGAATTAGGGATGCTTGCGAATCGTGGTGTACAACTCGAACGAATCCACCAGTTGCTCGTGACCTACATTCACGAGCCGGACGAGAAAACACGCTTCTGGGCAGTCGAGGGACTGGCCCACCTTGGCACAGACGACACCATTAAGGATTTCCTGGACGTTTTGCGCAGCGACGCCTCCATGGACGTGCGGGAACGTGCCGGTTGCAGCCTGGCAAAGTCGGGAATGTTGACCCGGGAGCAAAGAATGAAAGCGGTCCCCGGATTGATCGACCTTGCCGATGACAACTCGCTCAATGCCGTCACTCGGACTTGGGTGTTCCAGGCACTGCGCGAAATCAGTAATCAGCCTCTGCCGAATGACTCCAAAGCCTGGAGAAGCTGGTACGAGAAGTTCGGCGCCTCCAGAACCCAGGAGTTCCGCCAGGGTGAGAAGTGGTCGGTGCTGGGCAACAGCTAGACCAGCAGCTCTCGCCAACCGGCGCAGTACCTGCAGACGGGTTTTCTTGCTGGGACTTGAGTGGAGAGTTGCCCCTGGTAGCCGACCTTCCCCTTGGTGCGGGGCGGAATGTTGCCTGTTGTAATTACGCACAATGCGTAATAATATACGCAGTATGCGTAACCATGCGGTACTGGACAGTCTTTTCCCGAGCGTGCGGCAAGGCGTGCTTGCCGCTGTCCTGACCCAGTCCGAAAAGTGGTGGTACCTTTCCGAATTGGCAGGGTTCCTTCATACCAGGCCGTCCAGCCTGCAACGGGAACTCGCGGCTCTGGTCCAGAGTGGCGTGCTACAACAGCGCCGGGACGGCCGGAGAACGTACTTTAAGGCGGAAATGCGGTCGCCGATCTTCCAGGAGTTGCGGGGCATATTCGAAAAAACTGTGGGACTGCTTCCCACCTTGAGAGCTACTCTTCGGCCCTTTGAGAAGAAGGTCGTCTGTGCGTTCGTGTACGGCTCAGTCGCACGACACAAGGAACACGCTGCAAGCGATGTGGACCTTATGGTCATCGGAAACGTGGGTTTGGCAGAACTCGCGCCTTCCCTACGGAGGGCCGAAAAGCGCTTGGGTCGGGAAGTAAATGTGACAAGCTATTCAGTAGATGAATTTCGCAAGAAGGTGGCACGAGGGGATCATTTCTTGGCTACCGTGCTGAAGGGTGGTCTTGAGTTCGTGAAGGGTGAATCGCGTGATCTGGACGCAATTACTCGCCCGTAATGAGGTTAAGCGGCACAAGACATCGAAGAAAGAACTGGACGCCATCCGGGCTATTATTGTTCGCGACCTGGCGGATGCATCCGTGGATGGAGTGTCGGCAGACAGGCGTTTTGCAACTGCTTACAATGCCGGGTTGCAGACTTCCAAGATGGCAATTGCGTGTGCTGGGTATCGGGTGGCCGGCGCCGGACACCATAAGATTTCCTTTGAAGCGGTTAATCTCGCGATGGGAAAAGCTGCGGGCCCGTACAGCGATTACTTCGACCGGTGCCGGCGGAAACGGAACGTGATTGACTACGACGACGCCTTCGTTGCTACCGAAACCGAAGCACAAGAGATTGTGGTGAAAGCCAAGGAATTCGTTGCGATGGTCGAACAATGGATCGCCAACGTTCATCCGTCTTTGAAACCGTAGAGAAGTCCGGACGTGGACTGCCATGAAAGGCAAGGTTCTTATCAGCGGTTCGTCAGGCCTGATTGGAGGGGCCCTGCTGCCCGCGCTGAAGGCCAGCGGTTGGCAAGTGACGCGACTGATTCGGGGCGCTTCGCCGGGAGAGGGCGCGATCACCTGGGACCCGAGCCAACCTCTAGCGCCTGGCGTGGTTTCCGGCTTCGACGCGATCATTCACTTGGCGGGAGCGTCGATTGTCGGCCGCTGGACCGACGCCAAAAAGCGGCGCATCATCTCCAGCCGAGTGCCCTCAACCCAGAACTTGGCCCGGGCGCTGGCGGAGGCTCCACAACCTCCACGAGTTCTGGTGTGCGCCTCTGCGGTCGGCTTTTACGGCAGCCGCGGTGATGAGGTCTTGCGCGAGGACAGTCCGTCCGGGCAAGGGTTCGTCACCGAGGTCTGCCGTGAGTGGGAGGCCGCCTCGCAACCCGCCATAGATGCCGGCATTCGTACCGCGCATACCCGCTTCGGAATTGTCCTTAGCGCCGCAGGCGGCGCCTTGCAAAAAATGCTGCTGCCGTTTCGCCTGGGCGCAGGCGGAAATATGGGCGATGGACGCCAGTGGTGGCCGTGGATCGACATGGCAGACGTCGTCGGCGCTGTCCTTCACGTGGTCGCGCACGAGTCCGTCCATGGACCGGTGAATGTGGCGTCTCCCAACCCCGTCAGGAACGCCGACTTCACCAGGACCCTGGCCTCCGTTCTGTCGCGCCCGGCAATCTTTCCCATGCCCGCGTTCATGGCGAGGCTGGTCTTTGGCGAAATGGCGGATGATCTGCTGCTGGCCAGCCAGCGGGTCGAACCCACGAAACTCCTCGCCAGTGGTTACAGCTTTCATAGCCCTGATCTGGAGCCAGCGCTGCGGGCCATCCTGGGGAAATGACGAAACGGGCTACGACAATTTGCGTTATCGTACGCGCTGGGGTTGGCAACGGTGTGTCTAGGGGAATCCACATGACGCTTGATCGTGCATCCTGGCTGTGTTGCGTCCTGTTGTTGCTGTCACCGGCCGCGTTGGCCGGTCCAGGGACCGCGAGTCCCGAACTGCGCAAGCCAAAGATCCGCGCCATCACTGCTTTTGTGCGCATTGACGCGACCCAGTACCGCGCTCAGATCCAACAGACTCTGGACATTCTACGAGCAGCGAAAAGGTCCTTCGAAAAGGGAGGCTACGAGGTACAGACGATCCGCATTACAACCCAGCCTTTTCAGGAATATGTTGCCGGCCTATCCGAGGCGCAGGCGCTGCAGTTGTTCACCGCCATGGGTGACCTCGCGGTGAAGGAATCGTTTTACCTCAATATCGGACCGCTCTTGCTCAACCAGCCAGAAGGTCTGAGCCAGGTAGGCCTCCTGAGCAAGATTCTGGCGACTACCAAGATCAACGCCAGCCTTCCGGTGGCCGATGCTGGTGGTGTTAATTGGACGGCGGTCCGGGCTGCGGCCGAAGTAATCAAGTATGTCGAGGAGCATAGCCGGAATGGCGCCGGCAACTTCGATTTCGCCGCAGTTGCGATGGTCCCTCCCGGAGGCCCGTTCTACCCCGGGTCGAACCACGATGGTCCCGGCCACCAGTTCTCGGTCGGTTGGGAAGCGGGGGCCTTTGTGGAGGATGTCTTAGCGGAAGCCAAGGGAGGCGCCACCGCGGCGGAACCGCAGCTGGCGCGCAAGTTCGATGAGCAAGCCAGGGCGGTGGATGCATTGGCATCGAAAGTTGCTGGCGAGACAGGATGGAGCTATCT
>JAIQFW010000272.1 GCA_020073105.1 Terriglobia bacterium
GGAAGCTCGGATGATAGTCACAACCTATAATCAGCATGTTCGGCTCCTTTCCTCCGAGCCCTTTGGTTGGTTTGCGCCTCCAAAGTCTACTCGGGCACGGGAGCCGACATTGTTATGGAATCATTACACTCATTGACCCTCAAAATGGGCGAATAAACGGCGCAAGCTTGTGTAATCGCCTAATCTATAAGAGGGCATGTCAAGAAGATTTTTCTCCCTGCGCCGGATACGCGGGTTTGGTTCGCGACATCCAGCCCCACTGACCATGGAAGACGCTTGTGTCGTGTTGTGCCCTGGGTTATTCCATCTCAGCAGCTGCATCTTCGTCAGTAGCGACGACGCCGATCGAGTCCTGAAACTGGCAAGCCGTGTGGTTGTGCGGTGTGGCAACCATGGATCTATCTGAGGCTCGTGGCCTAGTGCTTTTTCGGGTTGTCCGAAGGGGCATAGGGATTTCACGGAGGCTAAGTGCCAGCAGCACTTTGGGCGCCTACAGGCGATTGGGATGCTCACCCTCGAACCCGAGCGTCTCAAGAACCAACCAGCCACCACCAGAGAAAGAATCGGCGGAGATGGAAGGGCTCTTTACCGGGACGCTCAAGCGGTTTGCGATTTCAGTTTCTCGGGGTCGAAGTTTTCTCCTTTCTTCCACAGCGTCAGCGTAATGGCTGCAATCTTGCGCGCCAGCGTGAGACGCACCATGGTGGGCTTGATGCCTTTGGCCAGCGAGCGCTGGTAGAAATCCTGGAATGGTCCGGGCTGCACGCTCGCCCTGGTGGCGGCAGCTTTGAACAGCCCTTTCAGATCATGGTTGTGATCCTTGTTCAAGCCGCGTATGAACACCTGCTTTTTGCGGCGCCGCAGTTGGCCCTGCACGTAGTGGTATTCCCCGCTGTCGCGGGTTTCCAAACCCAGTCCACTGTAGGTCCAGAGCTGTCGCTTGGTGCGAAAACGATGCGGGGTCTGGATCAGAGCCACCGCCAAAGCGGAGCGAATCGGGCCCAGGGAGGGGATCTGTTTTAGCTTGGCAGTGATGGCATGCTTGCGGCTCTCCGCCAATAGCTCGCGGCGCGCTTGCTGCCGCAGGTGCTGCAGCATGTCCAGTTGCTGATAAAGTTGCTCGGCCCGGCGGCGAGTGCCGGCCTCCGGGATTTTTTCCAGCCACTCACTGCGATGCCGGGTATAGTAGACGTCCCGTCCGGCACAGGGGGATCGCCCAGCTGCGATACAGAGCTTTCAGGCGATTCATCACCCGGGAAAGATCTTTGACGATGGTGAGATAACCTCGGGCTAGTTCCCGCAGCATGCGTACGCTGGTCTCGCCGTGATAAACCGGCTCGAGATCATTGAGACGCAACCGGTCGGCAAGTTTGCGGGCATCGATACGGTCACTCTTGTTTCCATGTTTGAGCAGAGCGTTCTTGCGTGGGTTACACACCACTAACTTGGCAACACGCGGCTTGAGCAGATCGTAGAGCCAGGCCGCCCAGGTTCCTTCTTCGAAAGTCACCGACAAAGTTCCGCGCAGTCCCGCGAAGAACTCCAGAATGGTTGCGGCTTTCGTTTCCAGGATGGACTCCATAACTACCTTTCCCTTGGAATCCATCACCGCGACTGAGATCGTTGCTTGATGAACGTCGAGCCCAATATACTTTTCGTTGTTCATTGAGGGTGCTCCTTTCGTAGGTGGTCATGCGCAACGATGACAACCTACTCCCAAAGGGGCGCCCTCTTATAATGCGATTTCGTCGGCTATCATCTCCAATGTGAAACCTCGATGGACGCTCGCGCTCTTGGCCTTGGTTCTCGCAATCGGCCCGTTCGGTGCCGCACAGGCTCCAGGGAGGCGCCCTCTTCGCCGATCGAGATTGTGGCGATCCGGGACCACGGCGTCGATTCGACAAGAATTGATGTTTCCCCTGTGTACCCCGACCGCACAGGTGTCACGAGTTTATTTCTTTTTCAGGATTAGCGCCGCTTCTCGCTATAGCGTTCTGAACCTTGGAATTCGGGCTGGCCCCCCTGGCTCTGTCGCCGCATGTATGGAAGCGGCAATGTTTTGACACAGCCTTGACCAGCGCGTGACAAGCCGCCCATCAAAGCGACCTAGTGTACGGTCACGGTGGTCCAGATATAAGCCACTGGATGCCGCAAATCATTCTTGAAAAGAGGGTTGAACATGGCAACAGACAGTCTTCCCGGAACCCTTTCCGAGACAACGGCTCACACAACTGAAACTAATGCTGATCCACAGCTCACCAGCATTCGCCCAAGACGTTCATTCCTGAAGGGTCTTGGGGTAGTGGGAGCGGCTCTATCCGCAGGTTCCTTACTGGCAACCGCCGAAGAGCAAGGGCATAGGGGCATCATCACCGTCGGGGACGTGTCCATCCTGCGATTCCTGGCCGCCGCAGAAATTCTGGAAACCGACCTCTGGCAGCAGTACAACGAGTTGGCGGGAATTCAGGATGACGAGGTTCCGGGCGGAACTGGCAATGAGGCCTACACCGAGGCGGTCGCAGCCCTCGATGAAGACATGAACCAATACATTCACGACAACACCGAAGATGAGTTGTCGCATGAGAAATTCATCAACGCATACTTGGTGGCAAAGGGAGCGGAGCCAGTCAGCCTCGACCGATTTCGCACGTTGCCCAGCAGCCGGGCAACCGGGGCGCAGCAAATTGGGCGCCTCACCAACCTGATGCAGTTGACCGTGGACACCACCTGGTTCACCCGCTATCGTAGCCGCACCCAAAATCCAGACTTCGGCGACATCCTGCCGCAGGCCATCCCCACTCTGGCAGTGGGACAACACACGGCAATTCCAAGAACGGATGACGACCTCCATAACAGTGATTTTCTACAAGCGATCGCAAACACGGCAGGCTTTCACTTTGGCACCATCGAGCAGGGAGGGACCAGCCTCTATGCCCAGTTGGCGCAGAGAGTAACAAGCCTGGAAGTGCTGCGGATTCTGCTTAGCATTGGCGGAACCGAGATCATGCATTTCCAGACATGGTCCGACAAGGCAGGCAATGCTCCACCGGTGCCAGACGTTGTGGATCCCGTGACTGGCGTACACGTGACCTTCCCGGACTTGAACGCTCCTCCGCTCGGTGGGGAGGATTACCAGACTAACCTGATCATGCCGGAGCCGACGGTGTTCCTCAGCAAGAGGCTTCCGGTGTGTTCGATCATTCGACCGACTAAGACCCATGGGGCCGCGATGGCGGCGCTGAAGGCACTGACCGCAGACGGGCTCTTCATTGGCCAGTCCAGAGCATTCTTCAATTTCATGCGCACTCTGGCTATCGAAGCCGACCTGGCGGTGCGGGAATGCTGACGTAAGGGTACCGGCTCTTGTCGCCGTCTTAGCGGGCGCTGCGGTCAGAAATCTGGTCGCAGCGCATGGAGCTTCAACACGACAGCATGCCTGGAGACTCCAGTCTTCCAGCGAGGGGGGACACATGATCGAAGGACTTTTTCAACCGATGCATCTGTTGGTAATCTTTGGAGTCGCACTGCTGGTGTTCGGGCCTAAGAAATTGCCAGAGCTGGGAAAAGGAATTGGAGACGGGATCCGCAATTTCAAGTCCGCAATGACGGGGCACGCGGATGTTCCTGTTGCGGACTCCAAGGATAAAGGTCAGGGCAGCCTGAAGGGCTAGAGTCGGGAGAAAGAACAACCAGTCGATGCCCCGTTCAACGGTTCGGAAGGTGACTACACAAGCCCGCGGGGCTACGGGCAAATGCAAAGCACAGTTGAACGGGAGGACTCTCGTTGTCGGATCTGTTGCAGTGCCCCCCACAGCCGACAGCCACTGTGGCGTATCCACACAAAGGAGCGATGGCAAATTTCAGGCGACGCCAAGGCTCTAACGGTCAAGTCAGAGGTTGACTTCCCGGACCTTCCCGCTGACGCATCTGCTGCCGTGGCAGGCGAAGTGTCCATGACGACAAAATACACGCGAACCGGAAATCCGTAGTTGGCGTAACATCGCGATTACACTCAAAACCCCCTCCCCGGTCTGGTGTGGCGGGGTCAATGAGCGCTATCGCCTGTTTACAACATCTCTAACGACGCCGGTCCTGTCAAGGGACTTGGGCTCTGGTTTTTGTAAGTCCGGACATACTTCCTCGACAGCGCAGACGCACTGGTTCCTTTCGGGAGAGTAAGAATCATGTTTTCTTCGAAGATTTAG
>JAIQFW010000273.1 GCA_020073105.1 Terriglobia bacterium
AAGGCCTGGAGCGGCGACCACTGCATCGATCCGCGGCTGGTTCCCGGGGTGCTCTTCTGCAATCGCAAGATTGCCGAGGAAAAGCCCGCCATTGTGGATGTCGCTCCTACCGTCCTGAAGATGTTCGGCCTGGCGCTGCACAGTGATATGGAGGACCCGTGGAAGCTGCGTAGTGAGATGATGATGAAACGCTGCTGATGATCGTTTCCGACCATGGGTTCAAGTCGTTCGCCCGCTGCTTCAATTTGAATGCCTGGCTGCATCAGAACGGTTATTTGGCGCTCAAGGCTGGAAAGACCGAGAGCGGCGACTGGTTTGAGGATGTGGATTGGTCAAAGACTCGCGCCTATACGATGGGGCTTAACGGCCTGTACCTGAATCTCAAAGGACGAGAGCGCCAAGGCGTGATTGAACCGGGCGCCGAAGCCGAAGCTCTCAAGGAAGAATTGCGCCGCAAACTCGATGGACTGAAGGACCCGGCCTCAGGCCGTGTAGGCATCACCGGCGTTTTTGATTGTGACAACGTGTATGCCGGCCCTTATGTGGACAATGCTCCCGATCTGATCGTAGGTTACGGCGACGGTTTCCGCGCGTCCTGGGATTCGGTCATGGGCAAAGTGACCACCCAGATCTTCGAGGACAATCTGAAGGCCTGGAGCGGCGACCACTGCATCGATCCGCGGCTGGTTCCCGGGGTGCTCTTCTGCAATCGCAAGATTGCCGAGGAAAAGCCCGCCATTGTGGATGTCGCTCCTACCGTCCTGAAGATGTTCGGCCTGGCGCTGCCCCGCCATTGTGGATGTCGCTCCTACCGTCCTGAAGATGTTCGGCCTGGCGCTGCCGGCCCACTTCGATGGGAAGCCGTGGACCGTGGCGTCGTCGGTTGCGCCGTAGCCGCAACGCCTCGTGCGTACCCAGAAGACCAAGGGCAAATCGTGATCACTATCGTCTCGGGCCTGCCCCGCTCCGGAACTTCGCTGATGATGCAGATGCTGGCTGCGGGCGGCATGACCTTGCTGACCGACCTGGAACGCAAGCCGGACATCGACAATCCCCGCGGCTACTGCGAATGGGAACCAATCAAACTCCTGCCCAAGGACCCCACCCGCATTGACGAAGCGGAGGGGAAAGTCGTGAAAGTCATCACTCAGCTTTTGCTTTCGGTTCCCAAAGGACGGAATTACAAACTGATTTTCATGGAGCGTCCACTGCCCGAGGTGCTGGCTTCGCAGGATGAGATGCTGAAGCGCCGCGGCACCAGGGACTCCGTGGACCACGCCGTGATGACCGACGCCTTCAAGGACCACTTGCGAGCAGTAAGCGCGTGGCTGGAGGAGAGGGACGACATCCCGCTTTGCCGTGTGGGATACCGGAAGTTGGTAAGTGATCCGGCCAGCAACGCAAAGACGATTCGCGACTTCCTGGGGCTGGAGTTGGATGTGGAAGCCATGGCCCTCCAGGTTGACCCTTCGCTATACCGGAACAAAACGCCCCTGAAAGCTAAGGGTTGACTTCGAGGGCGACGCCCGCGTTGTTCTGGCCACTCGCGATGATCGTGCCGTGTAGATTGCCGTCGGGACCTACCATCAGTCCCGCACTGCTTTGTCCGTGATTTCCAACCCTCGATCAAGAATTGCGAAGGCTTCGCGCAGTTCCTGTTCGGTGATGCAGAGGGGCGGATTGGTAAAGAATGTATTCCACCGCACCAGGGTGTACAGTCCCTGCTCGCGGAAGAAGCGTCCCAGGGCCGCCATTTCCTCCGATGTGCCGTTGAAGGGCGCCATGGGTTGGCGGGTGCGGCGGCTACGTACCAGTTCCACAATCCCGAACAGACCAATGGATCGCACGGCGCCGACCGATGGGTGGCGGGCCTCCAGATCCGCCAGCAGGCGTTTCATCACCGCGCCCATCTTCTTCGCGTTTTCGATCAGACCGTCTTCTTCGTAGACCCGGATGGTCGCCAGCGCCGCTGCGCATCCCATGGGATGGCTGTTGTAGGTGAGTCCGCCGTAGAAAACCTTGTTCTGGAAGTGCTGCGCGATGTGATGGCGCATGCCGACGGCACCGAGCGGCAGGTAGCTGCTGGTCAGCCCTTTAGCCATGCAAAGCAGGTCGGGAACGACCTTCCAGTGGTCTACGGCAAACCACTCGCCGGTCCGTCCAAACCCGGACATCACTTCATCGGCGATCATCAGCATGCCGTGCTTGGTGCAAATCTCGCGCACGCCTTGGAGATATCCATCGGGCGGAACTAGTATGCCGTTGGTCCCCGTCACTGGCTCTAGAATGAATGCGGCAATGGTTTGCGCACCTTCCAACTGGATGACTTCCTCGATGTTGGCCAGCGCTTGCTCCGTGGAATCCCAACCGCGCTCGATACCGTGGTAAGGATCAAAGACCCGGACGACCCCGGGGATGCCGGGTTCGGCCGCCCAGCGCCGTGGATCTCCGGTGAGCGAGATGCTTCCGGCGGTCGCGCCGTGATACGAGCGATAGCGGGCGATGATCTTGTGGCGTCCGGTAAAAAAGCGCGCGATCTTGATGGCGTTCTCAGTGGCTTCGGCGCCACCGTTGGTGAAGAAAAAAGTGTCGATGTCGCCGGGTGTGACCTCTGCCAGCTTGGCCCCCAAACGGGCCCGCACCTCAGTGGCCATGAAGGGATTCGCATAGGCGAGGGTGGCAGCCTGCTGAGCAATCGCTTCAATCACTCGCGCATCGCCGTGGCCGATATTGACGCTCATCAACTGGCTATTGAGGTCGATGAATCGCTTGCCCTCAGGCGTCCAGAAATAAACCCCCTTGGCGCGTGCGACAGGAATGGGGTCAACGTTGGCCTGAGCGGACCACTCATAGAGCGTGTGCTTCCTCGCCAGCGCCACAATCTCGGCGCCAGTCATCGCGGTGTGCATTGCATCAGTCATTGTGCTCATGGAATATTCCTCAGAACTGAATTCCAGTCGAACTAGTGTTTGTCGCCTTGTTCGACGAAGTATTTACCGGTCTCGCCTGCGGAGAAGAAGCGAGAAGTCACGGTTTTCTTTCGGGTGAAAAACTCAACCGCGTCCCAGCCGTGGACGTGCAGGTCGCCAAAGAACGAATCCTTCCAGCCGGAGAATGGGAAGTACGCCGGAGAGGCGGCAACTCCAATGTTGACGCCCACCATGCCCACTTCGATCCGCCGGCTGTACTCGCGCACGGCGGCACCGTTTTCTGTAAAGATCGAAGTGCCGTTGCCCCGCGGATCGCGATTCACGAGAGCGATAGCCTCGTCCAGAGTGTCAACGTGCATGACTGAGAGCACCGGCCCAAAGATCTCTTCGCGGGCAACGCGCATCTCCGGCTTCACATGGTTCAGGATGGTGGGACCCACAAAGTTGCCTCCAGCGGGAACTCCCTTAGGCCGCCGCCCATCCACCAGCAGTTCCGCTCCCTCCTGCACTCCGCTTTCGATGCACTCGCGGATGCGGCTGCACGCTACAGGGGAGATCACCGGCCCCAGAGCGGCCTTCGGGTCCGTGCCATCTCCGGCGATCAACTTCTCGGCTTCGTCCTTCAGGCGGCCCATGATGGCTTGTTGCGCGGATCCAACCGTTACGAGCACAGAACCCGCCATGCAGCGCTGCCCAGCATTGCCGAAGGCGCTTCCCAGAACGTTCGACACTGTCTTGTCCACGACCGCATCCGGCATGACGACCAGGTAATTCTTCGCACCGCCCAAGGCCTGCACGCGTTTCCCGTTTTCCGCAGCACGCCGGTAAATGTACTTGGCTGTGTTAACCGAGCCGACAAACGAAACTGCCCCTATCCCTGGGTTGTCAAGGATTCCGTTCACCGCGTCATGCGCACCATGCACCAGATTCACCACGCCGCCCGGCAAGCCAATTTCCCCCAGGATGTGACACATGAGTTCAGAAGTCAGCGGCACCTGCTCGGATGGCTTGAGCACAAAGGTGTTTCCACAGGCAATGGCAAATGGCAGAAACCACATCGGTACCATCGCGGGGAAGTTGAACGGGGTTATGGCCGCGCACACCCCAACGGGTTGCCGAATGGTTTCGGTGTTAATCCCCCGGGAGACCCCCTCCAAGATGCGACCCTGCATGCTCATGGGCGTGGAGCAAGCCACCTCGAGTACTTCGATGGCCCGTGTAACCTCCGCGCGTGCGTCGGAAAGGACCTTGCCCCCTTCGCGGGTAATGGAAGCGGCGAGTTCGTCGATGCGCTGAAGGTACTTCTCCCGCAGCGCATAGATAAACTGGGTCCGTTCGCCGATCGCACGGGCACGCCAATCAGGGAGTGCGGCGGTGGCCGCCGCTACTGCTGCGTCCACGTCGGACTTGCCCGACAACGGCACGCGGGCCAGTATCTGGCCGTTCGCCGGGTTGGTGACGTCGAGCAGGCCCGAAGCCTGCGCGGACAGCCAACGGCCACCCACATAATTCTGCAGAATCCGCGCTTCTGGTTTGCCGGCCAGCGCCGCAGGATCCAAAGTCTCAGTTTGTGTTGTCATCCCATTCTCCCGGTTTATCGGGCGTGGTTAGGGCCCAGCCGCCCATCCATGGTAGCCCAGATGTCCGCTTTTATCACGTTTGGAGTTTTCGACGAACCCTGGCAGGGGTGGGCTACTTCGGGCAGGACTACTGGTGAAGAATGCGAGATCACGTTGCAGCATTGCGGTGATCGCGCACCGTCCTACAAAGAGTCAGCACGAGCACGGCGATGAACATCGGTTCCTTGAATTCGGCGAAGAACCCGGTCATGCCGAGCGCCAGCTCGATGGCGATGAAGACCGCCGCGTACCGGAACCGTTGAGCGAGGACCAGCCGCCGCAGGATCAGGT
>JAIQFW010000274.1 GCA_020073105.1 Terriglobia bacterium
CAATTCTTCAGCTCGCTCATCGGTGGCGATGTAGGGGCATTGGATCGAATTCTTAGCGACGATTTTCTGCTGATCGATGTCATGACCGGATCTGAGGTCAAGAAGCCAGACCTACTCGCGGTACTGAGCTCAGGTCAGTTGAAGTTCGAGGCCATTGAGCCGCTGGAATCCCATGTCCGCCTTTATGGAATTACGGCTGTCATCACCGGCCGCACTCGAATGAGCGGACGATTCGGGGAAACGCCTTTCACAGCCAGCAGTCGTTACACGCATGTGTTTGTCAGAGATCAGGACCAGTGGCGTCTCGTGTCCGCGCAGGGAACGCAGATCGCAAACTGACGGGATTGGTCGGATCAAACCTTCAGGAAACGAGCATACACACGCGGATGCAACGCCTGGAGATCCATCAGCGTGAGGAAGTCAATCGTCTTGAACTCCGGATCGATGGCTGGTGGACCACAGATCTTCGCCCCCACCGCCAAATAGGCACGCAATAATTTCGGAATTTTGTCGCTTGCCTTCTGTGAGGGCACGAGGGGCATCACAAAGGCTGCCTGCGGGACGGTACGTAGCGGCGACTCCACTAGGTGCTCCCGCATGGCTCCGTAGACAGCCGTACCATGTGCCGGGTCTTGCGAAGTCAGCGAAGAACAACCGATCAGGTACCGACCGCCAGTATCGGGCGATTCCACGCCACAGCAGGTAAAGCACTTCGGACGAGCGATGATCGCGGTGCACACAAGCACGTCCCAGTTCGATCACGGAGTCGCCTAGCCGCTTGTAGGGTGTGAAGTCAAACTCACGTTCGCTGTAGTAACCAGAATTTGCAGAAGCGACGGCGCCCGGCTGCAGCCTGTAGGTCCCAACAACCTTGCCTGAACCGGGATGCTCCACGATGAGGTGGTCACAGACCGCGTCGAACTCGTCGGTGTCGTAGCCCGTTGCGTGGGCCGTATCGAGACCCTCATTCAATTCCAGGTTGAAGACCAGAAACCGCAAGCGGAATGCTGCCAGGCGGTCTGCGTCCGACGAGGCCAGCCGGACGCGATACGAGCCGTGGACTTCGACCAGCCCGCCGGTTTTCGCTGGGTGATCATTCTCAGATCGAACCAACGGCGCGGTAGAGGTCGCGGTTCTAAAGGTGGTCGCGCTCATGATGCTCCTCGTGGTCTTGCCCCCAGTGGAGGCCTCGAGCTTCTGTCGGCAGGTTTACCGGCGCTTCTGGACGGCCGTTCTCGTGCGATGCGCGGGGGCGGGACAAGTGACAGGGATTCCTTGCTTCTCGTTTTATGTCACTTCTGGTGTTTTCGTGAGTCTCAAGCTTGTAGACGTACTTCAAATCGCAAACCCGAGGGGATTTGTAATGAAGAGCTTGTTTTCCCTGTTCCTGATGATCGTCGCTTTGTCGACGGTGGCACCCGCCAAAGAACTGCTCAATGTGGACCGCAACGGAGTTGCCATCCAGGGCTACGACCCGGTGGCCTTCTTCACCGACAACCGGCCGGTCAAAGGCAATGATCAATTCCAGTCTGAATACCAAGGCGCGAAATACTACTTCGTCTCCTCGGAACACAAGGCCGCTTTTGATAAGGAGCCAGCAAAGTACGAACCGCAGTTTGGTGGCTACTGCGCATACGGTGTGAGCCATGGCTCGCGGGCTCCCGTCAAGATCGAAGCATGGCAGATCGTCAACGGACGTCTCCTCATGCAGTACGACCTGGGCGTGAAGGACGAGTTCAACAAGGACCAGCAGGGCACCCTCAAGAAGGCAGACCAGAACTGGCCGGGCTTGGTGGACAAGTACGGCAAATGAAGGAGAAAGACATGAACAGCTATGCCATCGCAAGTACGGGTAAAGCTTTGACGACTCCGGTGCTGGTCGTCAGTTGGATTTGCAGAATTGCGGCAGCGATCATCTTGCTGCAGACGCTCTTCTTCAAGTTCACAGCTGCGCCGGAGTCGGTGTACATCTTTACGAAGCTAGGGACGGTTATCCACACCCACATTCCGTTTGCGTCGATCAGCACTGTCGAGGTCTCGGGGCGCATTGGCTCGGGAATCATGGAGTTGATCGCGGCCGTGCTGTTGCTGACGCCGCGCTTCGCGTGGGCAGGCGCAGTTCTGGCGATGGCTGCCACGGGCGGAGCGATTGTCAGCCACTTAACCTTTCTGGGCATTGAGGTACAGGGAGACAAGGGACTGCTGTTCTTCTTGGCGATCGTCGTGTTGGTCACGAGCGCGATCACCTTGTACTTGCATCGCATGCAAATTCCAGTACTTGGCGAAGGGTTCTGAAATGTTGACGCCGTCATTGAATATCGCGGTCAAAGACGTTCTCGATCATGGATGCACATTCCTGGATCTGGTGAGCGATGAGGTTTACGCACGCCGGCTGGAAGGCACCTTTGCCGCGTCCCTGGGGGCCCACTATCGGCACGTGCTGGACCACTTCCTCTGCCTGACGGAAGGGATCCGCACAGGGCAAGTGAACTATGACCAGAGGCGACGGAATCCGCAACTGGAAAGCTCGGTTGCTTACGCACGCCTCGTGACTGAAGGGTTGATCGATGAACTAGGAGGGCTTTCTCGCGACGCTCTTCAGCGTGATTGCATCGTGACCTACAGTGTGGGATACGGCGACAGCGACGCGGAGCCAGTCCGTTCTAACCTTGCGCGCGAAGTTATGTTCTGTGTCGGACACGCCATCCACCACTACGCCCTCCTCAAATTGCTGTGTGCCAGGGAGGGAGTGGATCTGCCCTATGAATTCGGTGTCGCCCCTTCCACATTGAAACACCTGGAAGCCGAGACGATAGGACGGGGATAGATTGCCATGTTTCCTATCGACTCGCTTCCGGAAACACAAGCCGCCCTGGCGGTGTCCATCTTTTTCGCTTCGTTTGTTTATGAGGATGGAGCCACGCTGCTCGCTGCCACTCTCTCCGCTAGCGGGCGCCTGGACCCGCGGATCGGACTTCTGACCGCATTCCTGGGAATCTGGATCGGCGACATTGGGCTGTATGGGCTCGGCTCAGCGTTCGGCCGGCGCACTGCGCAGTCGCGCTGGCTGCAGAAGTACCTGAAACCAGAATCACTGGCCAAGGCCGAGGCTTGGTTTTTCAAACACGGATCGCTGGCCTTAGTCATGAGCCGTGCGATTCCGGGCAGCCGCCTACCTCTTTATGTGGCCGCCGGAGCGTTGCGGCTTCCGGTTCGAGTTTTTGCCAGGATTACAGCAGCCTGTTCGGCTGTCTGGGTTTCCGCGATTTTTGCGATCTGGCGTTTTGTCCCCAAAGCTTCGTCCGGGCATCAGAGGTTGCTCCCCTGGCTGCTGACCGCCTTCGTGCTGTTTGCACCGTGGCTGCTGAGCAAGAGCGCCAGATCACTCGGCGGCTGGATTCGGAATCGTGAAAATCTTCGAGACTGCCCAACGGTGAGCTTATGTGCACGTTGACGGTTGTTACCAGTATGTGCGCCCGTTCCGGGGACCAGTCCGCCGTCTTGGATCGCGAGCCCGCTCAGCGAAGAGCGACGACTCCGGCCCCCGCATCCACTGCCCACTCTGCGGCTGGTCGCCCCACAAGAAGGAGGAATCCATGGTAAAGGTCAGCGTGTTGTATCCGAATCGAGAAGGCACGAAGTTCGACATGGCGTATTACCTTCACCACCACATCCCCTTGGTTCGTCAACTGCTGGGATCGGCCTTGAAGGGAGTATTAGTCGAGCAGGGGATTTCGGGTGAGGAACCGGGATCGCCTGCTCCGTATGTCACAACGTGTCATCTTTTGTTTGACTCAGTTCAAGCCTATCAAACGAGCTTCGGCCCGCACGCGCAGGAGATCTTGGACGACATCCCGAAGTACACGAACTCCAAGCCTCTCATTCAGATCGGGGAAGTCAAGCTCTAGCCATGGCTACAATCGGCGGATTGTTTCGGAAGCGCAAAAGTGCTCGGGACCCCGAGGCGGTGAGCTAATGTGCACGTTGACGGTTGTCACCGGTAGCGACACGTACCGAATGGCGATGAATCGTGACGAGAAAATCGCACGAGGCGCGGGCGTGACGCCCGAGATGCAGGAATTCGATCGCACCAGGGCCATCTATCCGAACGACGGCGACGGTGGCACCTGGATCGCCGCTAACGAATGTGGAATCGCGCTCGCACTACTGAATTGGAATGACATCGCTCCGCCCGGCAAAACTGTCAAGACGCGGAGCAGAGGGCGAGTGATCCCGGCTCTCATTGACTCGCGCTCACTATGGGACTTGCATGCGGTGTTCAGCGTTTCTAACTTCACCGGAATGCTGCCGTTTCGGCTGGTTGGCGTCTTTCCTTCCGAACGGGAGATTTGGGAGTGGCGTTGGGACTCGACCCAACTCGAGTTCCAGGTTCATGAATGGAAGTCCCGCCACTGGTTTTCCTCGAGCCTCTCGGACAAACAAGCCGAGAGCCTGCGAGGTGCGGCATGCCGCGCAGCTCAGGACGAATCGGACGCTGGTTCCGTACCCTGGATGCGAAGACTCCACGCGTCGCACGGGGGCGGCCCAGGGCCATTTAGTTTGTGCGTCCACCGAGAGGACGTGAAGACGCTGAGTTATAGCG
>JAIQFW010000275.1 GCA_020073105.1 Terriglobia bacterium
CCCGCCTCGAGGACGAGGACGGTCTTTCCCGCCGCCGTGGTCTCCCTTGCGCCGGCGGCTACGGCCCGCTCGTAGCCAATAGCAGCATAGTAAATTGCGTGATCAAAAAACTGTTCCAGTAACTGCAGCATTTCCAACTCGCCGAACACATCCACCGGGCGGTCAATCACGGATTCCTTTTTCAGAAATTCCCAAAGATTTTCCTTGGTCAGGACGATGACCATGGCGACCTGGCTGAAGGGCACGTGCTGCTCGGCGCGTCGCATACCGATTTCCACGTAGCGCTTCTCGATGTCGAATTCGGTTTTCCCCAGAAGCCAATCGCCGAGGTGGCGATAAATCTCGTACACCCGCTGTTTCAGTTCCTCGGGAGGCACGTTGCGGTAGTCGCCAACCTGGTCGGATTCCTGGACGCGGAGCAGGAGGCTGGCCGCCAATGCCTGGGAGTGGGTCTCGATCAGACGGACCAGTCGGTATAAGAGCATCATGACCGTCTCCTATCTCTTTCCTCTAGGCCCAGTTTCGGCCTGTCGGGGATTTCCAGCCGTGACCCTTAACACGAGCGGATGTGATGGCGGTCACATGGGTAAGTTGTGGAGAAATCGAGTAGTTAGAAGAGGGTAGCTAGTAGCTAGAAGCTAGGAGCTGGGGGCTTGGAAGTCGCGGTGGAGGCCTGCCGATGCCGGTGATCAGGTCCCAGGCCTCGCGGTAGCCCTCAAAGTGGCCGGTACCCTTCTTTCTCGAGCCCGCGGGATAGAGGCGGACGGACTTGGCCGTACCCAGGGCGGTTGCTGGGATGATGTACCAGGCATCGTGGCAGACGACGTAAGCGGCGACAAAGTCGATTTCCTCGGGCGTGTAGAGGCGGTGGCCGCCGGCCTCGCCGCGGGCGCCGAGGTTGATACAGTATCCGGCGCGGTGGGAGGAGAACGACGACTTGACCTGAACGCGCAACATGCGGTGGTTGCTTTCGATGACGACGTCGTAGGGAAAGCTATCGCCGAAGGGCTTGGAGACGGCGAGGCCCATGGTGGCGGCCTTGAGGACGAAGATCAGTTCGGCCAGTTCGCCCCGGCGCTTGGGATAGAGCGCGAGACCGTCCGAGCCGGTGAGCCGCCGGATGGCGCAGTAGGCGGCCAGGTGACAAGGCTTGTCCATGATTCCTGCTTTCAAAGGAAAAATTCGCAGGCGCAGGCCCGCGGCTGAAAAGTTGGGGAAGAGAAAAGGCGCGGACCGGAGGTCCGCGCCTTACTTTTAGGATAGCAAATCGGAGGGGGAAGTGAGACAAGATTGGCAGAATTACTGCCGAAACGGAATCAGCGAGTTAGGGGAAATAGTGAAAGTAAGGGGGCTTGACAAGAATTTCTGAGAACGAGGAGAAAGCGGGCGGAGGGGTGAAAAATTCCCAAATTGGGAAATAAGGAACGACTAGTGCCGGGTCCCGATTGCGAACCGGACACCGAAAATAGTTCGCAAATCTGCAAAAGCCATCACTCCGAAGCCATACAATCTGTTCAGCAGACGACGTTTGGAGGGTGTTGCCAGTGGGCACTGGACGCCGTCTGTAAAACGGTCGAGTGGCCTTAGCCAGCCACTAGGGTTCGACTCCCTCGCCCTCCGCCCGTCACTCGACCAAGGTAAATGGGCTTGACATAGCAACCGGACGCGCTATGATCGTAATTGCAGACGGCGTCCAGTATCAGCCCCGGATGGCTACCGGGGCTTTCGTGTTTCTGGAATCATTCTCCGTGCTTGACAACGCGTCTGGCGGAGCTATTCTGAAAGTGTTTGGCGGACGGTGTCCAGTACCCATTTTCCAGCCCCGGATGACTACCGGGGCTGTGGTGTTTCTGCTCATGCTTGTGTAGCGCGGGCACCCTCGCCCGCGACTAGACTTGGCCGTGCCTCATCAGGATCTCGTGAACATCGTTCGGATGACGCGACACATCCGCCGCCCACCCCCCGAATCCGCCATGACCGTTCACTGCCCTCACCCATTCCGCCAGGAATTCGCGCTTGGTCTGCTGCTGCTGGTCATCCTGTCCTTTTACTTCCAGGATCAAAGTCTTCCCGTTCGCAAGTCGAACCATGTAGTCCGGCCGGAACTTGTGGACAACGCCACGGAACGAGTAGGCGATCTCAAAGTTCAGGTGATCGTTCTTTGTCCAGGCGCGAACATAGGGATTGCGGTCAAGTTCGAAAGCTTCATTGGCTTCCCATCGGCTGTCAAACACGCACATATTGATATGCGAATGGTTGGTGTGTTCACACGCCTTGCCGGTTCGCCACGGAAGCATGTCGCCGGTTGAGCGGATTGGCCGCTCGGTGTCGAAGACGGGGACGAGCGTCAGCGCGTTTGCGAAGCGGATGGCTTGCCTGAAGTGCTCAACCACCTTCGCCATGTTCAACGTGATTACGATCCGCCGTCGCAGATCGTCGGCATTGAACATCGGCGGATCGACCCGAACTCTGTCGCTCTCGATGAACCGTTCAACGATCCGAATAAGCTGGGCAAGAAGATACTCCTGGCTGCCCTTCCAGGTGGTTCTCATCTGATCGAATACCTCGCTCGCCACCGAGAAGACGATCCTCTGCATCCGGAATCGTTCTCCAAGCTCACGGATCGCGATCTCGGTGATCCGGGTTACATCGGGCTTGCCTTCGATGACTGGCGCAAGCTGGGCCACTTGGGGCGTCTCGTAGGCGTTCAGTGTGAGCAGCGGCACCGCCGGGATGTCGAGGGAAAGTTGCGGACGATATTCGTGATCAACACGCAGCACATTCGGCCAACTGATCTCGTATGCTTTGCGTTCCGGGAGCGCCTCAATGAGGGTCTTCGGAGCCGGAGGAGGCGGGGCCGGCCCATCTCCTGTCCCTTCGTGGGGAAGAAAAGTGAAGGGAACGCCAAAGATGTTCACATATTCCGGCTGGAAGAGTCCAGTCTCCTTGTCAACTTCGTATGACGCCCTTCGCAGACCTCGTCCCACGACCTGTTCGCACAGAAGCTGCGAGGTGAATGCCCGCAGTCCCATGATGTGGGTGACGGTCTTGGCGTCCCAGCCTTCCGAGAGCATCCCAACGGAAATTACATTCTGGACCTGAGCGCCAGGCGTGCCCGGACGGCCCACGGTATCCACCTGGAGCCGCAACTTTTCTGCTTGCTCTTTCTTCGAGAGCTTGGGCTTCGGATTGCCCCCGTCCTCGCCCTCCGAATCTTCGGGCTCCAAATCGAGCGCGGTCAGATTTAACTGCACTGGGTCATCTTCTTCTTCCGCTTCACCCAGGACTTTTGAATCGATGTGCAGAATCCTGTCCTCGTCGCACAGTTCCTCAATGTGAATTCTCTCGTGCGCGAAAGCGAATTGCACGCGTGCGGCGGTGTGGGTAATGTTGGCCACCGTAATCATCACCGGCGGCGTAGGCTGCTTCTCTTTTTTCCATCGCTTCTTTGCTTCCAGCCAGTCTTTTCCCAGAAAGTAGTAGCCGATTGTCACCAAGTCCGGCAGCGGCACCTGCGGTTCGGCCTTGCGGTTGAGATCGGTCTTTACGTCGGAGTCGGCATAGATGTGATAAAACTTCGATTTGTAGTTCGCCCCAGGTTCGCCGTCGTCGCGAATCACCACTCTCGGCGTCTTCACCAACCCGGATTCAATCGCATCGTTCAATCCGAAGTCGCTGACGATCCAGCCGAAAAGCGTCTCTTCGCCACTTTTCTTGCCGGTTGGAGCAAAAGGTGTTGCCGTCAGGTCGAAGCAAGTCAGAATGCCACGCGCCCGATGAATGCGGTCCAAGCCTTCAATCCAGTTGGCTGCGTCTTTCAATTCCTCTTTGGAAACTCCGGGAAGCTTCCTTTTTGGTGGTACCCGCCAGGCGTGGTGGGCTTCGTCGTTAATCACGACAATGTTCTCAGCCGAGGCCATCTCCCCCAGCACGTCGCGCACGTACGCTTCGTCGCTTTTGGCTCCGCGCTTGTCCACGCTGCGTTTTCGGGCCACCTGCTCTTCGGTTTCCCAATCCAGTTTGTGCCGGTTGTGGATCATCACGCGGCAACTCTGTCCCTGGCGGAGCTTGTCTTCGA
>JAIQFW010000077.1 GCA_020073105.1 Terriglobia bacterium
GCAACCGGGCACCCCTTGGGACCCGGTACCAGTTTGTATACACAGGCCAGCGATCCGGGCGTCTCATCACCGACAGCGGGGCGTGCCGCAGGTTCACTGGAACCGACAAAGAAGTAATTGGTATTGATGCGGCCCGGACGCGGAATGCTGGATTCCGGAATGATAATCTTCTTTCCGTTCAGCGTCGTCTCAATTTCCTGGGCAGAGCACGGCGATAGGGACGCGCCCAACGACAGCGCAAGCCCGACGATTCCAAGCATTGCAGTGGAACGTTTCATCCTGAATCTCCCTTTCGATTTGCACATTCCAGGCGGGTGGTCCCGACTGGCGCGGGCCATTCTATCCCAGATCAGCGCCTGTAGTGTCAGTGAAATGCCTCGTCCGTGGCTCCGGGCAGGCCGTTCGCACTACCTATCCTTGAGTTCCACAATCAAGATGCTGATCTCGAACTTGCCGATGTTCTCGACCGAATGGGGTGGCAACGGATCCAGCCATTGCGTGGTGGGGAGCTTGGCTGGTCCAGGCGCCTGCCGGCTGTCAAACAGCACTTCGCCCTGATGGTCGCGACGGATGAAGTCACTCCAACTCAGCAAATGTGCGACTGCCGGCCAGCGGTGAGTGTGCACGGGAACCAGCGCACCCGGCGGAATATGCGTGTGAATCACCCGCACGCATTCGTTTTCAAGAAGGAGAGTATGGTAATCGGGCGCCGCGGCCAGCGCATCGAGCGAGTCAGGCCATGGCCAGCTTTGCTCGGCTAATGACGGAACCGGTTGCTTGAGGGCCATCCTCCAAAGGCTATCATCGAAAAGCGGACTGCAGCGCCGGGGGTTATGATCCCTGGTCAGTGAAGGATCAACGCACGCGCCTTACCAGTCCCTGAAAGTAATCCACCTCATACACGGTTCCCTTGGGATCGACCGCGACTCCCACCGGATCATCCAGGTTCGTGCTTAGGGCGGGCAAATTATTTCCGTTGTATCCGGGGGCTCCGGACCCGGCATAGGTGGTAATGACGCCTCCTGAAATCTTGCGAATACGCCGGTTGTCCTCATCTGCTATGTACAGGGTTCCGCCGGAAACTGCCACACCTTCGGGAGAGCAAACTTCGGCGGTGTTCGCGGGCCCATTATCTCCGGTAAATCCACACGTGCCGTCCCCGGTGATTGTGGAAATTAGCCCTGAAGTGTCCACAATGCGGACACGATTGTTCGTGCTGTCCGCAATGTAGACATTGCCCTGCGCATCCACAGCAACACCCGCAGGGTTATTGAGTTGAGCAGTCGCAGCGGGGAGGTTGTCCCCGTTATACCCACAACTGGACGGCACACCAGCCACGACGCTGACGGCGACCGAAGGCGTGATCTCCCATACTACGCAGGCCCCTGCGTCGGCGGCGAACAGGTTTCCCGACGCATCTACTACCATGTCCTGCAAGGCGGAGAACTTGGCCGTTTGCAGGGTTGTAATGATCCCGGCCGTCACCTTGCGAATCACGTGGTTCTCATTGTCTGCAATAAAGATGTTGCCCAGAGAATCGACGGCAACCCCGTAAGGGAGATTCAATTCAGCCGAGGTCGCAAGGCCGCCGTCCCCGGTGTACCCGGTCACACCATTTCCCGCGACCGTCGTCATCTTGCCTCTGGTGTCAACTTTGCGAATCCGGTTTCCACCGGGATCTGCGATGTAGAGGTTTCCTGCCGTATCGAAGCTGATGTTGTGGGGTAGGACCAAGGCCGCAGAAGTCCCCGCCTTGCCGTCCCCGATGTAACCGCCCGCCACCGTTTTCACCAGACCGCGCACGAGTTCACGAACGCGTGCGTTAGCACGGTCGGCAAACACCACGGTGTTCGACGAGAGGGGAAGCACACCTTCGGGATGGGAGAATTGCGTGGCGAGCGGGGCATGATGATCGCCGTCGTAGCCGGAGGTTGAACCGGCGAAGGTGTTAATGGTGCCGTCACTCAGAACCATTCGAACCCGGTTCTTGCCCGCGTTTCCGGAGATGTAAAGCACCTCTCCCTGGTATGCCAGGCTCTCGGGGTCGTTGATGGCCGCCTGAGTGGCGGGGCTCCCGTCACCGCTGAACCCGGATTTTCCGTTCCCCGCAATGGTGCTGATAACTCCGGCGGTGTTCACCAGGCGCACCCGGTGATTTCCGCGGTCCGCGATGTCCAAGTCACCGTCTGCGTCAAGCGCGAGACCTGTCGGTTGGTTGAGGTTAGCTTGTGTCGCGTCACCACCATCTCCGCTGAACCCTGCTTTGTAGTTCCCGGCGAAGCGGGTGATGGTTCCCTGGGGATCGACCTTACGAACCGTCGAGTCGGCGGTATCGGAGATATACAGGTTGCCGCCGGAATCGTAAAGCACGCCCCAGGGTCTCTCAAGACTAGCTTGCGTGGCCGGACCATTGTCTCCGCCGTGGCCGTACATCCCGTTTCCGACGATGGTGGAGATGTTACCGGCGGTGTCAATTTTCCTGACGCGGGAGTTCCCGCTATCGGCGAACACGAGGTTGCCCGCCGGATCCAGCGTAATCCCGGTTGGAACATTGATCATGGCGGAGTCGGCTTTGCCGCCATCTCCGCTGAAGCCGGCAATCCCGTTGCCGGCGTATGTGGTGATGGTGCCATCGGGCGTGATCTTCCGGATGCGATGGACGTAAATATCGGTGATGTAGGCGTTGTGATGCCTGTCCAATACAACCGCCTGCGGTGCCTGAAAACTGGCCTTTGTCGCACCCCGGCCATCGCCTACGAAGCCTCCCGCAATGGTCGTCACAATCTGCGCAGAAGCGAGCGGCAACACCGAGACGGTCGTAAGACATAAGAGGCTGATGGCACCAGCCAGTTTCCGGCTGCTAGAGACCTTCATTGGCGGCTCCTAAAGTCGGGCGACTCGCGCCCCCAAGCAATCCCGGACAGTATCTACCCCAGCAGACCCGTTTGCCCGACTCTTATAGGCTTGGGGGCGAGCAAAGTCAATAGAGACAATGGTCTTCGTGGCGGCCCGGACATGCGGCCGGCGCGCGGTGGGAGGCGCATTCCTGGGACGCTAGGAAAAGGGAGAAGCTTTGATCAGATGATAGGCACGTCGCGCCAGACGGTACGTGGAGGAGTCAGCCGCAAACCGGTCGCGGATGACATCTTTCGCGGCGTTCCTCACTCTGCCCCGCAGATATTCAAACGGCGCGCGCTGCATGTATTTTCTGAAGTACTCGGCCAGTTCTTCTTTGCTTCTCGCCAGGCCGTTGTCGGCATATTTCGTGACATACGGAGTGAAGTCGGGATACAGGCCTGCGTTGCCGAATTTCCCGTGCAGTGTGGTTCTCATGAAATTGCCGATCAACAAGTCATCAAAGATGTGATGACGGATGGCGGTCATCAGTGAGTTGCGGGGCACAGCGAATGTGATCGCGCGATCATATTTCCCCTTACCCAGTTCCACGATGTTGTCCCGGCCGCCAATGCGAAAGTTGAAGTAATCGAAGTGATCGCCGAGATGCTCGATACCCGTGAAATAGTTCCGCACGGCCAGCAGTTCGTCAGCTTCGAGCAGGTCGCTCCAGTTGTCACCGAACTCCTCAGGACGGTGGATTCGGCGTTCTTGCTCCGGGGGATTCAGGGTCTGGCAAGTATCCGTCAGGCAGTCGTAACGAATGAAGGCGGGCAACAGAATTCCTGCCCTGGAGTCGAAGCCCACTGCGTAGTCCTCCAGCCCGGTGGTATGCTCATCGGCCCACACACTGTCGGAACGCTGGTAGCGATGCATGGAACTGAACGGGATAAAGTGGTTGGCCCGTAGGTCGCGCATCATTACGGCGATTTCGTTTCCAACCGGGAGCCTATGGGCAGCCTGCACCGGCAGGAGTCGCTCCCCACTCTCATTGAAGATGTTGATCATATCCGCATCGCCATAGCCGGAAAGCCGCAACAGGAAGGAAATCGGAAACTGCTGAATTACCTTGCGGACAAACTGCCCCCAGCCACGCTCGGAGCTGTCATTGAAATTCACCACCAGCCGGCCGTTGATGTCGATCAACAGGATTCCATCCTGGTTGTAGTCGGCGAGGCAGAGTATGCGAATGCGATCCGAGAGCTTGTACCACCTCTTGTCGTGCAAGACCTGGACGTCGTAGCCCTCGTTTCGCAGATCATCTGCGATTCGGCTGCCCACATGATCCGGCAGGAGCAGAGTCTTTATCTTGAGAAGCCGCAGTGATTCGGAGCTGAGGTGATCGGGATGCCCGTGAGACACCCAGACATATGGGCAACTGCTGGCCGCAAGCATCTGCTCGTCGGGAACCTGATGGGAGAATGTCCAACTGCCAAAGTAGGCCGACCCACGAAGCCACGGATCCGTGACCAGGACAGGCCCCCGATCATACGCAATAATCGTGGCGTTACCGACAGTATCAAATCCTACTTCCATGGCTTGTCATTTATGGCAGCGAATCCCGACTGCGCCGCGGTCGCGTCCGGCCCTATCTGCCTGCATTGAGATTAGCCCGACCAGTCTGAGAGAAAAGGGGAGGAAAGCCGCCAAGACTGGGGGGCATTGAGCCGCAGTACAAACCTCCTGAAGCAATCGGGGTAGGACTATGCTCCAAAAGAACCGACTAAGTCAATGACCTTGAAAAACCAGCGATTCCTAGCATTCTCACTTGGTGAAGGTGCGTGCTAATTTCGTAGCTCTCGTGCTAGCAAAGTTCTTCGACCCATGCATCGCCGCAAGGCTGCCTTGCGCACGGCGTTGCTACGACATCCGATAGTAGACACTAAACATTTCTTGACACCCCACAACCCCGGGACTAGACTCTGGCGGTTGTCGCGGGTAGTGCAACGCGATAAATTCACCAGAGTCTTCCTTCTCTCTGCGAAATTGACCGCGGAGACGTCCGAGCAGTTGATTTTCGAATCCAAGGAGATCCCCATGAAACGGTTTGTGTCCCTGGCCAGCGTGGTCTTACTGGCCGCTCTTTTGCTTGCTTCGTTTGCCTCGGCTCAGGAGATTCGCGACGTGGGACCGAATGGCTACGTTCTGGTTCCCGCCTCCAGCATTGCGCATCCCGGAGATGCGGGGGTTCGCGCCCACACCAACATACAGATTTACCAGCCGTATTTGCGGCCTGACGCAAGCCAGCCCCCACCGGGCGCTGAGACCCCGGCCTCGCTGGCTTGTGTGTACAAACTGGTTCCGCAGGTAAGCGGCTGCCCTATTCACGGGACGACGCAGAATTCATCGGGCGGATGGGGAGCGGTCGCCATCGTGGACGCGTTCGACAACCCAAACGCCGAGGAGGACCTGGCCACGTTCTCCACCCAGTTTGGTCTGCCGGCTTGCACGAAAGCCAACGGCTGCTTCTCGCAGGTATATGCCGATGGCTCGCAACCCCCGAACGATCCCGGCGGCTGGAGCCTGGAGATTGCCCTGGACATCGAAATGGCACATGCCTTTGCTCCGAACGCGAAGATCATTCTGGTGGAATCGAAGGATAACGAGGACTTCAATCTCTACCACGCCGAGGATGTCGCCGCCCAACTGGTGCAACAGGCGGGTGGCGGCACCATCACCAATAGCTGGTCGGGCCCGGAAGATGCGGGCGAAGCTGCCAACGACGTCCACTTCCAGGCTAGAGGGATCGTCTATTTTGCATCCACCGGGGATCGTGGATCGCCGGCGGAATATCCTGCCGCTTCTCCGTTCATAGTGGCGGCGGGTGGAACGACCGTGATTCGGAGCGGAGGCAATTTCACCGGTGAATCCGGTTGGGCGGGAAGCGGCGGCGGGCCCAGTTCTTTCGAGCCGCGCCCGGCTTACCAGGATGTTATCAAGAGTATCGTGGGCAACAGTCGTGGTATTCCGGACTTCTCCGCCGATGCCAATCCCGCCACGGGCCCCGCGATGTATGACGCCGATGGCAATTTCGGGTGGCTGCAGATTGGCGGTACCAGCGTTTCCTCGCCTTTGCTGGCGGGCGTAGTGAATGCGGATCGCTACCGTGCTCGTTCGACCAGCCAGGAACTGACCGGTGTCTACCGATACGCCAAACTGCACTATCGCCAGCTTTGGCGTGACGAAACCGCCGGCAATAACGGTTTCTCCTGCCTGCCCGGCTGGGATTTCGTGACGGGTATCGGAAGCCCGGTTTCGCCGCTCGGGAAGTAACTTCAGTCTCGACGGTTTGGCGGATGTTTCGTGGCGGGGTCTCCCAAAAAAGGGACCCTGCCATTTCTTGTTCTCTCCAGTAGTATCCGTACTCCTCGCGTCTTCGCTCTACCGTGAGTCCGATACAATAAACAAAACCTGGGAATGGGAAGGGCAGGGGCTCTTATTGCTATCGCACACTCGCCGGAAGTTTCTACTCGCGGGCGCTGCTGCCGCCGGAGCCCTGGCTTTAGGTGCGGAGGGCCTGCTGGTAGAGCCGAACCACCCCAAACTGGTGCGCGTCGAAATCCCTTTTCCTCGATTGCCCGCCGCGTTTGACGGCTTCACTATCGCCCAGTTGAGCGATTTTCATTATGACGAGTATCTCGGGGTGGTGCCGATCCGGGCCGCGATTGAAATCGTAAACCGCGTGCAACCGGACGTGGTGGTCTTGACCGGGGACTTCGTAACCGTCTCGTTTTTCGCCGATTACCTGCACAACCAAAAGGAGTCGGCGATGATGGCAGGACCGTGTGCGGCCCTGCTGGAGCACCTGCGCTCGCGTTTTGGATCACTGGCGGTCCTGGGCAACCACGATGTGGATGCCAGCGCCGGGTTGGTTACCGAAGCGCTCATGTCCCACGGCATTACGGTGCTGCGAAACCGCGCTCATGCGATCGAACAAAGCGGAGCACGGCTGTGGTTTTGCGGCCTGGATTCGATGTGGGGAAAGCCCAGAATCGACCTGGCCTTGCGGGAGGTTGCGAAGGATGAGCCGGTGATTCTGCTGGTGCACGAACCAGATTTTGCCGATCGGGCGGCAAAGCATCGGGTGGACCTTCAACTCTCCGGGCACTCTCATGGCGGGCAGGTTTGGCTGCCAGGGATCGGCGCCCCCTGGCTACCCTCGTACGCGCGGAAGTATCCGCGGGGACAATACGCGGTGGGCCCTTTGACGCTGTACACGAATATAGGGCTCGGCACTATTCGTGTGCCGATGCGATTGAACTGCACTCCGGAAGTAACTCTGTTCACCTTGCGTGCCGGCAAAGCTAACAGGAGCGGAAGCTGACCGCGCTATACTTGCAACCAGCAGGGCCACGCTCGCGATCCATGGTGCAGAACCATCCCATCTTGGTGACAGGAGGAGCCGGTTTCATCGGCTCGAACTTCATTCTGCAGTGGCTGACGAGGGAAGCCGACTCGGTGGTGAACCTGGACAAGCTCACCTATGCTGGCAACCTCAGCAATCTGGAGAAGGTCTCCAGCGACCCGCGCTACAGCTTCATTCACGGAGACATCTGTGATCGAAAGCTGGTTTCGGCACTGTTGCAGCGCCATCGCCCGCGCGCGATTGTGCACTTTGCGGCGGAGAGCCACGTCGACCGTTCCATCCACGGGCCCGACGACTTCGTGCGCACCAACGTGAACGGGACTTTCGCCTTACTGGAGGAAGCACGGGCCTATGTTGCGGAGATGGCGCCGAGCGAAAAAACCACATTCCGCTTTCTCCATGTGTCGACGGATGAAGTCTATGGGTCGCTGGGTCCCCAAGCCCCGTCATTCTCCGAGATCTCTCCGCATGCACCGAACAGTCCGTACGCGGCGTCCAAGGCAGCTTCTGACCACCTCGTGCGCGCTTACCACCACACCTATGGTCTGCCCACGGTCACTACCAATTGCTCGAACAACTACGGGCCTTATCAATTTCCTGAAAAACTGATTCCGCTGACCATCCTGCATGCCCTGCAGGGGAAGCCAATTCCGGTGTATGGAGACGGCCAGAATGTGCGCGACTGGCTGTACGTGGAGGACCACTGCGACGCGATCCGCACCGTGCTTGCGCAGGGCAAAGTGGGAGAAACCTACAACATCGGAGGGCGCAACGAGAAGCCGAACCTCGAGATCGTGCAGACCATCAGCGCCATACTTGACGAGTTGCGGCCAAAGGATCCGGTCGTACCGCACAGCAAGTTGATTACCTTCGTGCAGGACCGGCCGGGACATGACCGGCGCTATGCCATGGATGCACGCAAGATTGAGGGAGAACTGGGGTGGCGGCCGCGGGAGACGTTTGAGACCGGCATTCGCAAAACCGTCGAATGGTATCTCGCTCATCAAGCGTGGATTCAAGAAGTGACCAGCGGCACGTATCGCCAATGGATGGCGAAACAATATTCGATGTGAGAGGAGCAATCAGCAGTCAGCACTCAGCATTCAGCCGAGCGAGGCTTAGCATTGTAAAGAAAGTGGGTCCGGACACAGAACTGTTCTGATCGATTCCCACTTGGTCCTCGGCCAGCTGAATGCTGATGGCTGATTGCTGAATGCGGTTTCAATGAAAATGCCTGGACAACCCAGATCGAGCTACAAAGGCATCATTCTGGCCGGGGGATCGGGCACGCGGCTTTATCCGGTCACCCATGCCGTGTGCAAGAGTCTGCTGCCGATTTATGACAAGCCCATGATCTACTACCCGCTTTCCACGCTGATGTTGGCGGGGATCCGGGACATTCTGGTCATCTCCACGTCGGAAGATTTACCCCGTTTCCAGCAATTCATGGGAGCTGGCTCGCAATTCGGGGTTAGCCTTCACTATGCGGTGCAGCCGCGGCCGGAGGGCATCGCCCAGGCATTCCTCGTGGGAAAGGAATTTATCGGCAACTCCTGCTGTGCCCTGGTCCTGGGCGACAACATTTTTTATGGCCACGATCTCGCCAAGTGCGTGCAAGACGCAGGTGAGAAGAGTGCTGGCGCGCGGATCTTCGCCTACCCGGTTCAGGACCCCGAGCGCTACGGAGTGGTCGAGTTCGATTCCCAAGGGCGGGCGGTAAGTTTGGAGGAGAAGCCCAAAGCCCCGAAGTCACGCTACGCTGTCACCGGACTCTATTTCTACGATAGCCAGGTAGTTGACATCGCCAAGTCGTTAAGACCCTCGGCCCGCGGGGAACTGGAAATCACTGACGTCAACAAGGAATACATGAAGCGGGGGCAACTCAACGTCGTGGTCATGGGGCGAGGCATGGCATGGCTTGACACCGGGACCCACGAGGCCATGCTGGAAGCCTCCTTGTTCATCCAGACCATCGAAACCCGCCAGGGGCTGATGGTTTCATGTCCGGAAGAGATTGCATATCGTTACGGATACATCACCGCGGAACAACTGGAAGCCACAGCGTCTGCCATGAAGAACAACGGCTACGGGCGATATCTGCTGCAGTTGTTGAAGGAAAGAGTGTTCTAACCACCGCCGGAGTGCGCCAGGAAAAGGCGAACCCGGCGCTTACGCGCCGGGCTCATGCGTGCCGGAGGGTTCGGCGGCCAGCTCCTCAGAACTATTCTGTGGCGATCTGCCAGGTGCCGTTGTCTGCCTTCGCCAGAGCGAGCGTCACTTCCGTGGGTGCACCGTGGTAAAAGTCAGCTCCGTATTTTTGAATCAGAGTTGCCCGTTCCCAGGTGTTGAAGCTCTTCACCGTAGGGCCGGCTGCATCCAGCAGTTCACCCAGGGCATTGGGTTTCCAGGTCCAGGTCAGCGTCATCGTGGCACGCGTGGGGCTGATCATATTGACCTTTGAGACGGCACTCAGTTTTCGTTCCGCGACAGGCACGACGTAAAGCTCGGTACCGTCTTTTTCCTTTACCGTGGTCACGCCGTCGATGCGTTTAAAGAATTCCTGACCCGCAGTAGTAATCACCACCGGAACGGTCGTGCCATAGGTTCCTTGTGCCTTTCCCAGTTTGATCAGTCCGGCCTTTTCCAGAAGCTTGTAATGAACGCCTTGGGGATTGTCGTCGACCGAGGACTTCACAAACCCGGTGTGGAACCGCATGTTGGGCGGCGCCTGGTCATGAAGAACAGATGTGGCAATCTGGGTGGCTTCTTGCATGCTGAGAACCTTCCGGTTTTCGATCAGGTAGTAACCGGCAAATCCCACAATAGCCAGGATCAGGGCGACAATCAGCAGCAGCGGCACGACTGAGGATTCGCGTTTTTCCATTTCTATCTCTTGTTCAAACATCGCCATCCCTCCACTTGGAACTCGGCGACGATCTCCGTCATGCTGCCGAATGCATGCAGAAACACCGTCGCCTTCATTTTCGGAGAAATGCTCATAGCTGGATGTGATGGTGCTCACTCGGGTATGTTCGCTCGGTCACAGGGGCATCGGGTGGGCACTGCTTCAACAACAACGCGCCTGCTTTCGAGTTTCCCGGCCCGCAGGAGAAAGCTGCAACGATTTTCATCAAAGCCATCGGGGGCGATAGGGGCAATGGCTATAACTGATTGTTAATCAACAATATACGACCATTTCTCGTGGCACAACGATTGCCCCTATGAGGATTGAGGAGTTGTGCCGGGATGAAGCCTTTGAAGGACAACCCTAGTTGGCTTCACAAACTGGGGTTGCTGTTGGTTGTAGCCTCCGCGCCTGCGTGCCTGGCCTCGGTCGATTGGCTCGGTTCGGCATACCTGGTGGAGCCGGGACCTCTCGCCGCCCGTGAACTGCAAGTCTGGATTTCGGCGTTCCATCACTCGCCCCTCGCGGTACTGCGACACTCCAAACCTGAGACCCGCTGTGCGGCAACGCAACCGCCCGAACCCCTGGCAACACCCGATCCTCTTCTACGCGCCCCGAGTAGCGCAATCAAAGTTAGGGTGAGTTTTATTATTGGGATGGACGGACAGGTCCAATCTCCAGTGATCCTGGAAGGGGCAGGGCCGTTGGAGGACCGCAGCGTGTTGGAGACAGTGCGCTCTTGGCGCTATCGCCCGGCAAGCTGCAACTCTGTTCCTGCTGAAGCCGAAGCGAGGGTGGAGTTTTCCAGTCGCTAGGGGTAGCTTTCAACTAGAATGAACACGAATCAATCCGACAACGTGGACCAGGAAAGAAAACCCGCGCGGAACTTCCCTCCAGCAGGGGCAAAGCAGGAGCCTCCCCGGGACTCGTCCCTGGAAGAGCTCTTTCGCCGCTTGCGGGTGGAGACGGGAAACTCCGGCGAGGAAAAAGTCTCCGACGTGCTGGAAGCCGTACAGCGAGTTGTGCTCCAGATGGACGCGGCCGAGTCCGCGGGTTCGGTGGCAGAAGCTCAGGAGCGGCGCACTTGCCAGGCCTGCGGTGGGCAGAATCCTCAGGGAAACCGTTTCTGCGCGATGTGTGGCGTCCCCTTGATGGAGGCTGCCGAGCGGCACGAGGCGCCGTCCAGTTTGCCCAGACCCGCAGGGGCGGGAGCCGGCCAGCACCACTACCACCATCACTATCACCACCATTATTTCGCGTCATCCGAGGGAATGGCATCGCTCCCTGCCTCCGACGCGCGGGCGGCCAGCACTCCCATCGCGCGCGAAGCGGCACGGGTGCGGACCCCTGCTGCCAGCGGCTTCGGCCGGGCGGAGACGGCGGTGCGAAAGCTGGCGCAGGACTGGGCGCAAGCCTGCAATACCAAGCACCTGGATGATTTGGTTGATCTCTATGTGCCCGACGCGACCGTGGTGCGCCCGAACGTGCCTCCGGTCCGAAGTATGGCTGCCATTCGCGAGTTCTTCTTTACCGCGCTGGAAGCCGGACTAGGCGACGTCGAAATGGAGACGCTGCGCATCGAGTTGTTCGGAGACACGGCGTACGACGTGGGCCGCTGCACCATGCTCGTCCCCAGCGCAACCGGCAAACGCCGCGAGGAACGCGGCAAGTATGTCATCCTCGCTGCCCGCCAAGCCGGAGAGTGGAAGATCGTACTCGATTGCTGGTCGACCGACCTGAATCTCGCCGCTGGCGCCGAATCCGGCCCAGCCAAAGGTCAAGGCCTGGGAAGCCCGATTTCCCGCACTCCCGCCAAGAGCGCCTAGAGATCGGCGGAACTCATGCCCCCACCCCCAACTTCTGTAGGTCCTGGCGCAACTGCGCGGCATTCTGCATGCGAATCACGCGCATTCCCAAAGCGGATGCAGCATCGAGATTGAGCGCCCGGTCATCCACAAAGCAGCATTCTTCCGGTGGCCGCTGGGTGATCTCCAAGGCTAGCCGGTAGATGCCCTCCTCCGGTTTGCGCAACCCCACGAAGCATGAGCTCACAAACACGCTGAAGATCTCCCGCAGGCCGCAGGTCCGGATGCGATAGAGGTTCAATTCCGTGGACTCGTTGTTGATCGTCGCCATCAGATACTGGCAAGACCTCGCCAGAGAACGCGCAATCTCGAGCGTTCCGGCATTCGGTTGAGACAGGGAAAACATGAAGTCGGTGAATTCCTGCTGGGTAAACGGCCGGGGGCGATAGAAGACGGTGCGCTCCAGATACTCCTGCAGGCTGATCTTGCCGCGCTCGAAGGAGGAGACCAGCATGTCATGCCGGTCGTCGAACTCCGCCTCGTCAAGCTGAAAGCGCTCCAGGGCGCGCTGACGTTGCGCGCGGTCCCAGGCGTTGCTCAGCAGGACGCCACCCACATCCCAGAAGATTGCCGTAATCTTTGCCACCCCACCCTCCCTGGACCTCGGTTAGATGGTCAATCATACAGGGCAGGGCAGGCCAAAAAAAAAAGCCCCGGTCCGAGGACCGGGGCTGGTCGAAGTTGATGCGCGGAGTTTTAGTCCGCGCACTTACCGTTGCTCTGGACCGTGCACGGGTTAAAGTTCTGCCGGTAGCTCAAGTTATCGATGTCGCGGAACATGGGCGTTCCCGGCGGCAGGTTTTGCGGCTGCGAGAAGAGGGGATCGAAGATATAGTTACGGGCCGGCGGCTCGTACAGGACTCCACCACCGTTCTTGTGCAGGCCCGTGGCGTAGGTTGCGTAGTACATGCTCACCAGCGAACCTTTGTAGTTCAGCGTCTGCCCGCTCCACCTCTCCACCAGTCGCAGGAAGTTATGCAGTCCGCCGTCGGTGCCGAAGTCGCCCACGCGCCAAGCCAGGGCGGCGGTCGGGAAGTTGAGGTTCTTGCCCGAGGAGATCGCCACGCGATAGTAGGTGGTCACCGCTTGCCGGCCGGCGTCGTTGCTGGGATTGTTCAGACTGACAAGGTCAGACCAGTTGCTGGAAAGCAGGGTCACACCATCCGCGATCACGGCTGCCGCCGAGTGAGCCGGCTCGGCAGCGGCCGGGTTCGCCCAGGTGGGATCCGCGGGGGACGGAGCCGTGTTGTAGTTGCCAAAGATGTAGACCGGGTTCTCCGAGCCTACCGTGAAACCGCCCGTGTTGTCGTCCAGCCGGACGGGCAGGTTGCCCAGCGAGCCGTCCACCAGTTTCAAGCCATGGCGGGCGCCGCTGACCCAGTTGTCCTGCGCGACCGAGCAACTTGGAATACGGTTGCCGATGACGTAGGGATCATCCGCCGCCGGGGTCGTGACCCGGCTGTTCACGCTCTGAGCCGCGTTATAGGCGGTGCCGGGCGGACCGACCGGGACAGGTACGTAACCTAGTCCCAGGCCCAGATTGGCAGCGCCAAAGTTGTCCAGCCGGGTGTTGTTGTTCACATCTTCCGGAGACTGGTTCTTGCCTGCTGGAATGGGGTCCAGCGCGCCGTTCGGGTTGCCATTTTGGCTGCCGACGTTGATGGAGTCTTCCAGGCCAGAATCTCCAGTCTTGGTTCCAGCGGGATCGACCTGAGTGCCATTGGGGTTATTCAGCATTCCGCGCCGGTCGGAGAAGTAGAGAATGTACCCGTTCTGGGTCACATAGTCCACCAGTGTCCCGCTGCCGGGGATGGTGCCGTTCAGCCATCGCTTCAGGTTGCCCACATCCAGCTCGACGGCATTCATAACGCCATTTGGCGTGCAGCTGGATGCAGGCACGCCGATTACGTCGCGGATTTCGCCTTCGCGGGCATCGTAAAGGTTAATCGGATACCAGTTGTACATCGTGAGGCTTTGGTTGGCTGCCCCGGCTAATCCATAATAAGGGTTGTTAGCTACCTGATCGTACGCGACTTCTGGCGGTCTACCGTTGACGCACGACCAAACTCCACCACTCTTGGTGCAGGTTCCTGCCACGCCGTTCTTGTCCAACCCGCCTCCGGGAGTTCGTTTCGCCGGTTGCTGCAGAAGCAGGATTGCGTTCGGAGCCACCGGGTTTGTGCCGGGGGCCGCGGGGGGTGTCAAGTCACGGGCAAATCCCAGGCCCAGCCATTCGCGGGTCACGGGAATGTAGTTGCCCGTCGTGTCGCGATATTCGACGCGGAGATATCCATCCAGCAGGTTCCACCCGGTCGAGTTGCCCAGAGCGCCGGAGATGGTTAAGGGGAGCGGCGTGTAATAGGGATACGGGGGACACGTAGGTGGACTGGTTCCCATGTTGCACTTGACGTTGGGGTTCGGTGGTGCTTGGGAAACCCCGTAAAAATTCGCTCCGGGGGCGGTCCACATCAAGGGTACGTTTCCGTCGGTCGCATCGAACTCATTGCCGAACTCTCCGAGTGTCGCCTGCGGTGCATACAGCCAGTCGGCCAACAAGGTGCCGGCAGCGCTGCCGGCTACAGTCGGCTGGGGGATCGCCGTCGAGGCGGTGGCAAAGTACATGGTGTTGCCAGTGCCGGTAATCGGTACGCCCTTGGTGTAATCAATACCGCTATTGGGATTGTTGAAGTTGGCCAGCCGAACGTTGTCCGGATCCCCAGCGCCGCCAGTCAGATCCTCGGGGCGATCGCTCAGCAGTACCCGGATGGCGGCTTCGTTGTAAAGGCGGGCCGCTCCCAAGGGAGATGCTGGATCTTCCCCGACCGGGGGCCGCCGGATGATTTCATACGGCTGCGGCTGAGTATTGGCTTGTCCGGTTCCGCTGACGAAGGGGAGCTGCAGTTGTGAGGCCCCAGTTCCACCCGGCTGCCCCCAGTTTCCGTCGATGATCCAACCGTTGTAGGTGCCCACCGAAATGTTATGCCAGGCAGGGTTCTGCCCGGAGGTGGGTCCCGCCAGGACGCTGGCCTCGTTAGTGGCCAGGTTTCTGCAGTTAGGCTGGGCGCCGTCGCAGCCCTGACTGGCGGTCAGGATGGCAACGTTGCCTTTGTGCGTGGGCGCGGTGTTGATCGACACACCATCCGCGAGTTCGGTGCGAATAATATTGCCCCAGGCGCTGACCTTGTCATGGAACGTGGCGGTCGTCCCGTCGCCCGACGACAGGAACAAGTCGCCGTTGGTGTGCACGCGGCCCGCGAAGTCCAGGTCGACGCCGGCAAAGAAGCTCAAATCGCTATCGGAAAAGACACCAAACTGAAAGACCGGGATCAAGGCCACTTGCACGGTGCGTGACATACTGACTTCGTCTCCCAGCGGTCCCTGGGCCGTGGCTTGCAAGGTAACGGGAAGCAATTGGGCGTACAGGCCGCCGTAGTCTCCCGAGGCAACCTGGCCGTAGGAGGTTGCGAGTTTTCCATTCGCGTCCGTGGCGGGAGTCAGGGTGTAGACGGGGAAGGTGATTCCCGCGGAATAATATGTGCTTGTGGGAACCAGGGCGCTCAACGCCGTGATCTGGCTCGCCGTGGGCGACTGGATGTTCTGGAAGCTGGCGGCCAGGTCCGAGGTCATCTTCTCGATCGCGCCTTCGGCGGCGTGGAAGGTGGTGTTGTTCTGCACGTCCTGCGTGCCGACCCTGACCTCGGTGTTCACCATCATGAGCATGCCAATCGCGATCCCAGACAAGAGCAGCAATACCATCAGGGTTGCGATCAGCGTGAATCCTCGTGAATCATGTTTTGCGCGTTCCATCGAGTCACTCCTCATTCCAGATCTCCAAAATCCTGCCTCTTTCATCGAGGCGCCGAATCTCCCCTACGGTGAGGGTGGGGTGAAGCCGTAGCGGTTCTTGTAACTTGCGTTGCGGGCACTGATCGAAGTTTGCATGTCAACACTTTGAAAGCCACTGGTTGCCATGAGGACGCTGCGGGTGCCCGCGAGCTGACTGTGCATGGTCAGATGGATAAGGTTGACCTTGCGAATCAAATTGGGGGAGGTGCCGACCGATTCCCCGGCGTCACCCGCAGCATTGAGCAAGTTCCCGGCGTCGTCGTAGGTGTCGTAAGTGAATTGGAGGTTGGCCATATTGTCCGCCACCGGCACTGCGGTTAACCCATTGACCTGCCGGTAAAGAATAGTGGTGCCGGTGGTGACGCCGGTGGGGTCCGGCACATTCCGCAGGTAGTAAGTGACGACGAAAATGCGATTGGCCACCGTGCCTACGCCTGCCTTAAGGGCGGTCAGATCGTTGGGCTGCCCGCTCTGGTTCAGCTTGAGGGCATCGCCATCGGCAAAGGTGATGACGTACTGGACTCCCGGCGCGGGTGGGCCGATCGGTCCGGCGACCAGGGTGACTTCTCCCACTGCGTACGCGCTGTTGGTGCCAACCTGGTTGTTCACCAGGATCACATCACCGGCCTGCAATCCGTTCGCGGTGTTGTTCAAGGCTTGGGGATAAGCCAGCCCGGGGGGCAGAATGCAGGAAGTCGGCGGCGGGTTAGCGGGCGCGGTAAAGGTCAGAATGTTTCCCGTGCCGTTGAAGGTGACCGAATAGCAGTTCAGCGCGAGATTGTTGTCACTGTACACCACGGTGATGAGATCACTTTTCGTGGTGCTGCCCGGTGGCTTGATGCCCGCTTGGAAGCCCGGCATGATGGGGTAGAGACTCGGGGTGCAAGCCCCGGTCGGAATGCATGGATACTGCACGCCTCCGTTAGGGGGACAGCCGGCGGCGGTTCCGCTTTGATCGCAGCCATAGATAGGAGAACCGAGGGCCGAAGGCAAGGCCACGGTCTCCCCGGGAATGCCGGTCAGTCCGGCGCCTGCCAGGCTCAAGTCTTTTACCAGCAGGTTCTCAGTAGCGCGCAGGTCCTGCTGCATCTCCGCTCGCTGCGACACCACCCAAGTCGCATCCACACCCTGGCTAAACAATTTCACGGCGGCCCCCACGATCAACAGACCGAGGGCCAGCGACACCATCATTTCCACCAGGGTAAAGCCGCGGGCCGTAGATTTTGCTTGGTATCCCATATTTCCCCTTTACCGGTATTGCGAAACGTGAGCCACAAGAACGTAGTTTTTGGGGATCTTCAACTGCGGCGTGGTGTATGTGATCGTGATGGTGACGATATTGAGGGTCGGAATCGGAACGCCGCCGTTGGTGGCCTGTTGAATGGCAATGGTGCGCGTATAGTTGCTCAGGTTCATACAGTTGTCCGGGGGGCAGGTTCCGGCATAGACGCCGCTCGGCCCCGGCATTTCCAATCTCTGCGCACCCGCGGCCGCGTCATCCGCCGTTCCGATAATGCCGTCGACCCCGGGGTTGTTGATGGGCTGCGCACCAGCCAGGAAGATGCCGCCCGAACCCGTGTTCTGAAGCTCGCCCCAGGTGATGTTCGCGGTTTCGCGCGCCGTAAGAATTCCCTCGAGAGCCTCGTTGGCCAAGCGCTTGCCGATGGCGTTTTCCTGGGAAGTTTGGGTTGAGGCCATCGCCAGCCCAAACACTCCCAGCAGAGCGACCAAGCCCACCGTCATCACCACCATGGAGATCAGGGTTTCGATGAGGGTGAACCCTTCCTGTCGGCGGCGGGCCCGTGTCCGGATGCTAATGCTTTTGCCTGCCATTACATTTGCCTCCAATACTTGGTGCCACCGTTGTTGTACAAGCGCCAGCCCCGCAAACGCCCGGTTGCCGCCCACACCGTAATGGCATGCGAGCTGTAGAGATCTCCGGCTCTGGCGATGTAAACCACGCCACTGTTGAGATTGCCATTGACATCCTGCGCCGAACCGTCAGGCATGAAATAGATGGTGCTCTTGTCGCCGCCCGCCACCCCTTGGTCGAAATCAATAGCAGTGCCACCGCCGCCAAACCCGTCCGGCCCGGCCCCCGGGAGTCCGGTCACGGTGGTGAACGCGACATCACTGGGAATCGGATAGGTCGTGATCACCGTACCCGTCCCCCCCTGCGTAACGGTGATGGTGTCTGGGGGGATGGCATTGTGGGTGAGAGTCACGAAATAGGTCTGCCGCTGCGAGATGGAAATGTCGCGCGCTTGCCGCAGAGCCATCAGGGTCGTGTTGTAGGCGTTGGTCACACGCGCGTTTCTCATGGTTGGCTGAAAACTCATTACGGCGACGCCACTGGCGATCAAGCCAATCGCGATCACCGTCATCATCTCGAGCAGCGAAAATCCTCGCATTCTACGTTGACGCATGTGACCTTTCTTTCCTCGGCGACCAAATCGCCCACGGAACGGGGAAGGGTTCCGCTACGGGCGCCGTAGCTGGCAAACCCAGTGGATTTCATCGTAAGGAGGGGGGAGGAGAGCGTCAAAGTACCGGAAGGACAGCAGGTGCATTGGACTTAAGTAAGGTAATCGGCGGCCAGAACTCCGGTCACTTTGGCAGGACGAAGCAAGCGAATCTCTTCGGGAACACAGTTTTACCTCGGTTGCTGGCATGGCGGTGAGGGCGCGTTTTGCCAGCTCTGGGCCGCGGCTTGCTGGGGCCCGTCGTGACCCCGGTAACTTGTGGTCACTGGAGTACGGCCCTTATCATGCTCTTGCTATGGGGCTCACATCGCTCTTGGTGTGCGCGGATGCCGAAGCTGTCCAGTTGTTGAGCCGCATGCTTCAGGATCTGGGCATCGAGGTCGAGTCCTGCGGCGCCTTCCCCATGGCCCGGGCCCGGATCGACGACCGCCACTTTGAGGCGATTCTGGTCGACTGTGTGAATGAACCAGCGGCTACAGAGCTGATTGCCCATGCCCGGCGCACATCCAAGAATCATGCCAGCGTGGTGATTGCCCTTCTGGACGGGCAAAACGGCGCGCGCGACATTTTCGCAGCCGGCGCGAACTTCGTTCTATACAAGCCAATTTCCCGGGAGCGGGCGGCGTACAGCATTCGGGCTGCCCGCGATTTGATCCGGCGCGAAAGAAGGGTCCGGCCCCGGATCCCGGTGGAGGCAGGAGCATCCATGGCTTACCCGGGTAAGGAGGACGCTTCCGCCAGGCTGATGGACCTGAATGAACTTGGTCTGAAGGTCCAAGCCGAGGATAAGTTGCCGCCCAGTTGCAAGGTGTATTTTCAATTCACTCTGCCAGGGGACAATTCCGTCATACGTCTTTCGGGAGAGGTCATGTGGCAGGACTCCGCGGGGCGAATGGGAATTCGGTTCGCGAATGTGCCGCCATCGTCACGGCGGGTGCTGCAGGCTTGGGTGCAACATACTCTTTCGACGGCTCCGGAAATCCAGCCGTCACAGGCGCCGGCTTCGCCAGCTGATGACGCCCTTTCGGGGCTCTCGGCCGGGCTGGGGTTGCTGTCGGGGTCCAGCGCCGACCGGCGCGACCTGGGCCGCCAGGCCTGTAGTTTAGGCGCCGACGTCTATCGTCCCGAAAGCTCTGCTCCCATGCGGTGTACGCTCAGCGATATCGGCACCGGCGGCTGTTACGTCGAAACCACCGACCCGTTTCCCGAAGGCACCGCGGTGGAAATCGTAGTGCGCGCGGAAACCCTGAAGTTGTGCATCGCGGGAAGAGTGAAGAGCGTGAACCGCGGCTTCGGCATGGGCGTGCAGTTCAGCCTCAGAAATGCTGACCAGCAGAGGCAACTGAAGGCGTTGATCGCTTGCGCGCAAGCCGGGGCGAAGCTGAGCCAGTGAAGTTGCTCCCAGAGAGGCAGAGATATTTCCTTCCGCTCAAATTTCCACTGACAGGCAGGCCCCGCATCCGTCATGGGCACGGGATTCTGGGGCAATTCCAATTGACTAGTTACCTGACTAGTCAGTGGGTTGATCCGGGGTTCGATGTCGATTTGCTTTGCTCCAGCGAGAAACCCTGTCGAGCTTCGTTCAACCGCCCAGACCTTTCGATTTAGCTCAGGGCAGGCTCTGGCGTCTGGGCCTCCGTGGTTCGAGGAATTCCTATGGGAGTGCGGATGCGGCTTGGCGGAAATATTCCAGCGACATTCGCAGTCCTGTCTCCAGATCGATCTTTGGCTCCCAGCCAAGAAGAGTCTTTGCCTTGGTGATATCTGGACAGCGCT
>JAIQFW010000078.1 GCA_020073105.1 Terriglobia bacterium
CAATTCAGTGGCTGCTTTCGAGAAGTATGGCGGGCCGGTGGTCTCGGTGGACTTTGGTACGGCCACGACCTTCGATTGCGTGACCGCGAAGGGCGAATATCAGGGTGGCGTGATCTGTCCCGGGATCGGAATTTCCGCGGATGCGCTGTTTGGCCGCACTGCCCGCCTGCCACGGGTGGACATTCGCAAACCCGCCAAGGTCATTGGTACGAACACCGTCGCCAGCCTGCAATCCGGGCTCTACTACGGATACCTCGGGCTGGTCGATGGGATCCTCGAGTTGTTGCTGGCGGAACTTGGCAAGGAAACCAAAGTGGTTGCTACCGGGGGGCTGGCTTCGCTGATTGGGATCGGATCGAAATACATCAAGCACGTGGACGACTTCCTGACTCTGGAAGGTCTGCGGATTATCTGGGAACGCAACACGGCGGCGAAGCCTGCACGCGAGGCTGCGACGACCGCGCCATCTGGCGGCGGAACGGTCCGCTCGTCACCCAAGGCTTCTTCTGGTAGCAGGTCCCGCTAAGCGGTCGTGGAAAACTACTTCAACTACTTCACGGAAATCGAAGAGCATTTTCAGCGGCGCCGGGGAGGCGGCCTTCTGCTTTCCACGTTGGACTGGGCGCTGATTGAAACTTGGAAAGACGCCGGTATCCCTCTGGAAGCTGTGCTGCGAGGTATCGATGCGGCCTTTGATCGTTACGACCAACGGCCTTCCAAGTCGCGGAAGGTCAACAGCCTAGCGTATTGCGCTCAGGAGGTGTTAGCTGCTACCGAGGAGATGAAAGAAGCTTCCGTGGGAGCGACGAAGCCCCAGTCCCTTGCTCCCCGCGGGTTCCAAGCATCCGAGATCGCGGCATTCCTCCGCCGCAATGCGGATCAACTCGAAGCGGTGAAGTTGCCGGACAGGGCAGGCGTTTCCGGGCAGCCCATGGCAAGAGAGACGGCAATCGCACTGCGGGAGATGGCGACAGAAATGGAAGGCACGAACTCCCTGCCGCGATTGGAAGATCTCGAACGCAAGCTCACCGTTGTGGAGGAGAAACTGTTTGCCGTTCTGCTGGCGGCGACCCCTGACGAACAGATCGTTGCCGTGCGCGCCGAGGTCGACCGCGAATTAGCACCTTACCGGAGCAAAATGCCAGCCGGACAAATCGACCAACTGCAGCGGCAGTATGTCCACAAACGACTGTTGGAGAAACACGGGTTGCCGAGGCTGAGCCTGTTTTATATGTAACAAAACTGTTGTCCCCGTGTCCTTGTCTGCTCTCTGTGGTTAGAATCGTCTCTTGCTTCTCAACATTGAAAAACTCGTCTACGGCGGCGATGGCCTGGCGCGGCTGCCGGCGGACGAACACGGCCCCGGCAAGGCAGTCTTCCTCCCCTTCGTGCTGGAGGGTGAAAAGGTTGAAGCCTCACTCCTCGAACAGAAGCGTGGATTTGCGCGGGGGCGAGCCGAGCGAATCGTTGAACCTTCCCCGTGGCGCATCGAGGCCCAGTGCCCGTACTTTCAGCGCTGCGGAGGTTGTCACTACCAGCACGTGAGTTACGGGCATCAGCTGGAGATCAAAGCTGCCATCCTGAAGGAGAACCTCCGCCGCATTGCCAAGCTGGAGCTGGATACGGAGGTCGTAGTGCATCCCTCTCCAGAATGGAACTATCGAAACCGGACGCGGCTGAAGGTCCAGACCAAGCCGGAATTCGCTGTTGGGTATTACCGGTTCAATTCCCACGAACTGCAGCCAGTTACGCAGTGCCCCATCAGTTCGCCGCTCATCAATCGCGCTATCGCTGCCTTGTCGCAGACGAAACCGGCCAGCTGGGCGGAAGAGATTCAGGAGATCGAGTTCTTCTCCAATGCCGAAGACACGCAGCTGCTGGCCCGGGTCGATTGCAGGCCTGACATTCGCAAGAGCGCAGCCATCCAGGTCGCTACCGAAATCAAGTCCATCCTGCCGAACGCGGTAGGCGTGGTTACCTACCGGGGTAGCGGTGGCAACCACGGGCCGGTTGAAGAGGAGCGGATCGCCACAATTGGCACGGGGGAGCTCACGTACAACGCAGGGGACCTTTCTTACCGTGTCAGCGCCGGGGCATTTTTCCAGGGGAACCGCCACCTGGCTCCCCAATTGGTGGAGCTGGTTACCCAGGGATTGTCTGGGCAAGCGGCGCTTGATCTCTATGCCGGAGTGGGACTTTTCTCGCCGGTTCTGGCGAAGAGTTTTGCACAGGTAACCGCAGTTGAGGCGTCACCGACCTCGCATGGCGACCTTCTCTACAATTCACCCTCGAACGTCAAGGCTGTCCGTGCTACGACGGAACAGTTTTTGAAAACCGTGGCGGGTGAATTGCGGCCCAATCTCGTCGTGGTTGACCCGCCACGGAGTGGGCTGGGAGAAATGGTGGTCCGCGGCCTGGCCGGGTTAGGAGCGAATCACATCGTCTACGTGTCCTGTGACCCGGCGACGTTGTGTCGCGACCTGGTTGGGATGCTCGCTGCTGGGTATCGCTTCCAGCAAGCCCATGTGGTGGACCTTTTCCCCCAAACCTACCATATAGAAAGCGTGTTCCACCTGATGCGCTAGGAACATCAGGCCAGAAACGCGGGTGGCTTTTGCCGCAGGGCACGGCTGTCGTACCGTGGCAGGACGTTGAGTGCCGATGGCACGAAGGGGGCCGTGCCCGTCCAACGTCTGACCTCCGGGGCCGGTGAGCCGGTGAACTCGCAGTCAAGTGCGCCCGTTGCTTCCCGGCGGGGGCCGTCCGTCCGGCAGCCCTTGCTTTGGGGCGCGTTGGCCTACGCCAGCGGCATCTTCACCGGTGTTCACCTGTGGCGGCCGGCGGTGTGGTGGCTGGGCGCAGCCTTCGTCTTCTCCATCAGCGGCATCTACTTCCTGCGCAGGCGTGCCAAACCAGCGTTTGTGCTTGGCCTCTGTACGCTTCTCTTTGATGGGGCGCTCAACGTGCAAGTGCGCCCTCTTGAGATTTCCGGTGACTCCGGTGTGCTTCGATTTGCGGACGGACGCGAGCTTGTGGTCACGGCCCACGTAATCAAGGAAGGGAACCTGCGGGAGAGCGGCAATGGCGACGTGCAACAACGCCTGGATGTCGAAACCGAGCGCATCGTCTCCGAGGGTCAAACTTCGACAGTGCGCGCCGGCGTCCGCCTGACCGTGTACGGCAGGGAAAGTCGGTTGGGGAAAGAAAACCCACCCAATGCCGCGCCCCTGCGCTTGTTCCGATACGGAGAGCGGTTGCGTTTTCCGGCCAAAATCTACACGCCTCGCAACTTCAGGAACCCGGGCGCCTTCGACTACCGAGGATACCTAGCGCAGCAGAGAATTGAGGCCCTGGCATCAGCAAAGGCCGACAAGGTTGAACTCCTGCCGGGCTTCTGCGGTAGTCGCACCGAACCGTGGCGCAGCCGCGTGCATCGCCGCATCCTTGAAAAAGTCCACACGCTATGGCCGCCGGCCCAAGCCGCATTGATAGATGCCATGGTCATCGGAGAGGACGCTTTCCTGGACCGGCGCGAACGGGCTGATTTCCAGCGTTCCGGGACATATCACGTGCTGGTGGTTTCCGGCATGAATGTGAGCATCCTCGCACTTGTAACCTTGTTCACACTGCGGAGGCTCCGGGTCAACGATCTAGCTGCCAGCGCGGCAACCGTGCTGCTTTCCGTGATGTACGCGGTCATCACCGATGTGGGCCCTCCCATCTGGCGCGCCACACTCATGCTGGCGCTTTATCTCGGCGCACGCAGCTTTTTCCGTGAAAGATCTATGTTGAACGGCATTGGGGCCGCAGCCCTCGGCCTGCTCATGATTGATCCGAGAGTGCTATTCGGAGCCAGCTTTCAACTTACGTTCTTGTGTGTGCTGGTCATCGCAGGAATCGGAGTCCCTCTTCTGGAGCGCACGACCGAGCCCTACCGGTTGGCCCTGCGGAGCCTGGAATCGGTTCGATACGACGCATTCCTTCCGCCGCGGGTGGCCCAGTGCAGGCTGGATGTGCGGCTGGTTTCTGGCCGGCTCACCCGTTTTCTCCGCGGCCATGACCCGTCGAGGATGCTGGCCGCGAGCATCCGTACCCTGGCCAATGGCGTTGAGCTTCTCGTGGTTTCGGCATTGATGCAGATCGGGCTGGCGTCGCTCATGGCGTACTACTTTCATCGCGTCACGGTCATGGGATTGCCGGCTAACCTTCTGGCAGTTCCGCTGACGGGCGTGTTGATGCCGGCCGCGGTGGCCGCGGTTGCGGTGAGCTATGTGTCGCTTTTCGTCGCGAAATTACCCGCCTTCGTAGCGGGAGTGGTGCTCGATGCGCTGGCCGGAAGCGTGCATTGGTTGGGTGCATTGCGGATCGCGGATTTGCGTGTGCCGACGCCCCGGCTCGCTCTCATCTTGGCAAGCGGGGCGACGGTCATCCTAGCCATGGTCCTGGTTCGCCGGCGCTGGTCAATGGCAGTAGCGGGAGTTGCTGGGTTGGCCGCGAGTGCGCTCTGGATTTGCATGGTCCCACCTCGACCCCATGTGCGGGCCGGATGGCTGGAAGTCACTTCCATCGATGTTGGGGAAGGAGATTCAACTCTGTTGGTTTCCCCGCGGGGCGGCACGTTGCTGGTGGATGCCGGCGGGATCCCGCACTGGATGCACTCCGAGCTGGATATCGGGGAAGACGTTGTCTCGCCCTATCTGTGGTCCCGGGGAATTCACCATTTGGACGCAGTCGCGGTCACCCATCCCCACGCCGATCACATCGGAGGGATGGCCTCCGTCCTGGCGAATTTTCATCCCAACGAGTTATGGCTGGGGGTGGGCCCGCCAAATTCGGAGTTGGAGAAGCTGCTAGGGGAAGCGAAGGCGCTTGGCATTCCCGTCGTGTCACGTCAAGCTGGAGATCGCTTTGCGGTCGGGGATCTAGCTTTTCGCATCCTGGCACCCGAAGCTGGTGCCCTGGGCAGTGCGAGGAAAAGGAACGACGATTCGCTGGTGATGAGCGTCAGCTATGGACAGACCACCGCACTGCTGGAAGGAGACGCGGAGAAGGAAGTTGAAAGACGCATTGCCCAGGAGCATCCCAGGGCGGACCTGCTAAAAGTTGCGCATCACGGCAGCGCTACTTCCACGAATCCGGAACTCCTGGCTGCCGTGCAGCCTCATTATGCCGTCATCTCGGTTGGGGCGCGGAACGTGTATGGGCACCCGCGGCGGGAAGTACTGGAACGGCTCGCGCACTCCCAAGTCATCACCTTCCGAACCGACCTCGACGGTGCTGTCACGTTCTATCTCGACGGGAAGGTCGTCACTCCTGCTCTGGTAGCTCACTGAGGTCGATCTCCGCTGTTTCCATGTCTTCTGGGGTTCGCCGGTATTCATCAATTACGCGCCGGGCCTCATCCGCGTCTTCTTCGCGCACCAGGATGACAGTGCCGCCGACACCCGGCAGAATGTCCTGGGGAGCGTCCAAGGCGGTCACGTCGCAATCGATTCCCGCGGACTCAAGCAAGCCACTAACCACCATGGCCTCTGATTCCTGCTCGGTGTCGAAAACGCGCACCAGTTTCTCGTTCGGATCGGGACGCTGCTCACTGTTTGCGGAACGAATCGCTGTCATCGCTCCTCCATCGGACGGTAGTGCCTACGACCACCGCTCTCTGTTTGTCTGCACCCGTGATTCTACGCCGGTGCCGGCCCGATGGCGAACCTGCTCCAGCGTTCCGGAGTGCCTCAGTTTGCTGTCTGTCGGGCTTCTCAGCGAACTCCCCGGGTGTTCTCCGCGATTTAAGACTTTCGGTTTGCAGGTCTCGTTAAACCCTAAAACGCTGCGGAAGTGACCGAAGTCCAACACCTTGGGGCCATTGCTCTCCGCAGGGATTACGGGGAGAATAGCCCCACTCGCCTGGACGCAACCCCCAGCGCGTAGGCACATCTAATCCAGTGAAGTGGGGACCCCATGGAGAGTGCAGAGCGAGCTGGACAGTCAGGCCGGGTCGGCGAGAAAGAGCAGGAAACGCGAAACATCCGCCGTTTGCAACTCATGATCAGCATGGTGATGTCGGTGATCAGCCAAGACCCCAATCTGACCGTGGAAGAAGCCTCCGAACTGGCCGCCAATGCGAAACGGGCCGCGCTGGCCATGTTTCCCGACAAAGAACTCGCCTACGATCTGCTTTACAAACCCCGCCTGCAGCGACTGATGAACGAGCGCTTCCGGCTGCAATAAGTGCGTTAAGCGGGCCCTCACCCCCGAATTGACCCTTCCATCATTCACCAACTACACTCGGTCTACTACGGGGTATTTCATGAAGCGTCTTGTCTTGTTGCTTGCGGTTGTCCTGGTTTGCAGTTTCACCGCTCCAGCCGACGATGAAGGTCATCATCACGAAGAAATGACCAAGGAGCAGTTGGGGGCCGTGCACTTCCCGATCTCCTGCGTGACTGGTGTGCAACAGCCTTTTGAGCGCGGCGTTGCTCTCCTGCACTCGTTCTGGTACGAGGAGGCCGAGAAACAGTTCGCGCAGATTGCCCAGGACGACCCGCATTGTGCCATGGCGCATTGGGGCGTGGCGATGAGCTTGTGGCACCAGTTGTGGAACCATCCGGACGCCAAAATCATCAAGAAGGGCCAGGCCGAGATCAAGAAGGCCAAGTCGCTGCACTCCAGCGATGACCGGGAACGTGGCTACATCGCCGCCATGGATGCTTTCTATGGTGGCGCCAAGGAGCGCGACTACCAGAGCCGGGCAGAAGCGTACTCGAAAGCCATGGAAGCCGCATCGCAGCGTCATCCGGAAGATCGCGAGGCAGCGGTCTTCTATGGATTGTCGCTGCTGGCGTCTGCGCCGGATCGCGACGCAACCTTCGCCAATCAGAAAAAAGCGGCTGCGGTGCTCGAAAAGGTGTTTGCAGAAGCACCCGACCATCCGGGTGTCGCACACTACCTGATCCATAGCTATGACAGCCCGCAGATGGCCCAGCTGGGGTTGCCGGCGGCACGCCGTTACGCGCAAATCGCGCCTGCCGCTCCTCATGCTCTGCACATGCCCTCACACATTTTTGCCCGGCTTGGGCTGTGGCAGGACGACATCGACTCCAACCTCGCCTCCATTGCCGCCACTCGCAAGACTGCGGCCATGCACATGGGCGGCGAAGGCCACCAATTCCACGCCATGGATTTCCTCCAGTACGCGTACCTGCAAAGCGGGCGGGAAGCCGATGCCCAGGGCCTGATTGACGAAATCAAGGACATGCCGGCGATGAAGGACGCCAGGTACGGAAATTTTGATCCGCACATGTCTGCCATGGTTACGTTTCCCGCGAGATATGCGTTGGAGTTGCACCACTGGCCGGAGGCCACGGCCTTAACACCAGTCCCAGGGGCCGACCCAGGAGACACTGCCATTACCTACTGGGCCCGGGCGATTGGCGCGGCCCGCAGCGGCAACGCGGCTCAAGCCCACAAGGAGGCCGCCGAAATCGAGCCCATCTATAAGAACTTGCGAAGTCAAAAGAGGGTTTACTTTGCGGAGTTCGTGGAGCGAGAGTATCAGGAAGCGGAGGCGTGGGCCGCCTATGCCGAAGGCAAGCACGACGAAGCTCTCAAGGCCTTGCGCGCCATTGCGGAGACGGAAGAGGCTGAGGGTGATGAGCCGCTGGCCATCCCCGCCCGCGAAATGCTTGCCGACATGCTACTGGAGATGAATCAGCCCTCGCAGGCGCTAACCGAATATGAGGCTGATCTGAAGTTCAACCCAAATCGCTTTAACGGTTTGTACGGTGCCGCCCACTCGGCCGAACTCGCAGACAAGCACGACCAAGCGAACACCTACTACGCAAGACTGATAAAGGTCTGCGACGGGGCGAAGTCGGATCGGCCGGAACTCAGCCGCGCGAGAAGTTTGCTGGCACAGAAATAGTCTTTCACCACAGAGGGCACAGAGGCCACGGGGTAGGATTAGGCCCGAGTTCAGTCTCTGGTTCTGCAGCTGATCACGGCTTTTCCACCCGCTGCAGCCGGAACAACAACGTCCCCCAACCCAGCTTCGATCGCATCTGCACCGGGGTGTGGCTGGCATCATCGGTGAACCAGGCCCATACCATGCCTTTTCCCTTCAGAGCGCCCGAGGTCGGCTCCACCTTCACACGCACCGTCTGGAAGGTGCCGGCGGGCACTTTCACCTGCTCGCGGGCCTCCACGTGCGCCGTTACTTCCGTGGTCTTGCCCCCATCGTTAATGGGGAAGGCATTGACGTTGCCGTTCTGCAGAGGCAGTGATGCCAGGTAGTAGAAACCACTGACCACGTCCGTCACGCATCCCGGAATGTCATTTTCGACGTGCTTCTGTTCGCCCGTCTTCAGGTTTTTTTCCTCGAGTACACTCTTGCCGCGGGTGTAATCGAAGTGGAGTTCCGACTGCCGTGCGCGCGAACCCTCTTCGTTATGTTTGGAAACTCGCACAGAGCAAAACTTGTGCGGATCAAAAAAGGCCTCGAAGCGGTCATTCACTTTGTAGAGCATATTGACCACACCGGCGGAAACAGCAGTTGCGATCACGTGCTGCTCGGGGCCTTCAGCTTGCAGGCTGACTCTTGCAATCCCTGCGTTGAACAGATGCCACTCGATCCCGTAGACGTAGGTCTGGCCATCGGGAAAATGGTAGTTCGGGGGTGGCGGGACGACCGCCGCTGAAGCTCCCGCGCTGATGGTGGCAAGCGGGCTCTGGTCATGGGGCGAGGGTGCCGTCTGGGCCGCGACCAGTGAAGTCACCAGCCCCAAGCACAACCATCCCGCATTGCATCCTGAAGAAAATCTCATCTCGGTTTAGACGACTGATTCAGGTCCTTGGTGAGACGTCAGTATTCGGACGTGAGATGTCTGGTCACGGTTCCGATTGTCAGAAATTCCTCAGCAGCTTGAGCACCAGCGCCGCCATGATTGCAGCTGCACCTAGTGTGGCATTGTACTCGCGATGTTTCCAATACAAACCCCAGGAAAACTCCCAGTCACGATGAGCTGCCGGCCTCACCCTCGGTACGAACCGGGGTACCCGGTGGGCGTAGTCCGCGTACTTCGGAAACTGCGCGGCCAGAAATTCCTCTTCCGAACGAATGACAGGCAGGTAAATCGCGAACAACATCACGAGCAGGAGCACGGCAATCCATAAGCTCCTGGCGGCTATGGCAAAGCCGACCCCAATGATTAGTGAACCAAGATAGAGAGGATTGCGCGTCCAGGCATAGGGCCCGGTCGTGGCCAGTTCCCGGTTCTTTTGCAGATGGCCGGACGCCAGCCCGCGAATCAGCAGACCAAGAACGACGAACCCAGCGCCGAACATCAGCGACCTGGCCAGGGGCCGGGCAAGCCACAGATACACCGCAGCAAAGGCAAACCCAGAAGGCACGCGAATGCGGCGCGCGACTTGTGGCCAGCTAGGCACAGTGGCCTCCCAACAGCTGTCGCGCGGCAGCCACGACTCTGTCGGCACTGATGTCCAGGAGACCCGGATCGGGCTGAGGCCGGCGCTTATGGGTAGTTGGGCTGAGCGGGCTTCGCAGGACGACACTGCGGCTGCCGAATGGCCCGTTGCGGGCGGGGTCGGTCGGTCCAAAGATGGCGACCACCGGAACGCCGAGAGCGGCTGCAAGATGCATTGGACCGGTGTCGCCGCCGATGAAAAGCTTCGTGCGGCGGCTAAGGGCGATCAACTCAGTAAGCGACTGCCCGACAGCTTCCGCTGCTCCCTCGCTGGCGGCTTCTGCGGCGAGCGCCATTTCATCCTCGCCGGGACCGAAGTTTATCAGCGTCTTCCAGCCATCTCCGGCCAACTGTCTTGCAACCTGGCCGTAGCGTTCCGGAGGCCACTGTTTGGCGCCCCACCCCGCCCCAGGATTGATTAGCACAAAATCACCGATGGCTTTGGATCGCAACCAGTTGTCCCAGTGCTTGTCGGCGGCTTCGTCCCGCGGGAATTTGACTTCGGGCAACTCCAACGGGCGACGGGCAACTGCTGCAGCGAGGGAAAGGTTCTGCTCCACGACGTGGGTCCCGCGAGCCATCGCCTGGCGCGTATACAACATGGTGGCCACGTTCTCCCGTGGCTGAGACGCTCCGTAAATTACTGAAGCTCCTGACCAGCGGGCCAGTAGCGCGGAGCGCGCCGCGCCCTGAAAATCCACTGCGACTTCATATCTCGGAGCACGAAGCTCGCTGAGGCTGGCAGCCATCCGCTCCCACGTCTGCGTGGAAAACATCGAAGTGCGCCATTTCCTGGTATCCACTGTGTGCACCCGGTCCACCAGAGGCCGGCGTGCTGATCGCGGGCCGGACCGCGGCTCCGCAAGGGTGCAGAGCAACTCCGCCCAACGCTCTTCCACCACCCAGCCAATCATGGCTTCGGGGAAAGCCTGCCGCAGAGCTGTGGCCGCAGGGAGAGTGTGGATAATATCTCCCATGGAGCCGAGGCGCACGACCAGCAAACGCTGATAATTACCGCCGGAGACCCGGTCTTCGGAGGACATTGTGCCCGGTGGTTGCATGCTCAAGGCCGCCGCGATCCCAGTCGCGAACGGATGATCTCAGTGGCGGAGTGGTCCTTGGGGTCACCGACAATTTCCACCCGGCCGCCATACTCCTGAACCACGTCCCGCTCGGGCACGCTCTCAACGGTGTAGTCCGTGCCCTTGGCCTGGACGTCGGGACGGATTTCACGCAGCAAGGCCCGCACATCCCGCTCCGGGAAGATGACGACCGCATCCACCGCCGCTAGGGCGGAAAGAATCTCGGCACGCTCCTCAGCGGGCATCAGGGGACGCCCTTCTCCCTTGAGCGTGCGCACCGAGTCGTCGGAATTCACCGCAACCACCAGACGCCCACCCAGTTGCTTTGCTGCATGAAGATAGCGCACGTGGCCGACGTGCAGCAGGTCAAAGCAGCCGTTCGCCAGGGTGACAGATTCGCCCGCCCGCCGCCACTCGGCCACGCGTGTCTTCAATTCCTCGCGACTTAGGATCTTTGTCGGCACGTTTGTGAATTAGTGGGCCCTGGTGGCTGGCGGCGCTTGCTCGAGAGCATGAAGCAGTTCCTGCCTGGATACCGTAGCCGTTCCACGCTTCATCACCACGATTCCCCCAGCGTAGTTCGCCAATTGGGCCGCTTCTTCGGTGCTGGCCCCTGCCGCCAATGCTGCGGTAAACGTGGCAATCACAGTGTCGCCGGCGCCGGTCACGTCTGTCACCTGGTCAGAACCAAAGATCGGAATGTCAATCGGCTTGTGCTTTCCACTGAATGCCACCATGCCGTCGCGTCCCCGGGTAATCACCAGCGACTGCAGCTTCAACCGCGAAAGGACTTCCTGACCGGCAGAGCACAGCCGCGCCCAGTCATTCCCGATCGTGATGCCCAGAGCCGCCTCGACCTCAGGCTCGTTTGGCGTGGCCGCCGCCACTCCGGAATATTCCAACATGCGGTAGCGGGAATCGAGCACCACCGGAACGTCATTGAGCCTTCCTTTTTCGCGAATTGCACTCAGAATTGCCGGGCTGGCCGCTCCGTAGTCGTAATCGGAAACAAGGAGCGCATCCGAGGCTGGCGCATATTCCCGGCCGGCCAGGATGAGTTCCCGCTTCAGGTGAGAGCTCGGCTCGGCCTCCGGTTCACGATCTACCCGCACCACCTGTTGGCGAGCGGTATGGGCCATGCCCGCCAGAATGCGGGTCTTTGTCACCGTGGGATAGCTCTTGTCCTTCAGCACGCCACTGACGGGAATATGCCGGTGGCGGAAGGCCTTGATCAGCAGACGCCCGGGTTCGTCGTCCCCGACCACGCCCACCGGGAGGACACTCACGCCGAGATCGGCAAGGTTGGCGATGGCATTCGCGCCTCCTCCTGGTACGACTGTGCGTTCGCGGTGCTTCAGAATCAGCACCGGCGCCTCGCGCGACACGCGGGAGATTTCTCCGAAGATGAATTCGTCCGCCACCAAGTCGCCAACCACGGTGACCGTGATATTAGGGAACGACTCGACGATCCTCTTCAGCCGTTCGGCTTCTTTGGGGTGTTTGGTCATTCAGGTAAGGGAATTCTCTCACGATTGGCGATGCCGCTCTGCAATCACCCGCAGCATGGTATCCACGGCGTTAGCCGCGTCCGCAAGCTCCATCTTGACCGGAACGACCGCCAGCGGCTCTAGAGCCGAGAGGAGCCCGCCCAGATTGATAGCGTCTTTTTCCGTGGTGACGAAGCCGTCGGCCTCGCTCTGCCGGCGCAGTTGCTGAAGATCGCGAATGTCTTGCTCGGTATAAGCGTGGTGATCGCGGTAAAGAGCTTCGGCCACCGGTTCAATTCCGGCAGTACGCAGCTGCACCAGGAAGTTCTTCGGCCGGGCGATTCCGCAAAACACCACCGGACGGCTGGGAACATTCTTGGGTGATATGCCGCGCCGCACGCGCCAGACCAGCTTCCCGTTCAGGGCAAAGGATTCCGGCGACGCCCCGCTGGCGAGAACAACCGCATCCGCCCGGGACAAAGAATTCAACGGTTCCCGCAAGCGTCCGGCGGGAAGCAGCCGGTCGCGGGCGTCCTCGGGGGTGACAAGCACGATGTCAAAATCGCGGGCCAGGGCGCGATGCTGAAAGCCGTCATCCAGGACATGAAGCTGAGCACCGAACCGTTTTTCTGCAAACTGTCCGGCCTCGAAGCGGTCCTCTCCAATAATCACTGGCATACCCAGACGGCGCGAGATGAGCAGAGGCTCATCTCCGAAATCGCGGGACGAACCTCCGGGGTCCACCAGCAGGACACCCCGCGTTCGGCGTCCGTAGCCGCGAGAAAGAACGTCGAACTTCATCCCGCGTGCCTTCAGCAACTCGCCCAGGAGCAGGACAAACGGGGTCTTGCCCGACCCGCCGACCGACAAATTTCCCACGCTGATAACGGGCCCTGCAAGTCTTCTCTGCTTGAACGTACCGCGATCATAGAGCAGGTTCCGAAGACCGACTCCTGCGCCGTAGATGGGGGCGAGGAATCTCATGGTGTGAGGTGGCCGCCTGCGTCCGCACCGCTTCGACTCGACGCCGAAGCGTGGACGGGTAGCAGCAACTCGTGGAGTGCGTTTACTGTTCTTTGCGTCGCACCGGTCTGCAGGCGTAAGGTCTCGGCGGCGCGGCGCCCCAGCTCGGCCCGTCCCGCCGGGTTCGAAATCAGTTCCATGAACACCAGCGGCAGCTCCGCCTGGGTGGCAACTCGTATGGCGTTGCGGCTTTGGAACAGTCCCACGATGTCACGAAAGTTCTCTGTGTAGTTGCCCACAACGATCGGAACACCGTGCTGTGCCGGTTCGAGGATGTTATGTCCGCCGCGCGGGACCAGACTGCCACCGATGAAAGCGATATCGGCGAGAGCATAAAGGGCGGCCAGCTCACCGATGGTATCGATCAGCAGGACGCCACCGGCGAGCGAATTGCCGCTCCACAGAGAACGCCGCCAGAAGCGGATGCCAAGGGATTCCAGCAGCTGCGCGACTTGGACAAACCTCTCCGGATGCCGTGGAGCCAGGATCATTACAGCACGGGGATGGCTGGCCAAAATGTTTTCGAACGCCCGCAGCAGCACAGGCTCTTCGTCGTCCACCGTGCTCCCGCAAACGATCACGGGTCCAGCCTCGCATTCGCGGAGCATGGCTCGCAGGCTGGCCACAATCGACGGCGTCGGGGGCACGGGCACGTCGAACTTCAGATTGCCTGCGATGTGAACTCGTTCAGCTGCCGCGCCGATGTCCCGGAGTCTGCGTGCGTCTTCTTCGGTCTGGGTGAGAAAGAGGTCGACCGCCTGCAGAACTTTGCCGAGCAGAAAACGAAATCGCCGGTACCGCGGCCAGGAGCGGTCCGAAATGCGCGCATTGACCACGGCGAGCCGCGTCCCGGAGGCGTTTGCCAGCCGCATGAAATTGGGCCAAAATTCCGTCTCCGCGACCACTATCAATTCGGGCCGCAACACCCGCAGATAAGGCCGGATGGCAAAGGCAAAGTCCATCGGGAAGTAGAAAACGTTTTCTTCCCCAAAACGGGAGCGGGCGAGCTTCTGTCCAGTATCGGTTGTGGTTGAAACTACAATCCGGTGGTCCCGGTAACGCTGGCGAAGTTCCGCCACCAGACCGCTGACTGCCAGCACCTCCCCCACGGAAACCGCGTGAACCCAGATTGTTGGACGAAAAGGCTGCCTCGCGAGCCGTTGTGGAACCCTTCCCAGCCGCTCGCCCAAGCCGGCACGGTACTTGCCATGGCGGGACATTTGCAGCAGCCAGTAAGGAAGTGTCACCAGCAGCCCAGCCGCCAGCAGCGCACTGTAAAGCAGATACATTGCAGGAAGGGACATTCTACCTGCACGGCAATGTCGCGGGCACCGCTGCACGCATCGATTGCATCCTATAATCAGAAATTATGGCAAGCAGATTGGTTTCTCCTCTTCGTGTGCGCTGGATCCCGCTTCTTGTCCTGTTGATTTCGAGCTTATGCTGGGCGGCCAAGCACTTCGTCATGCCGGTGGCCCAGCCCGCCAAGACCTATCCTGCGCACGATGAGCATCCGAATGAGGGAGTCACCGTTGCCCTCGATCCTTACGACATGCCGGACAAGGCCGCCATCTTCTCTGTGCCATACAGCCAAATCAACTTCGTGCCGATTTTTGTAGTCATCACCAATGACAGCGATCAACCCATCTCGATCTCCGGCATGAAAGCCCAACTGGTCACTGTCGATCGCGAGAAAATTCCACCCGGCACCGAGGACGACATTTACCGGCGTATCACCCGGCCCGCTCCCGGACCTTCTCCTAACCCGCTGCCCTGGCCCAAGAAGAAGGGCGGCGTGGCCAAGGATGCGCAAGAGGAAGTCCTGAATGCGCAATTCGCCGCCCGCGCGGTGGAGCCTCACAGCACGCAGTGTGGCTTCATGTTTTTCGATGTTTCAGGGATTTCGGCGCCGCTGGCCGGCGCCCAGTTCTATCTGACCGGTGTGCGCGATGCCAGGGGCGAGCAACTCATGTACTTCGAGGTGCCGCTGGAGAAGTACCTGAGCGCGCCAGCAAAGCCGAACTAACCAGATCCTGTGCGGCTTGCACTTCGCATTCGCCATCGCGACGAAGCACTTATAATCATCTGAGATGGTGACCACGCCTGAGATTCCGGCAGCTGCCCGGGCCAAATACGAACCGGTCATCGGTTTAGAGGTCCATGTCCAGCTGCTGACGGCGACCAAGATCTTCTGTTCCTGCTCCACGCGATTCGGAAATCCACCCAATACCAATGTTTGCCCTGTCTGCCTCGGCCTGCCCGGAGCGTTGCCGGTGTTGAACCGCCAGGCAGTGGAGTTCGCAGTACTGGCGGCCATGGCACTAAACTGCCGCATCAACGAAACCTCGATTTTCGCGCGCAAGAACTACTTTTATCCCGACCTGCCCAAGGGCTACCAGATTTCGCAGTACGACAAACCGCTGGCGGAGTTTGGTTGGATCGAGATTCCCACCAGCGGGAGCGCAAAGAAGATCGGCATCACTCGGCTGCACCTGGAAGAAGACGCGGGCAAGAGCCTGCACGAAGGTTTTGCCGATTCCGCCGATAAGACCGCGATCGATCTGAACCGCAGCGGCGTGCCGCTCATCGAAATTGTCAGCGAGCCCGACATCGCTTCGCCCGATGAAGCCTACGAGTACCTGACCCGCCTGAAAGAGATCATCCTGTACACCGGTGTCAGCGACTGCAACATGGAAGAAGGCTCGCTGCGCTGCGATGCCAACGTCAGCGTGCGCCCGCGGGGGCAAAAGGAGTTGGGCACCAAAACCGAGATCAAGAACGTGAATTCGTTCCGCTTCATCCGTGATGCCCTGGAGTACGAAATTGACCGGCAGGCCGGCGTTCTGGAATCTGGGGGCAAAATCACCCAGGAAACCCGGCTCTACAACGCTAATGAAGGCAAAACTTACAGCATGCGCTCGAAAGAAGAAGCGCATGACTACCGCTATTTCCCTGATCCGGACCTGTTGCCGCTGGTGGTGGACGAGCAATCGCTGGCGGAAATTCGCCGTACCTTGCCGGAGTTACCGGAGGCACGACGGAAGCGCATGGTCGCCGACTATGGGATCACCGACTACGATGCCCAGGTGCTCACGGCCACGAAGACTCTGGCGGATGAGTTCGAATCGGCAGCCAAGGCCGCGAAGAATCCCAAGCGCGTGGCCAACCTTGTGCAGAGCGAGCTGATGGGGAGATTGAGAGCCAAAGGGCTCGAAATCGAGCATTCGCCGATCTCGATGAAGGGGGTAGCGATGTCTGCGGACCTGGTCGAGAGCGGCGCGATCTCGGGCAAGATGCTGAAGGATCTGTACGACTTGTGCTTTGATCGCAACTTGGACTTCCCGTCAATTTACGAAAAAGAAAAGCCGCAGCAGATCACCGATTCATCGGCGATTGAAAAGATCATCGACGAGGTCATCGCAGCCAACCCTAAGCAGGCCGAGCAGTACCGGGCAGGGAAGAAGACCGTGGCAGGCTTTTTCGTAGGCCAAGTGATGAAGGCTTCCAAGGGCCAAGCAAACCCGCAACTGGTGAACGAGCTGCTGGCGAAAAAACTAGACAGTTGAAAACCTTGTGTGGGACCGGTCTTTGACCCGACGCCACACAGGCACCCCACGGCCGGGTCGAAACCCCAACCCCGCACAACCTTACGTACCCTCCGGCCAGTGTCTTCCGTTACCTGAGACCCCGTCTCCGGCCCGCTAACATAGTGCTGCTATGAAGAAGTGGAAGCTGGACCGCATCATCAGCGTGGCTACGCTGGTCAGTTCTCTAATCGCTATCTATTTGGTTCTAAAGAAGCCGCAGCCTGTCTCGCAGCCTCTGCCTCCGGCTGCTGCGGCGGCCAAGGCTGAGTCATTTCAAGAGAAACTCGAGCAGTTCGGGCAGCCCAAGCAGCCGGGCCAGGCTCCTGCCGAGGTTCGGTTGAGTTCGGACGAAGTCAGCGCAGCCCTGGCCCAAGCCGCCGGAGCGATCCCCACGCCTGCTGTTCAATCCGGTCCCGGCCTTCCCAGCACGCCACCTTCTTCTCCGGATGCCCCCATCGCCCCCGGACAGCCCGAGGTAAAGGACTATCAAGTCAACTTCGATGGCGATGTTGCCCGCGGCCAGTTTGTCACCCAGATCGGGGGAAAAGATGTATACGTCACACTCGCGGGACACCTGGGGTCCAAAGATGGCTACGCTACCTTCGATCCCACGGAATTCAAGGTCGGCGATCTCAACATCCCGGTTTCGTTGGTGAACGATGCCTTGCAGAAAAAACTATCGGAACAGCGTGACCGCCTGAAACTGCCCGACAACGTCAACGGCATAAAAGTTGAAAATGGCGAACTGGTAATGACGCAGAGATAGAATGCGGCAGTGCGTCAGGTGGCAACCCCGAGACTTAACCACAGGGGTCACAGAGGCCCACAGAGGGAAGTCCTGGAAACGTGTCCCCTGTGAAACTCTGTGTCCCCTGTGGTTGGTCGTTTCTTGGCTCAAGCGCACTCAGTTGTGCTTGATGAGTTCACCCTCTTTCTTCCCTGTCAGATCGTTGTAAAGAGTCACTAGCCACTGCTCGCTGGTGATGAAGTCCCCCGACCACTTCTGCCAGGGCGCGAGTACGTTTTCCTTCTTTAACTGGTCCAAGGACTTGCCTTGTTTGATTCCTTTTTCAACCACTGCCATGGTGTCCTTAAGCATGGTCACAAAGCGGTGTACGTCATCAAGATTGGAGACCGGCCCATGCCCGGGAATGACCTTCACATCGGCAGGCAGCTTGGGGACGATCTCTTCCAAAGCGGCAATCATGCCCGCCACGCTGCCTCCGCCGGCAAGATCGACGAATGGAAAGCCGTAGGTGACGAAGTCGTCGCCCATGTGCACAACGTTGGACTTGGGAAAGAAGATCACGCTGTCCCCGTCGGTGTGGCCGTGGGGAAAGTGCAGTGCCCGAATATCTTCGCCGTTCAAATGCACGGTTACGTCGTGGTCAAAAGTGATGATGGGGAGAGCGTTCTTGGCCGCCGGCTTGCTCTCGAACTTCACCCCGCCGAGATTGCCTGCCGTGCCCCCTTCCTCCAACCGTTTGCGGACGTTGTCCTGCGCAATGATGGGTGCGGTCTGCTGGAAGATCGCATTTCCGCCGGTGTGGTCACCGTGGTAGTGAGTGTTGATCACAAAGCGCACCGGCTTGTCGGTGATTCCCTTCAAGGCGGCCTTGATCTTGTCCGCCATGGGCGCGTATTGATCGTCCACAATGACGATGCCATCCTCGCCCACCGAAGCGCCAATGTTCCCGCCAGCACCCTCCAGCATGTACACATTGCCGGAGACTTTTGTGACCTTCATCTGTACTTTGCTGAAGTCTTCGTCCTGAGCCACCGACAGGAAGCAAAACATCGCGACGCTGATTACAAGAAGAACAAGCTTACGCATGGATATTCACCCCAAGACTAGATTTGAGATTTTAGCTGATTACCAGCAAAACGGTTGTTACGGCGGACCGCTTCTCTCAGCGAAGGCGGCTCGGCGCATCACGGCGTGCCCTGAAACAGCGCGTACAACTGATCTCCGATCACGCGATACACCACGAACGCGCTGCCTGCGTCGGAAACCTGGCTGAACAGCAATTCGCCACGGCCATCACCGTCAACATCGACTGCATCGATGAATTCCATCTGCGACAACACATCCAGGTGCTGGCTATCCGCCACATTGGAAAACGCCTTATGAAGGTCAGCGTTGATGTCCTGCCGGGCCACCAGGGTGACAAAGTATCGCAAATCCGGCGACTGGGGCTGCTTTTCACCAGAGGGTGGTGGCACCTGCGCCTTTGCGGTCAGCACCAGTACCGCCTCATTGCTGTTGGACAGGTCGAAGACATGAAGCTGGACGTCTTCGAAGGAAGGCGGCACCGGTTTGCCCGCTGCTTTTTTTCGCGAAACCCGGGATGGCGCTTCGGACTGTCCGATGGCTTGTGATGCCAGCTGCTGGGCGCGCGCACGCACCGCATCCGCTGCCAACTCCAGCATCTCCTTGCGAAACTGCTGCTCCTCTTCCGGCTTCATACTGTAGGTGTAGGGACGAGGTTCCGGACCGCCCGCGTCAGAGATCGCCGGAATTAGCTGCACCTGTGCGGTATGAGCAGGTGTCGAACGGGTGGATGAACGCCCGCCCGCTTTGGGTGGGATCGCCGGGGCCTCCAACGGTTCCGGAGGTTTGGGCGTTGGTTTACCTCGCCGCAGCACAGGTCCTTGGTTCTCCTGGCCTTGACCTGTACTTGGAGGAGTCGACGCTGGAGGAGGAGCCGGGGGAGGCGCGGGTTGTGGAGAGGGTGCCGGAGCCGTGCTGGGAGGAGGCATGGGCGGTGCCGGCGGTACGGGTGGCGAAGCCGGTGTCGCAGCTGGCTCCGGGGCCTTTGGGGTTGCAGCGCCCGAATGACGAAGTATCGGCGGGCCCTCGTCTTCGTTCATCCCGCGCGGTACCTGCGAGGCTGATTCCTTTCCCGACTTGGCCGGGGCGGAGCCCGCCGGCTGCCAAGTCCCCTCGGCCTTCCACTGATGCGTGGCCTCGTTCTCCAGCGCGCCTCGAACCGTGAACAGCCCCTTCGAAACCCCCGACTGCACGCCCTCGTAAACTGTCTCCGAGTAGAGCGCCATCGGAACCGGGTCGGCCTTGTAAGCTCCGGCATCAAAGTACTGACCGTTGATGAGGATAGTGATCGGAATGAGCGTGGCTTTGCCGTCGGGTGCGAGCTCGATCAAACCGAGTGCGCGGGGCCCCGTGCTGGTTTTGGTGCTACGCGAAACCTGTCCTGGCAGGTTGTGAGCCAGGAACAGGGCCGTAATTGCCAGGATGACGAGTCGCCTGGCGGTGCGGTATAACGTTGATCGGTCTATTTCTATCCGCGGGCCGATACTCCGGGATGCACCATCGAAGCGTGCAGCTTCCGCGATTCTTACAAGAAAGTGGAGAAAACGGGAGCGGTGGTGCTGGGAGTCTCTCCCGACGAGCCTAAGGCGCTGAAGAAATTTGAAGAAAAATACGGCCTGCCCTTTACCCTGCTCGGCGATGCGGACAAGAAGGTCTGCACCGCCTACGGCGTGATCCAGGAAAAGAACATGTACGGGAAGAAGGTCATGGGTGTGGCCCGGACGACCTTCATCATCGGCCCTGACGGGAAGATCAAGCACATCTTCCCCAAGGTGAAGCCCGAAGGCCATGCGGACGAGGTGTTGGCGTACTTGAAGGAGGCTGCGAAAGGCGCGGCGTAGAGGGGACGGGCGAGGACGCCCGTCCTCCATTGCGTGCTGGCACTTATTTCACGTTGACGGTGGTTGTAGTCGTAAAGCTGAGCGCTGACTCGGCGTGAATCACAGCTTCTTCCTTGCCAGTCGCCGCGGCCAGCCCAGTCCCGGCGCCTGCGCCGACAGCCGTTCCGATGAGTGCGCCTTTGCCGCCACCCGCCAAGCCGCCAATCAAAGCGCCTGCCGCTGCGCCACCACCAATCTTGGTGACATTGCTCTTGGTGTGGCTCTTACCCTTGGCCCGAAACGCGCTGGTTGAGATCGGCACCATCTTTCCGTTGATCTCCACCGCGGTAAGCCGGAGCGCGAGTTCGCCGGGCTTGTGCAGGCGTCCGCTGGACTTTGCATAGGTTACTTTGCCCTTGACCGGCGCGCCGGAAGGAGCCAAGGTTTCTCCGTTCACCACCAGGGCGCGGGTCAGGTTGCCGTGAAATGCCTGGCCAGCTGTGGCCGTGCCAGAATTGATTTGCGAGTCGATACGGGCAGTCATGTGGGTGCCGGCAGGAATGGTCTCTGCAGCGGCCACCACGGCTAAAAACATCACCAGCGAAGCAATCTTGAGGGTTCTCCCGAGCATAGGTTCTCCTTGAATGTCGATGTGCAATTGAGTAGCCGGAGGATTTCCCTCACAATAGGCGAATCCGAATTTGCAGTCTTGTGCCGAAGGTTCCATGCGGGGAATGCCCTTTTGGGAACTCCAGCATTGGCGGGAGACCATACCAAGTGGCGATCTTGACCGGTCCAACCCGGCGTCTTAGACATCCTTTACCCCGCGAGTTTTACGATCGCGATCCCCGGCGGGTGAGCCGTGAGCTGTTGGGGAAGGTGCTGGTGCGGCGGCGAGGCAAGAAGTTCCTCGCGGCCAGGATCGTAGAGGTTGAAGCTTATCTGGGCACGAACGATCCGGCTGCCCACTCCTTTGCGGGCCGTACTGCCCGCAACGCCGTGCTGTTTGGGCCACCGGGGTATGCGTATGTGTATTTCATCTATGGCAATCACTATTGCCTGAATGTTTCCTGCCTGCCGGATGGAATTCCAGGAGGAATTTTATTTCGTGCTTTGGAGCCGCTTACCGGAATTGAAGAAATGTCTCGGGCACGAGGAGTTACGGTGCGGGGTCCCCGCGACCTGCGAATGCTTACCAGCGGGCCTGGGCGTCTCGCTGAAGCGTTCGGAATCACGCGGGAACGCGATAACGGGAAAGATCTGACCTGCGGCGACTCCAACCTGTTCATCGCTGATGACGGCTTCCGCGTACCTCGTGTGCTCACGACCCCTCGCATCGGCATCACCAAAGCCGCTCAGCGGCCGCTACGCTACGTAGTTGCCGGAAATGGCTTCGTCTCGGGCCCAAGAAACCTGTTGCGATAGGCAATTGCACCCGCACGCGGCCTTCCCTGTGTACCTCTGTGCCCTCTGTGGTTTATCCTTTGCGGCCATGAGCAAAGCCTCCGCCAAACCCGACTACGGAATTGACGCGCCGGGAGTCATCCGCAATCTCTTCGTAATTGGCGTAGGGCTCTTGTTGCTGGGACGGTTCGTTCCCCAGCTGCAGGTTGGGCCTGTCACTTTCATCCTAGGGCCCATGACGTTTTTTCCGGCAGCTGCGTTGATCCTGGAAGGCATTCTGATGATCGTGTATGCTAAGCACGGCAAACTCCGGCACCGCGACCGCATGCTGAAAATGGTGGATTGGAAAGGCAATGAATCGGTGCTCGACGTGGGCACCGGGCGTGGCTTGATGATGATTGGCGCGGCCAAGAAGCTCACTGCCGGAAAGGCGGTCGGCATCGATATCTGGAGCACCAAAGACCTTTCGGGAAACGCTATCGAGAAGACGCTGCGCAATGCCCAGATTGAGGGTGTGGCGGGCAACGTGGATGTGCAGGACGGTGATGCCACCGCCCTAAAGTTCCCGGATGGCAGCTTCGATGTAGTGCTCTCGAACCTATGCATTCATAACATTCCCGGCAAAGAAGGACGTGAAAAAGCCTGCCGGGAGATTGTCCGCGTGCTGAAGCCGGGAGGCAAAGCGATTATTTCCGACTTCATCAAGACCGGAGACTATGTGAAGGCGTTCGAGAGTGCCGGAGCCAACGCCTCGCGGACGGGGATAAATCCCCTCACGTTTCCGTGGTTGCGAGTGGTGGACGTGCGTAAACACGCTTAGTTCTCACAACTCCCCCGTCATCCCGAGCAAAGCAGGGTTCCGCGGCGGCGCGCAAATCCGCGAGTCGGAGGGCCCGTCACTGTCACTAAGTGTAATGATTCCATAACAATGTCGGCTCCCGTGCCCGAGTAGACTTTGGAGGCGCAAACCAACCAAAGGGCTCGGAGGAAAGGAGCCGAACATGCTGATTATAGGTTGTGACTATCATCCGAGCTTCCAGCAAATTG
>JAIQFW010000079.1 GCA_020073105.1 Terriglobia bacterium
CTCGTGCCGTTGAACCGTCTGATCGATGCTGCCCGTCCGGAAAGTGCAACTGCCCGGCACTTCGCGGACATGGTGGATGGCCTGCTGTCCGGCAAAGCCGACCCTGGCACAAAAGACCAGATCAAGGCGCAACTGGTTCGTTGGCAGGACAATCAGGCGAGTCTTCAGCCTCAGGTCAGCCAGTCATTCTTGCTGAAGGAAATCCTGCCCTTATCTCAGAACCTGACGGCGGTAGCTTCGGCGGGTCTGCAGGCGCTGGATTATATCGATCGTGGAGCACGTGCTCCCGATGATTGGATAACAGCCCAGGTATCGCTCTTGCAGCAGGCACAGCAACAACAGGCCCAGCTACTGCTCATGATCGTCCCACCGGTACAAAAGCTGGTTGAGGCCAGCGCAAAGCGATAGTCACCACGAACCACCTGGATCCGGACGTCCCCGTCCGGGCGGGCGGGCCTAGCTCGCCAGCGTGCTCCCCGGGCGGATGAGGGCGTCCGCCGCTATGTGCGCCGGGATAGTTCCTCCACTGCGCGGTACGCTTGGTCAATCGCCGCATCGGTGTAGGCAGTGGCCGCCGCATCGGAGTTCGCGATCGTGATCCGTCCAAATGGCTTCCGACCCACGACCCATGGTTCCTGGCCCTCGGACCAGTGTGGATCGAACAGCGGGTTGTAGCCGTAGGCATAGCCGTGGGCCCAACGGTTCACGGTGATTCCCTCGATATCACGGGCGGGATCGAAACCTGCGGAACCCAGCATCCTGCCTAATTGATCGCGGATGTTGCGCTCGAAGGTGGAGAACGGAGTCTCGGTCAATTCCACTCGTCCCATGCGGTTCTGGTCGCGCTGCGGCAGGCCGGGGCTGCAGGGCGTGCGCAGCATGAACAACACCATCGGCTCCTCAGGCTTGCTGGGAAACTGATAGTCACCGAGGCTGACTGGAAAATCGAGCGCTGTGTATGAGTGGTAGCTTCCCGGCGCTAGAATTTGCTGCACTCCGAGTTGCTGAAACGACTTCCAATTCCTGATCGCCACGTGCGTGTACACGAGCGGCATCTTGACCAGGTAATGCAAAGCTTCTTTCTGCTTGTGGGGAAGTTCAGGACACAGGTACGGAATCATCATGTTGTAGCAAGCGAGGATACAAGCCTCGGCTTGCACAGTTTGCAGCTTGCCGTCGCGCATGTAGGTGACCGCGACCTGTTTCGCGGACTCCGGGGCACCATCGTGGCGAACCCGCACCACGGTGCTGTTCAAGCGAATGCGGACCGCACACTTCGAATTGTCAAGCTGGCCGTAGTCGGCGCGAGCGGTGACTACGTCGTCCATGGTGTGGCCCGGGACGGCCGCCGGGATCAACGAACGAACCAGCAAGCGTGCGACCGAAGCGTTGCCGTCCGGGAAATGGAAGATGTAGGGCTCCACCTTTTCCCGCTTGCCCAGATCAAGCCCGTCGAAGCCCGGGTAGGAGAAGGACCCATAGTCGTCGCCGGCCTCGTAGCAATAGAGGGCGGGCACCGCTTCGATGCCCACGCAAAACAGATCGTGGGTCCAAGCCTGGAAGAAAGGCAACGCCGCCGGATCGACCTTGCATATCTTCGTGAGATAGTCGGCGTAGCTGATCGTCGTTAGTTTGGCGCGCCTCTGTTCCCGAGAAAGCCCGGGCAGGTAGTCAACTCTTTCTGCGTAAACCCGAGCGACATCGCGCTGGACATTCGCAGACAGAGGAGTGTTCTTCAGAAAATCCGGCCAGGGCCTGGAGCCCATTCCGGTGACCAGGCGGTCCACGCCGAATGTTTCTTTATCGAAGAAGCATGCGCTCTCGAGCTTGTCGTACAGTTTCTGGTCGTAGGCTTTGTAGAAGCGCTCCGTGTCGATACCGATCTCGGTGATCAGCCCTTTCGCCATTTTGCTGTAGCGAGCCGGGCTTTCGATGGACTGGGTGCCCCCATAAGCGAGGAGAAGCCGGTTACCGACGCGAAATTCATTGCGTTTGGCGTGGCCGCCAAAATCGTCATGGTTATCCAGAACAAGGATGCGCGCCTTCGCGCCGGCCTGCTGGCGATAGAAGTAAGCCGCCGCCAAGCCGCTGATGCCACCGCCCACCACTACCAAATCATAGGTCTCGCCGGTGCTTTCCGGTTTGCCTGCGGAACTCCAAAAATCGCCATCGCGCAGACTATGGGCGACGCCATAACTGCCCTCGTGGCTGCCCCGCATGCCGGTCAAGGCTGGGGGATAGTAAGCCGAGGCTTTGTCTGGCGCTGAACTTGGGCCTGTCAGACCTCGTGCGAACGCTTGCGGGACAGCCGACGCCAATACTGATCCGCCGATCGTAAGGGCCATTCCATCCAGAAAGTCGCGACGGGTAATCTTCCGCTCCATTCCGAGGTCGCGATCGCCCGAGTTGTCACTCATGAGCTCTCCTATTCGGGCAAACGCAGGCCTGCCCCAACGAAGGCTAAAGCTTACTATAATTGCGTAAGGTTGGAGAACCGGGCTACTTCCACCAGATCGAAGTCCCGATCAGAGCCAGCACTTCGATGACTGCCAGGGAGATCCATACTCGTTGACGCAGAACCGAACGGCGCAAGTCCCGCCTCACGTCCGCAGTCAGAACGTGGACGAATTCTTCCTCTGCCGCACTCGGTTTGGGTTTCGCCGGAGCTGCGCGAGGAACTGCAGGCGCGTAATCAGGCTTCGGCTTGTCGGGCAGGAAGACTTTGGGCGTGGTGATTACCGAAGACCAACGCGGGAGCAACATCGAAGCAGTGCCTAAACCTGGATCCATCGGCTTGGAAGTCAATTGCAGCGGCGGCATGCGCTCCGGGGCGACCGCATCGGCCAGATTGCGCAGTAGCGAAGTCCACCAGCCGTGACTCATCTGGTCGGCGATCAACTCGCCCACATCGACCGGCCTTGACTCCAACTCCAGCGGCGGCTGAGTTTCCGGCGAGACAACATCTCCAACGTTAGTAAAGACCGTGCGGTACCACGGCAGGCTCAAACGGTCGCTTGGCAGCATCCCGACGTCCACCGGCCGCGAGGTCAATTCCAACGGAGGTAGTTGCTCCGGCGCAACTCTGTCCCGCACCTGTCCAAGCAGCCGTCTCCAGAGAGGCGTGTTCCAATTGTCCGTCAGCAAGAGGTCGATGTCGTAGTGCTCCGCCGCAGGGTGCAACTCATGCGTGGGCTCTGGCGAAGGGCCGGGACCGTCGAACTCAAAGGACATAGTGGTTTTCGACTCGAGACTTGTTACCAGTCTAAACCAAGGCAGGCAGAATTGGGTGCGGACGAGATGCCGCGCAAGCCTCGCCCTCCATCAGGCCGCCATTTTCACAAAATGCAGCGCGCTTGCGCGAATTGTTGTCTAATCACAGCAGTGGCTTCCGTCCCCAAATCCGCCAAAGACATGCGGCCAGCCGGGGAACGACTACGCGCTGTATTCCCCATCCTCTGGGAACTCTTCCGTCCCCGGCGAGGACTGCTGGCGCTCGGTTTTGGCCTCATGGTCATCAATCGAGTTTCGGGACTGGTTCTACCCTACTCCAGCAAGTTCCTGATCGATACCGTGATCATCAAGCACCATCTGGAACAACTAAAGCCTCTGGTTCTGGTCGTGCTGCTGGCGACAGTGGTCCAAGGGATCACTTCGTTCGGGCTTACACAGCTGCTATCCAAGGCCGCCCAACGCCTCATTGCCGAACTCCGCCGCCAGGTCCAGGCGCACGTCGGGAGATTGCCGGTTTCGTACCACGATTCCACCAAGAGCGGTGTGCTGGTGTCGCGCATCATGAGTGACGTGGAAGGTGTCCGCAATCTGATCGGCACGGGGCTCGTCGACCTGGTGGGAGGATTGCTGACAGCAGTCATCGCGCTGGTTGTGTTGTTCCGTATCAGCGCGCTCATGACGGGGCTGGCATTCGGATTTCTCCTCATGTTTGCCATCGCTCTGCGGAGAGCTTTCGCCACGGTCCGTCCCATTTTCCGCGAGCGTAGCAAAATCAACGCCGAGGTCACGGGACGTCTGGCGGAATCGCTGGGAGGTGTGCGCGTAGTGAAGGGCTACCATGCAGAGGAGCGCGAGGAGAGCGTCTTCTCCGGCGGGGTGCAGCGCTTGCTGGACAACGTGCTGCGTACGTTGACGGCGACTTCAGTCATGAGCCTCGGGGCCAGTCTACTGCTGGGCGTGGTCGGCGCCGTAATCATGTATGTGGGCGCGCGCCAAGTCGCAGGCGGCGCGCTGACGATTGGCGGATTTTTTACCTATACCCTGTTTCTCGGTTTTCTGATCGCGCCCATTATGCAGATCGTGCAAGTTGGGACCCAGCTCACCGAGGCACTGGCAGGCCTGGAGCGCACACAGGAGGTCTTAAGCGAACGGCGCGAAGATCAGGACCCGAAACGCAAGCTGACCTTGGGCAGTATTCAAGGGAACATCGATTTTGAGCATGTGAGCTTCAGCTACGACGGCAGCCGTTCGGTCCTCATGGATGTGTCGTTCCACGCCGCACCAGGCACCGTGACCGCGCTGGTCGGTTCTTCCGGGTCCGGTAAATCAACTACCATCGGGCTGATTGCCGCCTTTTACGTGCCGACGCAAGGGAAGATCCTGGTCGACGGGACCGATCTGAGCACAGTTCGCCTTGAGTCCTACCGGACGCAGCTCGGAGTTGTACTTCAAGAGTCTTTCTTGTTCGATGGGACAATCCGGGAAAATGTCGCTTTTTCACGCCCAGATGCCAGCGAAGAAGACATCATGCGGGCGTGCCGTATTGCGCGGGTCGACGAATTTGCCGGGAGCTTCCCCGACAAGTACGATACGGTTGTCGGCGAGCGCGGAGTAAAGCTCTCCGGGGGGCAGCGCCAGCGAATCTCGATTGCCCGCGCCATCCTCGCCGAACCTCGCATCCTGATTTTGGACGAAGCCACTTCCAGTTTGGATTCGGAATCCGAAGCCCTGATCCAGCAAGGTCTGTCCTATCTCATGCAGGGAAGAACCACCTTCGTGATTGCCCACCGGCTTTCGACCATTCGGCGAGCCGACCAGATCCTGGTGATGGAACAGGGCCGTATCGTCGAGCGGGGCACGCACGATGAACTCTTTGCCCTGGGCGGCCGCTACTATGATCTCTACACCAAGCAGCATGGGCTGGAGAGCAACCTGTTCCTCGCCCCGGGAGAAAGCGACGCCGCACCAGCCGCGGAAGAAGGAGGCGGTACGCCGGCCGGCAACGGTGAGCCCAACCTGGCCGACGCCATCCGCATGGTGAGGGGCGACCTCCGCTGATCTGGCGGTCGGCTATTTCTTTTCCTCGGCCTTCGCCTCACTCTCGACGACTTCTTCCGCACCCGGCATCAGATGCTGTAGCGATTTCGACCGCTGTTCCTCTAGTTCCGGATGTGGCAGCGGCTTGCGCGGCAACATCTGATCACGCATCGCCGCGTTGTAGACGAAGATCGCTTCCACGGTAGCGGCCTGCGCAAGATCGCCGGGCTGGAGCCGTTCGTAGACGTCCATGTTCGAGTGGTGGGTGCGAGCGCTGTAGTCGAGCTCGTCCTGGATGAACTGGAAACCCGGAATTCCTACTCCGTCGAAGGGCAGGTGATCGGTGCCTCCGGTGTCGCGCATGGTGATGGTGTCGACACCAAGGTCCTTCAGCGGCTCGATCCATTGCTCGAAGATCGGGCCGGCGGCCGCGTTCTCCTGCAGATAAATGCCGCGGATCTTGCCACTGCCATTATCCACGTTGAAATAACCGGATATCTTCTCCTGCTCGGGCTTGAGTTCGAGCGGCCCCGCGGCCTTGCGAAAGTATTCCGGCAACTTGAGCTGGTCGGGCGCCGTGGAGAGCGGGGCAGAACCGAAGTGTTGCTTGACGTACAGCCTGGACCCGAACAAGCCTTCTTCCTCCCCGGTCCAGAGGGCAACCCGGACCGTGCGCCGGGGCTTCACTTGCAGCGCATTCAGGACCCGCATAACCTCCATTGCCACCACGCTGCCCGCCCCATTATCGGTTGCGCCGGTTCCAGCCGCCCAGGAATCGAGGTGGCCGCCGAGCATCACAACTTCATCCCTGAGCTTCGGATCGGTACCAGGAATCTCAGCGATGGTATCGAATCCGTGCTCGTGATCGTCGAAGAATTTCGTGCCAATGCTCATTTCCACCGTGACCGGGACATGCGCCTTGACCAGGCGGTACACCCGGCCATAGTTTTCGATGGCCATCACGGCAACCGGGAGAGACGCGGCGTGGTCACGGCGGTAGCCCATCCAGGCGAAACTCCCGTCATCGAAAATGGTTCCGCCGGACCCGCCGGAGCCTTTCCCGTCGCGACTTGGCATTACCACCGCGAGGGCGTGTTCAGAAGCCAGAAACCTTCCCGCTTTGTCCATCAGCTGACGCCTTGTCATGTAATCCTTGATGAATTTTTCACGGTCACGGTCCGGCACCAGCGGGTATTCGACGATCTTGGCCAGGTCCTGCTGATCCATCCGCTCGAAGAGCGGCTTATCCACCGGCTTGACCTCGCGCATGTCGCCGAGGAAAACGACCTTGCCCGCGACTTTGCCCTTGTATTGGTCGAGATCCTCCTCCTTCTTTACCTCCATCCAGAACGCTGGTCCGCTCACAGTCCCGCTCGTCGAGGGCGACCAGGGGGCCGCCTGCGCGACGAAAACGGCGGTGTCCGGAGAAACCATGCGCACCCAGGTGTTCAGTTGCTGCCACCCCATGCCGAATTCTCCCCAGTCTTCGAGATGGGCGTTGCTGCAGCCCATGGCGGTGAACTGATCGCGGGTCCATTCATTGGCACGCTTTGCGTTCGGCGAACCCGTAAGACGCGGCCCGATTCCATCCATCAGCGCAGACGCGAATTCCATGATGTGCGAATGCTTCAACTCCTCGTCGCGGATCCTTTGGTACATCGTGTAATCGATGTTCTCTCTTGCTGGCTGCGGCAGTTCGTAAGACGGCTTGCTGACCTCAATTGGCTTCCCGCCGGCTTTGTTCTTGTCGGCTGCTGAAAGTGGAATAGAGAAGAGAATCAGAAAAGCAGAGATGGATATTGAGAAGCTCTTGCTGCGCATGGGTCGTTCTATCCTCAGTATCGGAGTCAAAGCAGGGTAGCAGATATCGGCTGCCCCACCAAAATAAGAAACGGCTGGGGTCCGTACCCGCAAGAAGTAAAATGTCTGGATGATTATTCTCCCGCTCCTTGCCGCTCTCGCCCTCCAAGTCTCTCCGCGGTCTCCCGATCAGATCACCGCACTGTTGCGCGCGAAGGACCAGATGCTCCTGGACGCCATTGCTGCCGGGGACCGCAAGGTATGGGACCAGGCACTCGCTGCTGATGCGGTCATTGTTGACGAGAGCGGCGCGGTCATCGACCGCGCCGAATACCTGAAGCAAGTTGAGCCCTTGCCCGCGGGCGCTTCCGGTACCATTCATATCTCGTCTTACACGGTCCACATCTCCGGCGACCTGGCCGCCGTCATTCATACCGACGACGAACAGGAGAACTACCACGGCCAGTCGCTCACCGCGCAATATCTCACCACGGAAACATGGCAGCGCGAGGCCGGGGAATGGAAGATCCACCTCATGCATGTTTACGCAGTGCTCAAAGATCCCCCGGCCATCTCTCTGCCTCACGAAACAGTGCAGCAATATGTGGGCCGTTACCAGGCAGCTCCCGACCTGATCTACGTGATTCAATGGGGCAGCAAGCAACTCGTCGGTGGCCGGGACGGCAGCCCGATGAAACCGCTGGAGGTCGAGTTACGCGACGTCCTCTTCGTCCCGGGTCAGCCGCGCATTCGGAAGATCTTTCAGCGGGACGAAGCCGGCCACATCACCGGATTTGTGGATCGTCGTGAGAGCTGGGACCTGGTATGGCGCAGGCAGCCTTCCGGCCATCTTGACGGCAACGCGAAATGGGGAGGCAGCGCGTGAGTGACAATCAGTCTCGTGTTCGTTTTGAATGTTGTGAGCCGGTCTTGCGCGTGGAAGATATGCAAGCCAGCCTTCGGTTCTACGTGGACGCCCTGGGCTTTGAAAATGCGAGTTGGGGCAGTGACGACTTCACCCATGTGTCCCGCGACGGCGCGGGCATTTACCTCTGCCGCGGCGGTCAGGGCCAGGGGCGCGCGTGGGTCTGGATCGGCGTAGAAGATGTCGAACGACTTCACCACGAATACAAGGCCCGCGGAGTTGCCATCCGCCTTCCGCCCACAACTTATCCCTGGGCTTTGGAGATGCAGATGGAAGATCCGGACGGCAACGTGCTCCGCCTCGGGTCGGAGCCTAAGCCAGCATTGGGCTAGGACGCCCCGTGATAAAGGTTACAGCCCCCCGGTGATTTGCCGTGCCCTAACCCGGTGGCATGACATCGAACTCTATGACCGACATCGCCCCGAACATCCGAACGGCGCAGCAGGTGCGCATACGCGCCTTGGTGGTTCCCCGCGAGCACGGCGCCTGGGGATTGCTGCTGGTCCCAATATTCACCGGGGCCGTCGTTGGCGTGGCCTCCAGCCATAAGCTTGGGCCGGTGGTTCTTTTTACGCTGGCCGCGTTAGCACTCTTCTGGTTGCGCACGCCCGTAGAGAGCCTCCTGGGTACGACTCCCATGAAGGCTCAGACCGCCCAGGAGCGGCGTGGCGTGCTCATGGTGTCGCTGGGACTGGCCGGGCTGACGACTGGATGCCTGGCGGCATTGCTGTGGAGCGGACAAAACAGCAGCTTGTTACTTCTCGGAGGCATCGCCGCACTCCTGTTCGTCGTCCGGACGCTGCTTATGAAGCTGGGCCGCAGGATGCGCATGACCGCGCAAATGGTGGGAGCCCTGGGCCTTACCAGTACGGCCGCCGCGGCCTACTACGTCTCGGCGGGACACCTTGATAAGCCGGCCCTCGTCCTGTGGGGTGCCAACTGGGTCTTTGCCGGCAACCAGATTCATTTCGTGCAGTTGCGCATCCATGCCGCGCGCGCCGCCACTTTCGCCGAGAAGTTCGCCCGCGGGCGAGTGTTCTTTCTCGGCCAGATCGCGCTGCTTCCGGTCCTGGCTGCGGCCTTGCACTGGCGGCTCATGCCACGCTTGGTCATGCTCGCCTTCCTCCCCGGCCTAGTGCGCGGGTTCTACTGGTTCTTTCGCGGACACCAATCGCTGCAAGTCAAAACCCTCGGGTGGTCCGAGATGAGGCAGGGGATATTGTTCGGAATTCTGCTGGCGGCTGCGCTCATCCTGTCCCTAGGCTGTCATCTCCCAAGCCCCGACTCGAACTGAAGAAAGGACTGAAAGTCGCGTAACGGACGCGTGCTTGCGTCCATCGCCAGCACCACTCCACCGACGTTCTGTACTTCCTGTGGAGAGGTATCGCACAATATACAATGCAACGGGGTGGGCAATTCCTGACCGGCTGTTCATCGCTTACGTCGCAGGAGGCGGCGCACGGTACCGCAGTGTATGAAGTACTGCACCAATATGTCGTGAAGTCCTGCTTGCGCACTGAACCATAAACGGAATTTTGATGCCATTGACATCGACACAAATCGACTTTCTTGCTCTGCTCGACTTGCAGGCTTTGCATCCGCGCATTGGCGCGCGGTTTCTTCGCTGAGGATGAACCCAGGTTCTGGCACATTTCGCGGGGTGCGAGGCCCTTTGCGGCTACTGGTCCTCCTGTCTACGGCACTCGAGGGATGCGCGCAATTTCTACTTCTCCGATTTCGCGGCAGTCCTTCTACTGCGGAGCGCGCCCGCTGGCTGCACGGCGCGTGTGCTTCGGCCCTCCGGCGCCTGGGAATTGACATTGCCGCCGAGGGCAGGTTTCCTTCGCATGGCCTGCTGGTCGCCAATCATCTCAGCTACCTTGACATTCTGGTCTTCAGCGCCTTGTCCCCCTGTGTCTTCGTCTCCAAGAAGGAAGTGCGTTCCTGGCCGCTATTTGGTCTTATGGCCTGGATGGCGGGAACCGTATTCGTCGATCGGGCGCGCTCTACGGACACCCATCGCGCCAACACGGAGATGAGCGAAGCTCTCTCCGACGGAGCCGTCGTGGTTTTGTTTCCTGAAGGCACCAGCTCGAATGGCAGCAGCGTGTTGCCCTTCCGGCCCGCGCTGTTTGAGGCCGCGATCAGAGCCGGCGCCGATATCTCCTCAGCGTGTATCAGCTACGAAGTGGAGGATGGATCAGCAAGCAACGACGTTTGTTATTGGGGCTCTTCGACCTTCTTCCCTCACCTGCTGCGCCTGTTGTCCAAGGGCAAGATCCGGTCGCGGGTGCGATTCTCCGCCGCCAGCAAGAGATTTTCTGATCGCAAGCTGGCCGCGCAAACCACCCAGGAGATGGTTGCCTCTCTGGCTGGACTCCGCGATGAACTGGGACGGACCGGCCTGGCCAGCTATGGGGTGCAAGACACCTAGATGCGACCGAGAGTCCGCATTTGCTCCTCGATCAGCGGTGCGGATTGCAAACGCCGACCTAAGACCGGGATATATGCCGTCACCGCAGACGAACGCTGGGGCCACAGCTTTAAACATCGCTGCCGTAAATCGGGATTGCCGCCCCGTTAGTGTCTTTGCCACTATCCCCAGTCAGCCACATAATCAGGCTCGCGACGTTTGCCGGCTGGACCCACCTGGAGAAGTCTGCCGTTGGCATCACCTTGCGGTTGCCGGGAGTATCCATGGTGCCGGGCAGAATCACGTTTGCCGTGACACCCGCATCCTTGTTTTCCAGAGCCACGGTCCGGATCAGCGAGACCAGAGCCGTCTTCGAGGCGCTGTAAGCACCCACTCCTGGCCCAGGGTCTACCGCTGCCCGGCTGGCAATCGCAATGATTCGCCCGTTGCCGGCTTTGCGCAGGTGCGGAATCACCGCTCGCAGAAGATAAAATGCGCTGTTCAGGTTCAGGTCGAACATGCGCTGAAACGTGGCATCGTCGGTGTCGGCGATCGGCTGTCCTCCGGCAAAGCCGCCGACCGTGTGCACCACGATGTCCAGCCTGCCCACGCGGTTCATTAAGCTATCCACCGCGCTCCTCGCGGCTTCACCCGAGGAAATCTCCGCCGGCAGGGCGATGAAGGCTGGACTCTTGAAGTCCGATTGTCGAATCTTCCGCGACTCGCCAACCACGGTTGCGCCCGCATCGAGAAACGCCTGCGTGACGTAGCTACCCAGGCCTCCGCTGGCGCCGGTTACAAGTACGACCTTGTGTTTCATGGATTGCTCCCTGCCTGCCATCAGATTCTGATTCAGAAGAAAAGTTGCCGCATCCAAACCATCCACTAGAAAGTCTGAACCAGTTCGGCGAAAAAATCTCCAATCTGTCATTCTGAGAAGCAACAGCGACGAGGAATCTGCAGTTTGACTCTTGGGTCTTTAAGGCAGGTTGGGGTGGGAGACGGGAATCGAACCCGCAACCGTCGGAGCCACAGTCCGATGCTCTGCCAGTTGAGCTACTCCCACCGCAGATCTTGATTATAACTGACCATGGAGGATGGGCGTCTCGCCCGGCTGAAGTTACGAGGCACCGGCTGCGACGCGCGGGGACGCGCGTCCTCCACCAGCGGTGAGCTATCTACCCGCGGCCTACGCCCACGTATTCGAAGCCCATGGCCCGCAGGCGTCCGGAGTCGAGCAGGTTCTTGGTATCCACGATGAGAGGCCGCCGGGCCACGTGTTTGATGCGGCCGAAGTCGAGTGCGCGGAACTCAGGCCAGCCCGTGCCTACAACCAAAGCGTCGACACCCTCGGCGGCAGCATAGGGTGAGTCGCAGTAGTACACCGTGCCATTCAGTTCCATGCGCGCTTCCGGTATCGCCACCGGGTCGTACGCCCGGACGCGCGCGCCATTCGCAATCAGACTCTTGGCCAGGCGGATCGAGGAAGAGCCCGCTACTGAGTTGGTATTGGGCTTAAACGCCAGGCCGAGAATTCCCACTTCCTTGTTCTGTACCGACTGCACGTAGCGTGAAATCTTGTCCAGCAGGTTGTCGGCTAAACCGGTGTTCACTTCGCGGGCAGCGCTGAGCACCTTGAGGGACACTCCGTTCTGCCGTGCCAGCTCGGCCAGCGAATCCATGTCCGACTCCGCAAACAACCCGCCCATCCCCGCTCCGGGCTGCAAACAACGCGGAGCAATCTTCTTGTCCAGGCCAAGCGCCAGGGAAAGGTTGACCGCGTCCGCGTTCACGCGCTCACACAAGCTGGCCACCTCGTTGATAAAGGAAATCTTGGTGGCGACAAAAGCCGTGGCCGCTTCCCGCACTAACTCTGCGGTCTCGTGATTGGTCACGATCACGGGCACTCCCCGCATCACCATGGAATGGAAAATCTGTTTCAGCACCAGCACCGCCTCATGCGACGACGTACCCAGGATGATGCGATCCGGCCAGTTGAAGTCCTCCACGGCGCAACCCGGGGTGAAGAATATGGGCTGCGAAACAATGGTGGCCCGCAAGCCGGCCGCCTTGATGCGCTGCTCGATCGCCGTGGCCGCTCCGACCGGCACGGGAGTAACAATCGAAAGGATGGAAGGCTTCGAGGCGGTACGCGCAATTCGCAGAGCCAGATCGCTGAGATGGTCGGCGGTGTCCTCCGCCAGGAAAATTACCTGGGCTTTGCGTCCGAAGGTTTCGATGTCGGTGGAGTAGGCCAGTCGGCCGCAGCGTACGTTACGTTTGATGACTTCCGCGAGGTTTTTTTCGTGGAAAGGAACGTTCCCTTGGGCCATCTCCACCATGCGGGAGCTATCGGGGTGGCAGCAGAGGACCGGGGTTCCAAAATCCGCCAGACAAGCAGAAACTACAGTGCCAAGGTACCCTGCTCCGTAAACCCCAATCTGCATAACGCCTCCGACGGCCTACCCGGTACAGCGAGAGATCACTGCGCCAGCCCGCCCAGGGGCCCAACTTCTTTATTACTCTTGTGTTCAGGCGTCTGCAACGCACGGAGGGGACGGGGTCATCGCGCCAAAGTACGCTATTGGCGCGGGAATTGGGACGATGGCAGAGGTAACCGGAGACCTGTGAGCTTTGCACCGTGATCCAGGAAAGAAATAACTTGCCAAGTGGCCTTGGACACTGCGGGTGGGAACGCGAGATGGCTGTGCCTTACCGATGCGGCTGGCCCGTCAGTGCGGAGCTTGCGGCCCGCGCGATTAGACCAATGCCCTTCCGCCGTGCGTCGTTCTGCACCTGTCGCAGCCGCTCCCGGCCGGCGCCGGCCTTGCCAGATCGAATTTCGATTTCCCCCAAACGCAGCCGGCTCTCCAATTCATAAACACCGTAGTGATAGTGGCTGGCTTCGGCGTACATGCCTTCCAATGCCTTCTTGGCTTCGGCGAACTTTCCTGCCGCCATGCTAGCGTCGGCGGCAGCCAGGATCACCTCAAAGCGAGCGTATCGGTCGATCTTTTGGGCGAGCGCAACAGCGCGATCTGCCGCCGCCTGGGCGTCTCGGGTCTTGGCTTGTGCCAGGAGAGCCTCGGTCAGGATCGCGTACGACTGCGCCTCGTAGTCGTCCATCTTCAGCCGGTTCGATTCTGCCGCGGCAAGCTTCGACAGCGACGCCGCCTCTGCGGCCTTACCCTGCGCCAGTACGACCCTGGCAAGCTGTGTCTGACTACGGGTTCCATTACTCTCATCACCAATTTCCTTGCGCAGGGCAATGGCTTGCTCCCCGGCTTTGTAGGCTTCGTCGAGGTGGTCCTGCAGACGCAGAATCTCCGTCAAAGCAGACAGTGAAAACCCCATCCCCCGCTTGTAGCCAATTTGTTGCTGCACTGCCAGAGCCGCATCGATCTTCTGCTTTGCGGCGCTCAAGTCTCCTTGTTCCAAGAGAACGATGCCCCAGTTGCTTTGTGCAGACGCTTCACCACGCTTACTGCCGAGCTCCCGAAAGGTCTGTGAAGCCTGTTCGTCGGCGCGAGCGGCAGCAGCAAAGTCCCCCATTTGCTCCAGAAGGTTTCCCAGCCCGCCCAGGCTGGAGGCGACACCTTGCTTGCGCCCAATCTCCCGGTTGATCCGGAGCTCCTCCTCGTAATACCCCTCGGCCTCGTCGAGTTTCTGCTGTTCATAGAGGACGTTGGCGATGCCTTCCAGACTATGGGCGGTTCCAGATTGGTCTCCGATCTCCCGGAATTCTCCGCGAGCCTGGTCGTAGGATTTCCGGGCATCCTCAAACTGTCCTTTGTCATAGAGAACGTGGCCCATGTACAACTCCGCCAAGGCTGCGGTGTGGGGGTTTACGCCTTGCGACAGCTTGCGGGCTTCGGCAAGCAGGGTCAAAGACTTCGCGGTGTCGCCCAAGTGATCCCACGCAAATCCTTCGGCTAGTCGAGCGGACGCCTGGATCAGCCTTGCCCCTTGGGCCTGGCCCTTGGTGCCGGCTAAAGCGGCGGCTTGCTGCTCGTGTTTGTAATCGCTCAGTTGTTCTGCGGTTTTCGCCTCCGTCAGGTCAATGCGGGCATCACTGCTCTGGGGCTGGGGCAAATTGTGGAGCCGCGACACCGTCACCAGAGCATCCTGGGACTGCCCGGGCGCGTTCTGTGCATTTGCCAGGCGTAAGCCGTAATCCAGGCTATCGGGGAAGAAATTGTAGAGCGTGCGATAGATCTCAATGGCGGCGGGGTAGTCATGCATCAGTTGGCGATAGCGGGCCTCGATCGAGAGACGGTCTTCGCGGGATACCGGGGCAGACAGGTCAAAGGCTTTTTTCGCCTCCTCTTGGGCCTTAACATCGTAGCCCAGCGCCGACCAGCACTCCGCCAGGGCAGAGTGCGAGAGTGCGTGATTCGGATCGGCGGCAATGGCTCTTTCCAAAAGATCGCGCGCGGCCAACGCGTCGAAAGATTGCAGTTTAGCCAAGCCCTCCGCATACAGGCGAGCTGCTTCCGGATTCGCGGGAATGGCAGCGCGTATCTGGTGCACATCGTCGGCCGAGACCTCCCCGATGCCCAGCTTCTGCCGCAGGCTGGCGCCCCCACGCGAGACCAAGTCAGCCAGATCGGCCTTGGTTCCGTCTTGTGAGACGACAACAATGGTGTCTCCGGTTTGGGTGTCCTGCAACTGTAGATCAATCCGGACTTTTCCTCCAGAGTCTTGCCCGAGGGCCAGGTACGAGCCGAGGACCACCATATCGGTGCTCAGATGGCTGTGAATTTTTTTCAGAGTGTCCTGGCTGTAGCTTTCCGCCGCGGGCAGCGCCAGATCAACTCTCATCTGTGCCACATTCTCGCTTGGAACAACGCGCAACTGCTGCCCGGCCGCCAACTCGGAACCCAACATTTCTTCCAGCGCAGTTGAAATCCAGGCCTCTTCGGTCTTGCCGGACAGATTCTTGAAACCCAGCACGGCGATCGAGGGGCGTAGCTTGACGTCAGTGGCCACCGAACCTGATTGCGCACGATGAAGCACCCACTCCCGAAGTCCGCCAGTGCTTATCGCAAAAAGCACAGCGGCGATGACTGCGGCACCCGCTGCAAACCAAGGCCAGACGCGTCGTAGCCGGGGGACACTTCGAGCCGATCGGGCACGCAGCCTCTCCAGATCGGCCCGCAATTCGCCAGCGGACTGGTATCGCCGGTTGGGGTCCTTCTCCAGCGTCTTGTTGACAATTTCTTCCAGCTCAGGGGGAATATCGGGGTCCAACTGCCTTACCGGCACCGCGGGTGCGTTGACCACGGCATCACGAATCACCGTGGCGGTGTTACCGGAAAAAGCGCGCTGTCCGGTGGCCATCTCATGCAGAACCAATCCAAACGAGAACAAGTCCGTACGCGCATCCAGCTTCTCGCCTCGAACTTGTTCCGGCGACAGATAGAACGGAGTTCCCATCGAGCCGCCAGTGAGGGTCAAGGTGGGGTTGGCCGACTGCGCAGTTTCGGAAGGAACGCGTTCGGGAGGGATCTCCTGCCCCTCGAGGAACTTGGCCACCCCGAAATCCAGAATCTTGGCCTGCCCACGGTTGGTGATAAAGATGTTCGCCGGTTTGATATCGCGGTGAATGATGCCCTTATCGTGGGCCGCGGACAGACCGTCAGTGATCTGGATGGCGAGATCGAGCATTTGGCTCACCCGCGCGGTCGTGCCCTGGTCCGCTGCCGTCTGAATCCACTCGCGTAACGTCTGTCCCTCCAGCAACTGCATGACGATGAATGGCTGGCCTTCATGATCTCCCAGTTGGTAGATAGAACAGATGTTGGGATGATCCAAAGCCGACGCGGCGCGCGCCTCTCGTTCGAAACGCGCAAAAGACCTCGGATCGGTTGCCAGTTCGCTCGGCAGGAACTTCAGCGCCACCTGGCGTCCCAGTTTTAGATCTTCAGCCTTATACACCACCCCCATGCCTCCACCGCCCAGAACATGGAGCACCCTGTAATGGGAAACCTTCTTGCCGACGAGGCTCTCGGCGGCCGGAGGCTGCGCTGGAGCGCCAGTCTCTGTCTGCGGCACAGCACCGACTTCAACTACCGACGCAACGAAGCGATAGCCTCTCCCCGTAACGGTTTGTACGTAACGGGGCTGCTCGGCGTCGTCCCGCAGCACCTGGCGGATCTTGCTGATCGCGCCATTGATGCTGTTGTCAGTATCCAGAAAAACGCCTTTTCCCCAGATACGCTCAACGATTTGATCCCGAGTCACCAGCTCCCCTCGGCGTTCAATCAGGAAAAGCAGTAACTCCATGGGGATGGGCTTGAGCTTTAGGGGGATTCCCGCGCAGCGCAGTTCGTAGGCGCGCAGGTTGAGTTCGAAATCTTCCCCAAATCGGATGGAATCCGGAGTTACGACGGGTCTAGATACCACAGCAATTCACCCCAAAAGCTGGTCGGGATTTTACATCGATTTGACGATTTCGTGACAACTTACTTTTTATCAACAGAGTAGGCGCTAATACAAAGTCAATAGAACGCTAAGTTCTTGGCTATTGCCAGGAGGCAAGGGTTGAGGCACCATGCGGCGCGGAAGTGGGGAGGGCAATTCTATGAAGCGACGCACCACGAACTTAGTTCTCGACCTTCTGTTTGGGCTACTGCTCCTTGCAGCGGCGGCACAGGCCCAGTTGATCGACAACACCCAGGCACCCAGCACCGCCATGGCGGGCATCAACAAGTCTTTGCAGGATGAGATCGGGGCAGGGCGTGGCGACGTGATGACTCCCGGCTCATCCATCTTCATCATCAACCGGGACCCCTATCGTTCGGTCCGGCGCGGACGTCAGTTGTTCCAGCGCAAGTTTACCCGCGTTCAGGGTCAGGGCCCGAACGAGGGGGATGGCTCGGGTGACATCAACAGCGACAACGCCATTGGCGCTGGCCTGAGTGACAGTTGCGCTTCATGCCATGGCCGTCCACGAGGTTCAGCCGGCGTCGGAGGAAACGTAGACACCCGGCCCGACAGCCGCGATGCCGGCCACCTTTTTGGTCTGGGACTGAAGGAGATGCTGGCGGATGAGATTACCACCGATTTACGCGCGATACGCGACCTGGCGATCGCGCAAGCCGAACAGCGGCACCACCCAGTCACCAAGAAGTTGTTCAGCAAGGGAATCCAGTATGGCAGCATCACGGCGAATCCCGATGGATCGGTCGATACTTCCAAGGTGTCCGGGGTCGATCCCGACCTGCGGGTCAAGCCTTTCTTTGCCGAAGGCTCGACGATTTCGATTCGGGAGTTCATCGTGGGTGCGTCGCACGCCGAGATGGGAATGGAGGCGTCCGCTGATCCCGACCTGTTGGCCGCCAGTTCCGGCGGCCGCGTGGTCACACCTGCCGGCATGGTTCTCGACGGATCCAAGGACAAGATCAAGCCGCCCTCACCTCCTGACCCGGAGAATGGCAATGAAGTGGATGCGGCAACGGTGGACCATCTCGAATTCTATTTGTTGAACTACTTCAAACCCGCGCACGGTCAGCAAAACAGCGTGACCGACGCCGGCCGCCAGGTATTCACCAAAATCGGGTGCTCGTCCTGCCACATGGCCGACCTGACCATCAACCACGACCGCCGGGTTGCCGATGTGGAAACCGTTTACGATCCCGTAAACGGCGTTTTCAACAGCCTGTTCGCCACCGCGATGCCCATCTACCAGGAAATCAACGACGGCAGCGGCTATCCCCCTTTGAAGCTGCCTCTGGGAAATTCATTTGTGGTGAAGGACATCTTCGCCGACTTCAAGCGCCACGATCTGGGGCCGAACTTTTATGAGCGCAACTGGGATGGGACAATCCAGACCCAGTTCCTGACGAGGCCTCTATGGGGAGTGGGTACGACGGGACCGTACGGACATGACGGGCGCAGCAACAGTCTGACCGATGTCATTCTGCGCCATGGCGGAGAAGCGCAGGCCTCCCGCGATACATTTGCTGCCCTGAGCTTCAACCGCGTGAACAGCTTGCTTGCTTTCTTGAACTCGCTGGTCCTGTTTCCGCCGGACGATACCGCTTCAAACCTCGATCCCGCGGACCCTACCAAACAGAACTTCCCGCAGTTTGGGCATGGCAGCATCAAGCTGACGGTGCTGTTCAACGATCCGGCTGACCCGGAATAGAGGGTAGGCCCGGACGAGGGCAGGACACTGCCTCTCGGGGTAAAAGTAAGAGCAACCCGCCGGGCCGCCCCCCCAGCGGCAGCATCGATGGGTCAGCTAACTTGAGTATCTGCGTGTCGCGGATCAAGATTAGATGCGAGACACAGGACTGCTGAGCTGTGCCCTGTGGGGCGGCACTCCGTGGGTCGCCATGTTTCCACGATCTTTGCTCCCCCCGGGGACGCTCCATAGATACATGGCGGCATAAGCCCGCCAGGGCCGCCAAGCTTCAGCGCGCTTTTCAAGCTCACGCGGATTGTCCACACCGAGGGCTCGCAGCAGGCCGAGGTCGCCCGAAGGAAACGCATCAGGTTCCCCTAGCGCCCGCATGGCAACGTATTGCGCGGTCCACCTCCCAATACCAGGAATTTCACACAGATGCGTCAGAAAGGCTTCTGAATCCAGGATTCCCTCAAACTTGATCTGTCCATCGCACACGGCACGCGCCAGAGCCCGAATGGTCTCGCCCCGAGCCTTGGGCAGGCCAATGCTGGCAACGTCAGCATCGGCAAGAATCTCAGGCGCGGGAAAAAGATGGGTGAGGCCACTTCCCGGGGCGAACGGCTGCCCGAAGGTTCTCGCAATCCGCCCCGCCAGAGATGTGGCCCCCTTGACGCTGACCTGCTGCCCGAGAATGGCCCGCACGGCAAGTTCGAAGCCATTCCAGCAACCCGGCACCCGCAACCCTGGAGCAGTCTCGAGCCGGCCCGCCAATGCTTGGTCGGTTCGGAAGCTTCCTGCGATCGCTGCCCAGTCAGCATTCAGATCGAACATGGCTCGGATTCGCTCGGTGATGAAGAAGAGCGAGCGGGGATCGTCAAACTGGACCCGCACGGTAAGAGCGCTGTTGCCTTCATCCAGCAACACCGCAAAACAACCCTGGCGACCGTTCATGGAAATGGACCGGCGATAAACGCCATCCTCGACGACCTCGACGCCGGGCGTAGCGCGAGCCGCCAGAAAGTTCAGCATGCCCGTCCAGTGATACGGCGGGCGAAAACGCAGACGAAAAAGGTACTGGTTCTCCGGCTGGGTCACGGTCTGCCGCGCCAGACGCCGGATCTGAGTCGGCGTTCTCTGATAGACCTTGCGGATGCCGGCATTGAACCGCCGCACGCTGCCGAAGCCGGACGCCAAGGCAACCTGGCCCATCGGCAGGCTCGTCTCGTCGATGAGCTTCTTGGCAAAGTGCAGGCGGCGGGTATGAGCCACGGAGATGGGAGTCGCGCCCAGATGCTGCAGGAAAAGACGGCGAAGGTGCCGCGAGCCCACTCCCAGGCGCT
>JAIQFW010000276.1 GCA_020073105.1 Terriglobia bacterium
TCATGAACGCAGATCATGCCGGCGCGCAAGACCCGGTACGCAAGACAAAGAGCTCGCGGATCGATCAGAACTGCGCGACGGTTATGCGCTGCGGACTCACTCAACGGTGCGCTTCCTGAAAATAGAGAATTAGTTCTGATTCTTTCGTGAAAGGGGGGAGTTCCAACTCATACGTCCGGCCGATATTTCTTATTCTCAGATCTTGGCCGCCCAGTGTCGCTCGACGCAACTGTCGGTCCGATCGCAAGTTAACCTGCGGCGCTTCCGGGCTCGGCGCCGCCAGTCGCAATGCCAACGTGCCGGGCTTCTCATTCGCCGCGAGGATTGGCAGGTTTGCGCGCGTCATATGAAATCCGGAAGTCGATACCTTTACCAATTGAATCCGACGGTCGGAGCGCACGAACCCCTTGATGTGACCGTCGCTGTCGTCCCACTCCTGCCAGTCGGCATTCAGTGCGATTGCTGGCTCGGCAACTGCAACAGCGAATCTGGCCTTCGATCTCGCTTTTACATTGAAGGCCAGGCCCCCGGGCGTCAACGTCGCCTCGGTCACTAGCTTCGACACGTAAGCCAGATGAGTCGCCCTTGTTGGTTGAGCACCCAGCTTGATTGTTATGGAGTGCTTATTCCCCGGTGCGAGATTCGGCAGAATCAACAGCCGGTCATCAAAGGCGGGATGCACGCGTCCATCGATCAGGACCGACTGGATGAACTTCCCGGTGTTCTCAACACGGACTCCCATGCCACCCAGAAATTCCGCAGTATCATTTCGGCGCAGACTCGAGAGGTCGAGCGTCATCTCGATGGTGTCGTCCGATGCTTTCCATGAGTAGTTCCATTGCGCCATCGCACGCAGTTTTTGCGCGAGTTCCTGCGGCTCCGGGCAATAGATCGGAAGCGTACCAAACTTCGTTTCCATTGCCTCGTAGAATGGGAAGTTGTTCTGATTGGTGATGCGCTTGTCCTTGCCTTCATTGACGGGCGCGGACGAGATCGAGTAGTCGTGCCACATCTCGTTGAAGATCACACCACGCCCGACATTGTGAAACATGTGGTCGAAGATGGCTTCTTCGTTGGCGGTAATCTGAGCTGTCGTATAGCTCCAAGTCGGATCGTAGAACCACTGGTAGTCCGGATGAGGAGAATTCTCGAGCAGAACAAAATCCTTGTTCGCACCGGTAAACCAGGTCATGTTGCCAAAACCCAGCGGCACGCTCTGCTCCAGGCCATGGGTCATGTAGAACGAGAAGCGCCCAGCTACTTCACCGTAGTCCTCCATCGGAATCGTGTCGCCAGGATTGATCATGGACTGAATCTTGCGAATCGGAAAACCCTGCGCTCGCATGTTCTGCTCGATTTCCTCGACCGACCCGTCGAGTTCTTCCCGCCAGCGGTCTGGGGTCATCTTTCGATCGATTTCGTGAAACTTGCTGTGAGTTCCGATCTCGCCCCCGAGGTTCTCTAGGCGCTTGCCAAGCGGCGCTAATTTGTCCCAACCTGCCTTCTTCACGAAGCTGGATACCCAGGTGTAAAGCGGCACGACTCCGGTATCCTGCGCAACGCCGGTTAAAAAATTGAGCGTCTTGAGTTGGTAGTTGAGGTCGCCGCTATTGTCTCCATCAAAGCGCACGACGGCGGTCAGGTTGGCATTGGATACCTGCGGAGCAGGAAACGGGACGTCCACGTCGCCATAGGAAGCCCATTGAACCGCGCGGATCATTGCGTTCCAGAGTTGGTTCGCATAGATGACCTGTGGCGGGTCATTGCGAAAAAAGGTCCCCGCGCCTGCTGAGGTTCCAAAGTCACTGACGAGAATAACGCGGCTACTCCCCCGCGTTACGCAGGAAAGGTACGGAAAGCTCTGCTGGCCATTGGTCGAGACCAGTAGTACCGCTCCGCCGGATCTCGGCTGCAGCACATTCGTGGCGGACGCGAGCACCGGCGTTAGGAACTGCGACACCTCGAATCCACGCGTCCCATAGTGATCATTTGACGTGACTCGAATTCGGTGTTCGGTTCCGCCCTGCAGTCCTTTGTATTCCAGTCCGAGCAGATCATCGAGAGCGTGGTGATCGCGCTCTTTGTCGTACTCGTCTTTGGTGGCGAGCGGTCCGTCGAGGATCACGCTGTGGTTGCCCGCAAGATAAGCGCGCAAGCGAACGACGATCTCTGAGTACGTCGCGTCATCCACCAGCGTCGCCTGGGCGAATACGAGCGTGGAGTACTTCGACAGTTCCGGGTCACCGGGCATTTCCTCTACAAAGAGTGTGTCGTACGGAATCCCCGCCAGCGTAGCAATGCCGACCCAGCCGTGTCCGGCTAGTTGACTCGTTTCCCACGCGTGGTGGTAGCTGGTCTTGCTCAGAAAGATTGCCAACCGGGGTTGCGTGAACGACGCGGTCGAAGCAAACGCTATTCCGCAAAAAAGCAGCAGGACTGCACCGAACCGTAACATCTTCATCGCCAACTCCTCGGGCAAGGAGTTGCCCGCTCGGCAATTCATTGTGGCCGCGCTTCCAAAAGCAGATGTTTTTCGAACTCAACCGTCAGGTGGGCATTGTGTCCCGATACTGTTCCAAGCTTCGTTCCGTTGACGTAGTCAACCACGTCATAGGTTCGGGCTTCCAGGCCGCGAAGCTCAACGGGCCCCTTCCAATGCTTGGCGTAAAAAGCGTAGTACAGAGTCTGCTGCTTACGGATGACGTGTGTCTCGGGCAGATCAAAACCAATGTCGTAGAGTTGCCCGAGATATTGGCCTTGCGAGAGCATCTTTTCACGATAGATGCGGAGCCAGGTTTCGAACTCTTTTTCGCGCGACGCCGTCAAATCAGACTTACTTCGCTTCTCCGCCAGCGAAGGGAGGACAAACTGCGTTCCCACGACACCGCCGACCCCAACCGTGGAAGCGAAGTCGTCTCCTCCATCGCTCAGTTCGACGTGATCGCCGAAGAACGGGATAGAGTCTCCCATCAGAGCTTTTAACGTTTTAGCCTTGGAGCGGACCTGGAACGAACTTCCGGGGTCGGAGGCAACGGACATATTGAAATGCGGCATGGTGAAGAAGGAATACGCGGTGCCGCAAGGGCAGAACTCCACCAACGCCCCGGGCTTCACCGTTTGCGCGGTTTCGTAGATCTCGCGGAAGAAGTCCGGTAAGGCCTCAACAGATTCCTCCGGCCGTTCGTGGTGGTGAGCGGGGTTGTAGCATGCCGGAACGCCGTTCATATGCTGGCCGTCCAGCTTCAGGCCATCGAAACCCCAATCCAGCAATATCTTCCGCACCAGAGCCTTGTGGTACTCCACCACCCGTCGGTCCGCCGGACAGAGATAGTAAGAATTCCACCAGGAAATCTTTCGTTTGGAACCATCGCGATTCTGCAATTCGTAGTCAGGGTGATCCTTCAGCAGTTCAGAGTTCGGTACAGCGCTGAGCGGAGACCACCAGAGCTGGGCCCGAAAACCCTCCTGGTGGATGCGGTCAACAAGAGCTTTCATATCCGTGTCCCCGCGGGGAAACTTCTTGGGACCGAGGGCCCAATCGCCTACATTGTTCTGCCATCCATCGTCGAGTGTGACCCAGGCGAATCCTAAGCGCTTGACCGTCGGCAGCGTGTCAATCACCTGCTTGGGCTGAACCGTCCGACCGTATCCCCACGCGCACCAGATTGCGCCAAACGCGCTGTCCGGCGTCGCGGGTGTCTGGAAGCCCTGCTTCTTCATCATGAACCGCCGGTAGTCGGCCAAAGTACGGAAGTAGTCTCCTTGGTGAACGGCCACAAAAGTACGGAATGTAAGAAGACTCTCTCCGGGATCCAGCATGCTGGCATGCCGATAATCCACGGCGATCTTGGCATGACCGGAATCCGGCATCGACGCAGGCAGAGAAACCAGCCTTGGCCGCGGGTCCACGTGTCCCACTGCGAGGCCAACATCGCGGCGCCAGACGTCAACGATCGGCGTGCCGCCACCATAGTCGCTGGCATTCATACCGAGAAAATTCTCCTGCCGGAATTTGG
>JAIQFW010000080.1 GCA_020073105.1 Terriglobia bacterium
GCCCTGGTCGGTTTCAACCGCATCGAAGAAATCGCCGCCGATTTCTTTACAGGAGAGGTTTCTCCCGCTCAGCCGCGCAAACGGCACCTCGGGGATGGTTACCGCCATGAGCCGCTGCTGGATGGAGGCGGCAATCGAAAGTTCCTGCTGATAGCGGCGGGAGGACTCTTCGGCCTGCACCAGGCGGGCATTCTCGATGAGCGAAGCCGCTTCGGTTGCGATGGCGTGAAGAATATCGTGGCTGACGCTGGAGATGTCACGCGAGGCGAAGCGGGAATCCACGTACAACGCGCCCATCGCTTCCGCCGAAACTGCCGGGGCCGGGGCATCGGTGTCGCGCGCCGTCTGCACCTGTGGCTTGCGCAGGGGAACGCAGATCACCGTGCGCAGGTCGTAGGCCACAATACTCTTGCGCCCGCTGAGGTCGAGCGATCGGCTGGTATCGGTGAGCACGAACTCAGAATTGGACTTGAGGGCGTCCTCGAGGATCGAGTGCGAGATGGTCGTGTCCTCAAGCAGTGGCTCCCCCTTGGAATTTCGTCCCGCCGCCAGCTGCAACTCCCCGGCATCGTTCTTCATGAACACGTAAGCGCGTTCCGCCCGGGTGAGCTTGAGGGTCACATCCAGCAAGGTCATCAGAATCTCGTCGAGCACACCGACCGTGTTCAGCTTGCGGGCAGCTTCCAGGAAGAGAATCAGCTTCTCCAGATCGGTGGTCTCGTCCGAGATGTGCATCCCGGAAATCTGGCTGAGGAATTCCCGGGCGGAATTGGTGGTCGTATGCTGCGGGTTGAAGATGATGTAGGCGACTTCGCGTACGCCGAACTCCAGACGGTCGTTGCGCTCCAGGATCTTGCGCTGCACGCGTTCACCGTTGACGAAGGTGCCGTGCTTGCTGCCCTGGTCCACCACGCTGAACTGGCCGGCCTCGGAAACGATGACGGCGTGGTCGCGGGAGACGCGTGGGTCGGCAATCACCAGGTCTTTGTCCACTTTCCGGCCTACGCTGAACGGGCTGTGGTCAAGATTGATGATGCGTTGCTCGTTGCCTTGAACGAACACCAGGGTGGGAAAGACTCCCGAACCTGATTCCGACGGGTGACTGACGATGGTCTGGAAGCCCATGTGGCGCCTGGACGCCACTTCGAACCGCTGGAGGCGTCAAGAGAATAATGCCAGTATTGGACGGCGGTGGGAAGAGGCGAAACGGATTTTGTTGAGGGCGGCGGCTTGAAGTCAAGAAGGCAGCCCAAACCTTAGGCATTTCCGCGTTGAAAGGCGGCAATCGCCAGTTGCTCGGTGTCGTAGACCTCGAACACCGTCGCCAGTTTGGTAATCTGCAGGACGTCCCGCAGGCGCTGGCCCAGCCCGGTAAGTTTGATGTCCGCACCGGAAGCGCGTGCCGAAGAGTACACCCCAACTAGGGTCCCGAGGCCACCACTGTCGATATAGCTCACCCCGGAGAGGTTCAACACAATTTGCCGCGTCGAGCCCAAGACCTGCTTCAGGTTCTCGCGCAGCGCGGTGGCTTCATCGCCGAACACGATCCGCCCTTGGCACATGACGATCGTGACCCCATCGGCCTGGCGTGTCTCGATCTTCAAGTTCATCGCATCCTCCCAAACGTGTCCGGCAAGCCTACCGCGGGCGCAAGGGGAATGCAAGCGGACGCCAAAGCGCGAATCGCAGAATTGGAGTGCATGCGAGCACGCCCTCCGGTACACTGCGGCGGGACTGGGCCCGCGCCGGGCTAGAACAATGGCAACCTCGCAGAATCGCGCGCTTGTAAACAACTTGCTTTTGTTGCTGGCCTTGCTCACGTTTCTGGCCTGGTTCACGCGGTACTCCCCCGACCGACTCAAGGGGACCGACTTTCCAGATTTTTATTCGGCTGCGAGGATCGTCCAAGAGGGGCGCGGCCATGAACTCTACAAGGTTGGGGCTCAAGACGAATATCTGGCGCGATACTCAGGTCGCCTGGGTACTTATTTCATTCACCCTCCGGTGGAGACACTCCTCTACCTGCCGTTTTCAATTTGGCCACTTTATCGCGCATATCAGCTCTGGTGCGGGCTGAACGTCGTACTTCTGGTCATAGTGGCGAAATTGGTGGCGCCCTACGCGATTGCGAAGTGGAGCTGGCGAGTTCTTCTGCCGTTCATATTTCTGTTCCCGCCGGTTCTGTTGAATCTGTTGCAGGGGCAGGATGCCGTGCTCTTGCTGCTGCTGTTCACCTCGGCGTTCGCGGCACTGCGCAACAAGCGGGAGTTTGCTGCCGGCTGTCTCCTCGCATGCGGGCTCTTCAAGTTTCACCTCGTTCTTGCCGCTTTCCTTCCCTTGCTCTTTGGTACGAGCAAGAGGCTCCTGACTGGCTTTGCGTCCGTGGCATTGGCCTTGCTGCTGATTTCCGCCAAGATCTCTGGTTGGGCATTCCTGGTCGAATATCCGCGTTTCCTGGTTTCCCTGAGTAGTTTGCCGATGGCGGGAATTCACAACCAGCAAATGGCAAATCTTCGCGGGCTGTTCGGTCTGCTCTTTCCAGACATGACTCACCTTGCAATGATCCTGACCATTAGCACTTCACTCCTAGTTCTTTGGCTTGCCGTGCGCGGCTGTACCGCATTCGCGCGATCTGGACAGCAAATCCGCAATCTGGCATTTGCGAACGCAGTAATCGCGGCGGTTCTGGTCAGCTATCATCTGAGCCCGCACGATCTCACCATTCTGCTGCTACCCATGGCGCTGGTGCTAACTCATGTTCTGACCCGCACTGATCTTCCCCGCAACTTGCGGCTCGCCTTTTTGGGGACCTTGGGAATTCTCTTCTTGCCACCGCTCTACTTGTGGCTGCTGAATGAAAACCTGTACACCTATATCTGCATTCCAGTCCTCATGCTTTTTGGACTGACCTATGCGGAGATCCAAAGGCTTCCCATTCAGCAACCATCGAACGGAAGTTGAGACCGGGAATGTTAGGGGCGCAACTGCCGAGCAGGCGCGGAACTCAGACGCCGCATCTCCCTTCTCACGTTCCAAAACCAGAACAACAAAACGACTGCTAGCAGAGAAACCCGTTTGTATTGCAGCGCGAGAAGCATTTGCAGAGGGCCCAGAAACATCAGCAGGATGGGCCCGTACCAGAGGATACGGCTCCACTTCCCGTTCATTGGGCTCTGGGCGGCATGATTCACCGACAGCACCACCGCCAGGAGCAACAGGGGCATGTCGTAAACAAAAGAGTGGTAACTCACAAGAATCGCTAGCAACACGTAGAGAGAAAAGCGCAAATCTGTACTTGCTTCACCGTCCTCGGCCTTCCCCGCTGTTGCCACGGAATAGACAAGAACTGCCGACAACACGGCGGTCAAACCGTGAGTGATGGTCTTCGGGAAATGTGCGGAGAGCAGAGTGTCGATCAGACCTCGCAGGGTGGGCATAGCCCCGGGCAGCAAGGTTTTCCCATACAGCGCCGTTTCCACACGCCAGAGGTATTCGGGGTAGCCGAGAGCCCCATGCCAACCCACCATGCCGATAGAGGTCAACACCAGTGCAACCGTAACCAGGATCCAACCGTAGACGGCCCGATACTGTTTGCGCAACACCAAGACCAGCACTACCGGCAAGATGAGATGAAAACGAAACATCCCGAGTCCGAGCCAGCAACCTGCGATGAGATCCTCCTTCCTTTTCATTGCTACATAAGCGCAAGCGAATAACAAAAGGAGAAGAATCGTGTCCTGGCCTTCTACCAACGCCACCGCCACGGGAAAGAACGCCAGCGACCCTAGTAAACACCACAGCGGAGAAGTCCGCTGCAGCAGTTCAACATATGGCCTCAGCAGGAACGGAAGTCCGATCAGAACCAGCAGGTTGAGGGCGTCCCACAGCAAGAATGCTGTCGAGTAAGACAATTTCGTCATGGGAGCGAACAGGAGTGCTTCGAAGGGCGGACGCATGTAGGGTAGTAAGCCAGTCCGAATGCGCCCTTCAGCGACGAAAGTTTGCTGAACCTCAGCCTGTGCACGGTCGTCGTACAGATGGTCTGCAAGACCCAGGCGCACCGTCTTTCCAGCGCAATAGAGACTTGTGAAGTCGGGATAGCCTTGCCGCATGAGGTCTTTGACGCGCCACGCGAAGAACCCGTTCAAACCCACCATAGCTGCCAAGAAGATGAGCAGGAACGCTCTGCGCTTGTCCCATCTCTGGCTGGTTGTGGCAACCTCCGCGTGTCCCATGGTGGTCGGAAGCGACTTTGCCAAGTTCTGAAGTCCCTCTGGCGCGCTATTATCCACTATTGTGGGTTCAACACTCCTCGAAACTCGTCGGCTGTTTGTGATCATTCTGGCACTGGGCCTATTCACCATGGCGGCGCGCGTCGTGACTGATCCTGACGTTTGGTGGCACCTGCGCACTGGACAACTGATACTCCAGAATCACACCGTCTTCCACAGTGACCCCTATTCGTTCACGAAGTTCGGGCAACCCTGGGTCGATCATGAATGGCTCTCTCAACTCGTGATCTTCAGTCTGTATCGGGTGGCGGGCTGGGGAGGGTTGGTCGCGGCATTTGGGGCAATCACCGCGGCAGCATTTCTGACTGCTTTCTTGCGGTGCCCGGGTCGTCCCTATGTGGCCGGTCTGATCACGGTTTGGGGTGCGCTGGCCTCAGTCCCCTGCTGGGGTGTTCGCCCACAAGTGCTGACTCTGCTGCTGGCCAGTGTTTTTCTGCTGATTCTTGACCGCTCATACGCGCGTCCGAATCTGCTGTGGTGCACACCGCCTCTGCTGCTGCTTTGGGTGAACCTCCATGCGGGGTATGCATTAGGCATCGCACTCCTGGTGCTTTTTCTGGTTGGGGACGCGCTGGATCTGGCGTTCGGCTACAGAGATTCCTCGCACTCGAATGCAAGATTTCGCAGGCTGGCCTTGGTCCTAACTGCGTGCATCGCGGTGATTCCTCTAAACCCGTACGGCACTCGGATGTATTGGTATCCCCTTGAGACCCTTCACTCGCGGGCCATGCAGGTCTACATCGGGGAGTGGCTCTCCCCGGACTTCCACCAACATCGCTACCTGCCCACACTCTTCATGATGCTGTTGACCTTGGTGCTTCCGGCTCTCTCGCCGCGGCGCTTGCGCCCGAGGGAACTGTTGCTGCTCACGGCGGCAACCTACATGGCCCTGCGTTCGGTGCGCCACATACCGATCTACATGCTCGTGGCAATTCCAATCCTCAGCGGGATGGTTCAGGCCATGTTGGAAAAAGCCGGTAAGGCGGGTCTTTTCGGTGCCGGATCACGGCCGCTGCCAACCCCCAAATTGATCTTCAATCTGCTTCTATTGATCGGCCTGACGGTCTTTACCGTCGCGCGGCTCCGCTCCGTGATCGGCGGGCAAGCCAAGACTGAGATCCGGGAATTCCCCTCGGCTGCGGTGAACTACCTCGCTGCCAATCGTCCGCCCGGGCCCTTGCTAAACCACTACAACTGGGGCGGGTATTTCATTTGGAAGCTTCATCCCGACTATCCGGTGTATATCGATGGCCGGGCCGATGTTTACGGCGACTCGTTCCTGGATGGCTTCGCCTCCAGCTACTACCTGAAAGACAAGTCCTGGCGGGATCCGCTCGCAGCCTGGGGAGTTCGCACCGTGGTCCTCCCCCCTGACGCCCCGTTGGTGATCGCGCTCAAAACGATGCCGGATTGGCAGACCGTCTTTGCGGACAGTCAGGCAGTGGTCCTGATCCGGTCAAAATAGGAGTGTGAGGCTCGAATCGGTTGCTAGTGCTCTGATTTTTGCGGCCCATAGGGGGATGACCGTAGTCACTCGGAAAGTTACCTTCTTGCGGCAAGTGTGCAATAAATTGTAGCCCCAAGCGCAGCCCCTCGGGTTATCATGGGCGGGGGAAGTTCTAGGCGACTAGTTCCCCTTTCCAAACTATTGATTCGGCACAGGGAAGGAACATTGGGCGGGAACGCCCGCGTGTCGGGCGTAAGCCTCCGGCAATGCCGCCCCAAGGAGGGTAGAAATGATACGAGACATCCGTCAGCTTTGGTTGGAGGACGAGGCACAGGATATCGCCGAATACGCGGTGATGCTGGCGGTAATCCTGGTCATTGTTGTGGGTACGATACGGCTTATCGGGAGTAACGCCAACAACGTCTTTTCTTCCGTCGCCAGCTCGATCCAGCAATAGGGTGGCGGAACCGCGGCCTTCAGGGCGTGGTTCGCCTTGTTGGAGTTAGCACAAGAGGGCGCGGATTTTGCGGAGTTCTGGGACTGGCCGAAGGTAGCGGTCAACCCCGCGTGGATCGAGCGACAGAAGGGGAGGTTATTATCCCGGTGGCCGGTGGTTCGGTCCCGTGCCGGTCCTGCCGGACCGTGTCACCCGCATTTAGCGACGCAAGTGTGAGGAGTAGTGATGAATCGTAACCGGCTCTTAATGATTGGGTTCGTCGCCCTGGCACTGGGTGCCTTCGTGAGTTTTGTGGTCTACCGGAATCTGCAGTCGGGCCGAAACTCCCATTCTGCACCAGGCGAGGATGTTCTGGTTGCCGCCACTGACCTACAGGTCGGAACTAAAGTCGAGGAAAAAGATATCAAGTTTGTGCATTTCCCCTCGACTGATTTGCCCGCTGGTGTCTTCCACTTTACGAATAAAGTGGTGGGCCGTGGCGTGGTGCAGTCCATCGCCAGGGGAGAGTTCATTCTCACTAACAAATTGGCGGGGGAGAACTCGGGATCGGGATTGCCGTCCCTGATCCCTCCAGGCATGCGCGCGGTTTCGGTCCGGGTAAATGACACCACCTCGGTCTCTGGCTTTGTGCTGCCTGGAACGCGGGTGGATGTACTCTTGACCGGGAGTCCGCAAGGATCGAGTGAACAGCAGACCACGACGGTGCTGAAGAACGTCGCCGTGATTGCCACCGGTCAGAAACTGGAGCGCAACTCGGCGGGAGAGCCCCAAACCACTCCTGTGATCACCCTGCTGGTGTCCCCCGACGACGCGCAAAGACTGACTTTGGCCAGTAACCAGGGCCATATCCAGTTGGCGCTGCGCAACCCTCTGGATACTAAGCAGGAAGAATTGACCGCCGCGAGGTCCCAAATGCTCTACGGCGCTGCCTCGCCCCCGCCGCCGGTTTCGCGGCCTGCGCCAAGACACGCCCCGGTCGTAGCTCCTCCCCCGATTCCTGCAGCTTTCAACGTGGAGGTCTACAAGGGAGACAAGAAGGAAGAGACAAAATTCTGAGCATACGTCGAGATCCGAGGACAGATATCATGTCGATCAGCTCCCGTAGGTGGGAGAAGCGAAAAGTGCAAGCCTGCAAGCGCTGGGCGGCTCTACTGGGCATGCCTGTGTTGCTTGGGGTTTCGATCGTGGCCACCTGCCAGCAGCAGCCGCCTGCGTCCGGAGGGGCCCTGCAAGCCGAGCAGGCTCAAGTACCACCGGCAGAATCCCAAGGCACCGCCCCGTTGCGGGTGATGGTGGGCAAGTCGATCTTGATTAATACCACCGAACGCCTCAAGCGGGTTTCCGTGACCGATGCAACGATCGCCGATCCGATTGTGGTTTCACCCACCCAGATCCTGGTGCACGGCCGCTCGGCGGGGGAGGTGTCTCTACTGATCTGGGATGAGCTGGATCGGTCGCGCAGTTTTGACCTGCGTGTGGACGTCGACGTGACCGCCTGCGCCGAAGAAGAGAAACGCGTGTTCCCCGAGGAGCAGATCGTGGTTACTCCTTCGCGCTCGGCGATTGTGTTGTCGGGTCACGTGTCAACTGAGGACGTGGCTAAACGCGCCGGCATGATTGCGGATGCGTATTCCAAGAACGTGGTCAATGTGCTGACTTTCGGTCCGGTGGGCGCGCAAGAAGTTCTTTTGGAAGTCAAGTTTGCCGAGGTGGACCGGAACGCAGTGCTGCAATTAGGGGCGAACTACTTCACTCCGGGTACCGGTCACACTACGGGCACGCTCAGTACCGGCCAATTTGGCGGACAGTCTATTTCCACTTCTTCGGCAAGCACCACCACGGCAGGTGGCACCACCACGACCACCACTTCCTCCACGCCGCCCACCATCAACGTCAGCAATGCCCTGAACCTGTTTCTGTTTCGCTCGGACATCAATTTCGGCATGGTGATCCAAGCGCTGCAGCAGAAAAACCTGCTGCAGATCCTGGCCGAGCCAAATCTCATCGCCGTGAACGGAAAAGAAGCAAGCTTTCTGGCAGGCGGCCAGTTCCCCTTCCCGATTGTGCAGCCGGGGCAGGGCTTTGCATCGGTGACCATCTCGTTCAAGGATTTTGGTGTGAAGTTGCAGTTTACGCCGGTCATCATGCCGAACGGCAACATTCACCTGAAGGTCGCGCCGGAGGTCAGCACACTGGATTTCACCAATGCGTTGACGATCTCGGGCTTTACGGTGCCCGCGCTGAGCACGCGTAAGGCGGAAACTGAATTTGAGTTGCAGGATGGACAGAGCTTCGTGATTGCCGGGCTCATGGATAACCGCGTAACCGACCTTTACAGCAAGGTCCCAGGACTCGGCGATATTCCCATCCTGGGCAATCTGTTCCGCAGCAAGAATTTGCAGAAAAGCAAGACCGAGTTGATGGTGTTGTGCACGGTGCATCGCATTTCACCGAGCACACAGAACCCGGCTGGGCCCAGTTATCCTCAGCCCTTCCTGGATAAGGGGAAGTTTGATTCGCAGAAGCCATCGGGTGGTGGGAAGTAGAGATGGGAGATGGCGACTAGTTCGGCGTACAACTTGAGTTTGCAGAAGCGAGCAGAGGAGAGGTAACCGTAGCGTCATGCCAGAGCTTTCCGTGGTGATCGTCGCGTCGGACAGCGAACAGCGTACCGTCCTGCAAGTCCTGGTGGATGGTACGAGCGTGGCGCATGCGGTGCATACTTGTGCCAGTTATCCCGTGGCCTCGACGGACCCTGTGGTTCGTCGTATCCAGAGTGCGAACGCCGATGTAGTTCTGGTGGATATCCCAGCCGACAATCCTAGCCTAGCTCTGCGCTCGATCGAACTCCTGCACCAGGAACTGCCAGACTCCGCGCTGTTTGTGATTGGCAGCATGACGCAGCCCCAGGTGATTGTGAATGCGATGCGCGCCGGGGCCCGAGAGTTTGTCGAGCGGCCCAGTACGACAACCGATCTCCTCGAAGCCTTCGTCCGGCTTACCACCGCCCAGCGCAAGGGCCGCCGTGAGGAGTCGCGAGGCAAGATGTTCACCATCGTCAATGCCAAGGGAGGCAGCGGCTCAACCACGGTGGCGGTCAATCTTGCGCTGGCGCTGCAAGCCTCCCACGGAAATACCGCGTTGGTCGACGTGGCCCAACTTGGGCATTGCGCACTGCATCTGAATCTGAAGCCGTTGTTCACCATGGCGGACGCAATTCGCAACCTCCACCGTCTCGACAGTTCTCTGCTGGAGAGCTTCATGACCCGTCACGGAGGTGGAATGCAATTGCTGGCCGGCCCCACAACTCCGGTGACGGCCGAGCCTTCCACCGCGGAGTACGCCAAATTGTTCGACCTGTTGGTCAGCCATTTTCGCTATGTGGTGGTCGACGCTTCCACCCGTCTGGATGCAACCACGCGATTGGTCTCCAATCTGGCGCAAGTGGTTTTGATGGTGGCGCACACCGACGTCGCCTCCTTATGGAGCGCGGCCCGCGTCCAGCAGTATCTCAGCGAGAGTGGCAACCGTGAGAAGGTGCAGTTGGTGCTGAATCGCTTCCGCAAGATACCGGGGTTCAGCGAGAGCGACGCCGAAGCTGCAGCCGGCGTCAAACTGCTATGGAAAATTCCTAATCAGTACTTCGCGGTGTCGACTGCAATTGACCGCGGCGTGCCACTGCTGCAGCAGAACCACACCGAGATTGCCCGGTCCTTTACGGGCCTGGCCGCACGCTTGACCGAGAACGATCTGGATGTGAAACGCAAAGCCTGGTCGCTGTTTAAGACAGTCTAGCTAGGTTTATTCGGACTTACGCATGGCAAATCTGCAGACTTTCGAAAGGACGGAGTACCAGCAGGTCAAGGCGGACCTGCACCGCAAGATTCTCGACCGGCTGGACCTGGAAAAACTCGGCCGCACTCCGAGTGACGCCGCCCGCGATGAAGTGCTGCTGCTCATCCGGAACACAGTCAACAGCGAGGCAGTCCCCCTCAGCTTTGCGGAGCGGGAACGGTTGTCGCGGGAGATTCTTGACGAAATCTTCGGCCTTGGGCCCTTGGAACCCCTGCTCAAAGATCCCACGATCTCCGACATCCTGGTCAACCGTTACGACCGGGTGTATGTGGAGCGGGCGGGCAAGATTGAGCCCACAGGTTTGAGCTTTAAAGATGATGCCCACCTGATGCAGATCATCGACCGAATCGTCTCCCGAGTGGGGCGGCGCGTCGATGAGTCTTCTCCGATGGTGGATGCGCGTCTGGCGGATGGCTCTCGCGTGAACGCAATTATTCCTCCGCTGGCAATTGACGGACCCTGTCTCTCCATCCGGCGCTTCGGGCACGATCCTCTGACCGCCCGCAACATGATCGAGAACAAGACGCTGACCGAACCGATGCTGGAGCTGCTTTCCGCCATGGTGAAGGGACGGCTGAACCTGTTGGTTTCTGGAGGTACTGGAGCCGGCAAAACCACGCTGCTGAATGTGCTTTCGGGTTACATTCCTAACTCCGAGCGAATCGTTACCATCGAAGATGCGGCCGAACTGCAACTGAAACAGGAGCACGTAGTCCGTTTGGAGACCCGGCCGCCCAACATCGAAGGCAAGGGCGCCGTCCGTCAGCGGCAATTAGTGATCAACAGCCTTCGTATGCGTCCCGACCGCATTGTGGTAGGCGAGGTGCGCGGCGAGGAAGCCTTTGACATGCTGCAGGCCATGAATACCGGCCATGAAGGTTCGCTCACCACGGTCCACGCCAATTCCCCGCGCGACGCCTTGGCCCGATTGGAGAACATGTTCTCCATGGCCAACCTCAACCTGCCGGAACGGGCGATGCGCCACCAGATCGCTTCCGCGATCCATGCGGTGGTCCAGATTGCCCGTCTTTCCGACGGCACCCGCAAGGTAATTTCGATCTCCGAAGTCACCGGCATGGAAGATGAAACGGTTGCCATGCAGCAGATCTTCGAGTTTGAGCGCGTCGGTATCGATGAGACTGGCAAAGTCCGAGGCCACTTCCGGGCCAGCGGGATCCGCCCTAAGTTCGCCGATCGCCTGGCGACCGGGGGTTGCCGCCTGCGTCCGGCGATCTTTGATTCCCGGATGGAGGTCTAAGCCCTTCGTCCCGGTACACCTGCCATGTTAATCGTCATCGCCATCCTGGTATTCGTGCTCGTGGCAGCGGCTGTGTTCGCTGCGGCCTCATTTGTGGACCAGCGCAGCGCGCAAGCCCGTCTGCTGCGCGAAAGGCTGGCGACCGTACAGAAGGAAGCAAACCAACAGCCCAACGAAGAACTGGCCTTGCTGCGCGACGAGATGCTGAGCAAGATTCCCGCTCTGGACACCTTGTTGCGCAGGTCCGAGCGCATGACGAATTTCCAGAACTTTCTGGAACAGGCGGACCTGAAGGTCCGCGCCGGGAACCTGTTGATCATTTGCGTTATCACTGGGGTTGTGGGGGGAGTGCTGGGGCTGCTGCTGTCCGGGCCGCTGCCTCCCAATCAGACCTCGCTGTTCGTCATGCTGGGAGTGGTGGTGGGAGGAGTGATCCCTTATTCCTACGCCTCCTATCGTCGCACCAAGCGCTTTCAGAAATTTGAAGAGCTGTTCCCCGACGCGATCGATACACTGGCCCGGGCGGTGCGCGCCGGCCACGCCTTTACCACGGCGCTCGAGCTCATCGCCAGCGAAATCGCTGAGCCGGTGGCTTCCGAGTTCCGTAAGCTTTTTGAAGAACAAAAGTTCGGCTTGCCCGTCCGCGATGCGCTGATCAATCTTACCGAGCGCATGCCCCTGGTGGACGTGAAATTCTTTGTCACCGCGGTGATGTTACAACGTGAGACGGGCGGCAACCTGGCCGAGATTCTCGATAATCTCTCCTATGTGATCCGGGAGCGATTCAAGATCATGCGGCAGGTACGCGTGTACACAGCCCAGGGACGCTTGACGATGATGCTCCTGATGGGACTGCCCCCGGTCATTGTGGTGGTCATGCTGACCACGAACCGGTCGTTCATCCTGCCGTTGTTTGCCGACCCGATTGGCCACACCCTGGTGGTCGCCGGCATCGTGCTGCAAACCATCGGTTATTTTGTGATCCGGAGGATCATTCAGATTCAGGTGTAACGTATGGCCCTTGCTCTGACGATCGTCATATTTCTGACCGTGGCGCTGGCGATATTTTCCTTCGGGGCAGCGGCCTATGCGCCCTCTTCCCTGCTGGGGGCACGTTTGCGCGCACTGGGTTGGCAGCGCGCCAAACCCCAGGAGAAACCGGCGATCCGTGAGCGCATCGAGCACGCCCTCGACCCCCTAAGCAAGGCGATTCCCTTGTCTCCCGGAGAGGTCTCACGCACCCGGCGCTGGCTGATTCAGGGTGGCTATCGGGACCCCCGGCACCTGACCTTGTACACCGGGAGCCGATTGGCGTCGGCGCTGTTTGGATTCGGGCTGGTCGTGGTAGCGAGTGGCTTCAATTCGCCTGGCTTGATGATCAGCGTTGCGGCTTTCGGCTTCTTCCTCCCCCGGTTTGTGCTGAAGCGGCTGATTCAGAACCGTCAGCAGCGCATCAAGCTGGCACTGCCCGACGCGCTGGACCTCACCGTCATCTGCGTTGAGGCAGGATTGGCGCTGGACCAAGCCCTGATGCGGGTGGGCCAGGACCTGCACCACGCTCATCCGGAGCTCAGCGAAGAGTTCCACTTGGTGAATTTGGAGATGCGCGCCGGCAAACCCAGGGCCGAGGCTTTGCGCAATCTGGTGGAGCGTACCGGCGTGGATGACATCCGTTCGCTGGTGGGCACGTTGATCCAGACCGACCGCTTCGGTACCAGTGTGGCGCAGGCGCTGCGCGTGCATTCGGATTCGCTCCGCACCGAGCGGCGGCAGAGAGCGGAAGAACAAGCTGCCAAGACCACAATTAAGATGGTTATCCCCCTCGTACTATTTGTCCTCCCCTCGATTATCTTTGTCACGCTTGGGCCGGCGGTGATCCAACTGATTCGCACGCTGATGCCTGAAGCGACGCGGTGAAAAATCCTCCGGTCAGGAAGTGAATCCAGGGTTTATGATGTCGGGAACGGGTTCCGCAGGTTATGCGTTCAACCGAACGCGCCACGCCTATCTGGCCACTCGTTTGACGGTCGCGCGGACCCATTGGTCCCGCTTCCGCGGCCTGATGTGCACCAGCGCCACGAGGTTCTGCACCGGAGACGGCTTGTGGATTGTGCCATGCCGCGGGGTCCATACCTTTGCCATGAAGTTCCCCATCGATGTGGTTTACCTGGGTGGCGACAACCGGGTGGTGCATGTGGAGCAGAATCTAAGACCCTGGTGGATCGGGCGGGTCAGCTTGCGCGCAGCTTCAGTGCTGGAACTACCGGGAGAAACCTTGCGCTCCAGCGGCACGGCAATCGGCGATGAGATTGAGATCGCCATCGGGCAGGTGGTAAAGACAGAAACGGCATGAACCGAGAGCTCAAACTCCTGGTGGAATGGTCGTCGCCGTGGCAGGAATTCTGCACGGCGATTCGGCCTGCGCTGTCGAAATCTCCGGCACCGCTGGCCGGCGAGGCCAGGACCGAGCTGTTCCCCTACCGAGGGATGCTGGCCGGCTGGGCGGCTGAGCTGGTGCTTCTGTTGGCTGCGATCATACTCCCAGCCCGGATCGCCAGCCTCACTCCCAAGCCGCTCCCCACGTTTCCGAAGTATGACGTCATTTATTTCTCCGGGGATGAGCTGCCACAGACCGAAGATACCGGAGGCGCACGTGCAGGCCGTTCCGGGCGGTCGGGTGGACACGAAGCTCACCACCGTACGCAGGTGATCCGCGTATCGCGTGGCGAGACCTTGCGCGAGAAACTGGTAGATGCCCCAAAACTTAACCTCCCGAGCTCCGACACGGCGGTCGCCAACCTGCTTGCCTATAAGCCGCTTCCGGGGCCAGCGCCCGCAGAAGGGCTGAAGCCTTCCCTGCGCGCTCCCCCTATGGCAACAACCGTGGTGCCCCCGGCACCGGAAATTCAAGGCGAGAAGAGGAGAGCCGTGCCAGCCATTAACGCTGCCGTGGTTCCACCCAGTCCCAGCAGCCAGCAGCGCGACCTGAATGCAGTCCGCATACCGGGATCCCAAGTTGTGGCCGTGGTGCCACCACCTGTATCAGCACCGGAACAAATAACGAATTTCCATTCCCAACTCACGCTGCCCGCGCCGAGTGTTGTAGCACCGCCGCCAACGCAAGTGACGCGCGATGTCAGAACGCTCGGCCCGGGGTTTGGTCCCGGCACCCTGCAGCAGATTGTGCCGCCCACCGTGCAGGCCAGCGGCGTGTTTTCCGAACGCGGCACACCGCATGGAATGGGCAGTGCGAACGTCGTCCCACCCCCGATCCAGGTTAACGGGGCAGCAACCGGACGGGCCGCAGTAGCAAGTCTGGGAAACCCCGGAGTGGTGGCGCCTCCGGTGCAAGTCAGCGGTGGTTCGCTTCGCGGGCAAGGCACGGCATTGCTGGGAGGCGGGACAACTGTGGTTCCTCCACCTCCGACGGTTTCTAGCGGAGGTCCAGCTTCCGGCATGGGGCGCGGGAACCGCGGCAAAGGATTGGGCGGACCGATGGATGTAGGTTCGGTGGCAGCCCCGCCCAGTAACACGGGCGGGAGCATGGCCGGGAACGGCATCGTGCTTTCCAGCCAACCGGGATCGAAAGTCGGAATGCCGGGCGGCGCTGGAAGCGGCTCACTGGCATTGTCACCAAACGGGGGAGACCAGCCGGGTGTCGGCAGCGGCACCGGTGGAACGGGAATCGGCCTGGGACCTGGCCCCGGAAGCGGCATGTCTCGCGAGGGACCGGGCGCTACCAACACAGGCTCAGGACCAGGCGCCGACACCATCGCCCGCAGCGGAATCTCGCCATATCCCGGCACGGGCGGCGCGGGGACCGGCACCGTCGGCAAGCCGCCGATCCCGGGCGTTTCTGTGCACGGCGGCAGCAACATCATTACCCTTCCCAGTTTTGGCGCGGACGGCGGAGGATCGGCATCGGTTCCGGGGCGATCGACCCAGACCAAGGGCCACGAAGGGCCCGACATCACGATTGTGGGCAGTTCACGCTCGGGCGGCGCATTCAATTTCTACGGCACACTCAAGGGTGACAAGGTTTACACCATCTACATCGGGACGACGCTGGGAACAGCGGTTCTGGAATATTCTGACCCAGCCTCTGCAGCGCATCCTTACGGAGAAGATCTTGTCGCCCCGCATGCCATTCGCGCAGACCTGCCCGCGAACCTGCGACCTTCGCGCTTAGTGATCTCCTGCATACTGGACCGTTCCGGACTGCTGCGCAACCCACGCGTGCTGGAACCGGGCGGGCATGAATTGACCACCAAGGTACTGGCGGCGCTGTCCAGTTGGAAGTTCCGTCCGGTGTTTCGCGGAAGCGAGGCGATTGAGGTGACAGCCATCTTGGGGTTCGGGATCGACACGCGGTAAAGCCATTGTCCATTTTTGATTGATGATTGTTGAATGGGTCGTGTCGGACGTAAGCTCCGAACCTCACGGCAACACGATAAATTTCTTGTTGCTCGTGAGTGTGCCGCTTGGGGTGGTGACGGTTACGTAGCCCGAGGTCGCACCCGGCGGAACGGTTGCCGTCAAGTAAGTGTCAGATACAACCTTGAAAGGCGCGGGAACGCCGTTGAGGGAAACGCTCGTTGCCCCGGTGAATCCCTGTCCGAGGATTCCACCCGCTTGTCCAACCCTGCCCCAGGTTCGCGCCAGTGCAACAAATGGCGGAAGGCCAAGATCCAAGCTATAAACCACGCCAGAGTTCGAGGTTCCTCCCTGGTTTGTCATCCCATAAATCTTGCCGTTGGTGTGTTGGATGAGGTTGGACACCGGCCCGTAGCCATGGCCACCGTCGAAGTCATATAAAACGGAGTAGCTGCCGTCTGCACCGACCTCAAAAATGACTCCAGCGTCAGTCTTACCACCCTTACTGGTAGCTCCATAAAAATTGCCGTCGCTGGCTTGGATGAGGCCGGCTATCGGATACTGGCCGTCGTTCGGACAGCTGGCATCACGAAAGTTATGCAATATCGTCAGACTCCCTCGGGCGCTTAATTTAAACACGACGCCCCCGAGGCTACTACCGCCCTGAACGGCCGTGCCGTACAGGTTGCCGTCACTACCTTCGATCACAGGACTATTGGGATAGGCGCCGTCCGTCCCGGCAAATGCGTGAACGCCCGTCACCATCCCGTCGCGTGTCATTCTAAATACCGTTCCGCAACCGCTGATCGGGTCGCACTTGTGGTTTCCGCCGGTGACAGTTGTGCCATAGAAACTTCCACCACTCCCCTGCAACAATGGAGAGGTGGAAGGTCCTGGCGGTGTCCCGAGCAAGGTGAATTCCCCCGAGCGCGTGATTTTGTAAACCGCCGCGAAGCCACCGAAAGCTGTGGCCCCATAGAAACTTCCGTCGGTACCCTCGATTGGTGGTGCGTAAGGTTCGCCACCATCGTGTCCTCCCGAGAAGTTGTAGAGGATAGTCCCGCTACCCTCCGGTGCCAATCTGAAGATGATGCCTCGATTGTGATTGCCGCCAAATGAGGTGGTTCCGTAGAAGGTCCCATCCGGCGCGAGCATCAATCCGCTTGCTGGAGCGCTACCTTCTGCGCCTTCGAAGCTGTATAGCAAGCTGAGTTCGCCTCCTGTTGATATCTTGAAAATGACTCCCGAGTTGGACGGCCCACCCTGGTAGGTTGTGCTGTACAAACTACCGTCTCGCCCTTGGGCCATGATCCCCGGCCACATGGGATTCGCACCGTGAAAATCATCAAAGTTGTACAGGACAGAGTAGGTTTGCCCACTGGCAGAACTGGCCACCATAGATGAGATAGGTATTAAGACTGCAAGGACGGCGATTCGCAAACTCTTCACGAGGTCCCTTCCTGGAGGAACAGATCGGCCAAAGACCCAGCTACGAACTGGGTTGCGTGCCGAGGGCAAGGATTATTCCACCAGGCGGACTTGCGGTCAATTTCGAATTTCGAGATCGCTGGTTGTCATTCTTCCTTTACTTGCGCCGCTGAAACAGCACCGTGGTACGGTTTTCATAGCTTGATTCCCACCCCGGCGTCAGCCTCAGCATGTCCGCCGAAGCCAGCTAAAGCCCATTGTCGATTGCGAAAGCAGCCAGAATGGGGGTAAGATTGTCTTACCATGCAGACCAAAGTTTCCACTAAGGGGCAGGTAGTGCTTCCTGGGCCGCTACGCCGCCGCCTCGATATTCGGGCGGGTGATCCTCTGGACGCTGACATTGAAGGTGGGAGAATCGTGTTGACGCCGCGCAAGAAACGGCCACACCGAGTCAAACTTGTGACGGACCCGGTTACTGGATTGCCCGCTTTGAGTGCAGGCCCGAAGGCACCGACGTTAAGCAGCAAAGAAGTTGAAGAGATGCTGGTGAACTTCCCATGATCTATTTGCTCGATGTGAATGCTCTGGTCGCTCTCGGCTTCATGAACCATGAATTCCATGATCGCCTCGCTTCATGGGTCCAATCTGCTGATTCGCTGAACTTGGCGAGTTGCTCCATTACTGAGCTCGGATTTGTGCGCGTGCTTGCTCAGGCCCCGGCCTACGGATTTACTGTCACTCAAGCTCGCGCACTATTGCTGCAGCTCAAGGAAGCGCAAACCGCTCCTCTCCGGTTCATTCCGGACGCACACGATGTTTCGCATCTCCCCCATTGGGTCAGGGCGCCGAAACAAGTAACGGATGGTCACTTGAGCAAGCTTGCGAGAGCAAACGGTGCAGTGCTCGCGACTCTGGACGAGAACATTCCGGGATCGTACCCGATACCGAAGTAGTGTCCTTGTGCCGGGATAGAGTTCCATCAAGCGGCACTTCGCCGATGGAATAGCACCGCTGTTTGATCCTCGTAGCTTGATTCCCACCCCGGCGTCAGCCTCAGCAAAGTCGCCAGTGGCGATTCGGCCGGCACCAGCGCCCATTCGACGTGCAGCTTTTCCAGCACTTCATTCCATCCCGGCTGCGCCAGCACCACTCGCAGGTAGTCTTTAATGAATTGATCGCCATAGAAGTCGTGGCGGTCGTCCACCACAACTTTGGTCTGCGGATACAGGCGATAGATCAGGTACCCGCCCCAGTAGTCCAGACTGAAGACCGGCTCGCGGATGCCGCGCTGGGCAATGACTTCCGCAGCTTCCACGGGAAAGCGTTTGGCATCGAAGTACGCATTGATGAACTGAGTCGAACCGATCCTGCCTTGGTGTGCGCAAGCCCAGAGTCCGAGAACAAACACCAGAACCAGCCACAGGTGGCCTTGGAGCTTCAACTCCAACTTCCCCACGCGTTCGCTGAAAGAGTGCGCGCGGGAAAAGAGTCCGCGAAGCCAGGACGTAACGTTGGTGTTCCTGCCTGCCTCGACCAAGGTGTCCGAGATGACGGGAGCAATCACCAGCGTGATCAGCAGCGACGAGGTTGGCAGATTGCGAGTGGCGTAGAAGCCTCCGTAAGCAGCAAAAAGAACAACCAGGAGGCGCGTCGGAGATGGCATCCGTCGCGCGCTGGCCAGCGCCACGATCGTGATCAGGATCAGTACCGCAAAGCATTGTTGCGCTGCCCCGTGGAAGTCGGGCGAAAGGAACTCGCTGATGCGGTCGATCAGAAAGCGGTCTGACAAGTAGCGGTAAACGTGGAGATGGAGCTGGTAGCCATAAGGGTTGAGGAAACTGGCGGCAAAAGAGAGCCCCGCCACCCCGCCCAGGTGCCTCAGCCACTCTTTGCGTTCCGCCCGTTCTTCCCGACGAGCGTAGTATTCGATCCCGCCGCCGATGAGGTAGACCGCCAGCAGCCCGAAGCCCAGCACAAATCCGCCGTGTAGATTCACCCAGAGAACCATAATGCCGGGCAGCCAGTACAGCCGATTGTCGCGTTTCACTCCGGACTTGTGTGCAGCGGAATCCAGCAAATCAAACCAGATCACGGTGAGCAGCCAGCTCACTACGTGCGGACGCGCCAGGAAGTGCACCGCCGACGCTGCCAGCGACAAGATGAGCAGGAACAAGGTAACCGGCAGGCTCCCTCCCCGGCGGCTCAAGCCCCGGGAGCTGGACTTGGGCTTTGCAGCAACTCGGCGCCACCGTCTATGCGGCCGACCGCGCTCCGCTCTCTCCGGAAATCGCCTCCCTGCCGA
>JAIQFW010000277.1 GCA_020073105.1 Terriglobia bacterium
CCACATTCGCGAGGCAGGCTCGACGGCGGTTCAGGAACTCGCGTTCACGCTTGCGAACGGCATCGCCTACTGCGGTGCCGCGATCGAGGCCGGACTCTCGCCCGACGCCTTCGGCGAGCTGCGCTCGACGCAAGGAGGGTTTCTTGACGTGCCGCACGCTCGTTCTTCGGCGATTCCTTCCCCTGAGCGCTGGTTGAAGAGGTAAACCAGCAAGGGTGTGCCCGTTGACGCTGCAAGAAAAGCGCCTGCCGGATTGAGGTGCAGGCCATTGCCAATCACCACGAACAAGAAGAGAAACAGGCAGACCACCAGCGAGAGCCGTTTAGCTTTCATCTTCATGTTCCGCCTCCGATTTGGCCATTGGGCCATCAGGAATTGAGCACACACCACGCGCTCTAGACGTCGCTCGATTGCGCGGCTAAGAGACTTTCAACACCGACAGCACCCGCGATTGTTGAATCGCCAGTGACGTTTGTCGCTGGACGGGGAAACGGCTTTCGCAGGTAGTGCGTGTGCGAGCAGTTGCTGCAATTGACGCCCTTCGTCGCGGCACGGATCACTGCCAAGAACTTCTCGGGAATCGCGACAGGTTCGCCGGACAGCGAATAGAATGTGGGTGCCACTCTGCCGGCTTGAGCCTTATCTTTCCCGCGCAGATCAAGCTCAAGACGTCCATGGATGCCGCGAAAGAGGATTTCGGTCTCCATTGTTGGCCGATGACCGTTTTCAACCGACCTGAGGGAGTGCCGTGTGACTAGGAGTTCGTAGGTCGCGCCTTTCCGAAGCATGTCCACGCGAACGATCGCCGGATATATGACAACTGCATGCAGGCCATTGACGCTGATCGCCTCCACTGGGTGCAGGTATTCCAGTGATTGACCTTCTTCACCGGCAAAGGCTACATATCGGCCCACATCTGCCACTGAACCGCCTGATTCTAGGCCTCGTAATACATACCGCTGCGCCAACTGCTGGTGTTCAACACTGATGAGAGGGTGTGCAAAGATGCCCCGCTCCTTGAGGATTCTCACCGCTCGCCGCGGCAATGACAGCCCCGCAGCACCTGTGAACTGTTGTCTGCCCATGGAGGTTCCTCCTTCCTTCTGGTTTCATGCTGTCTGGCGAACAACGATCGGGCGACCAATGGCCGCCCGGATCATTTCCTTCGTGCAGCCTGCCCAACACAGATAAAACCGGGGATCGGACACCAGGACTGCCAGGTTGTCACCACCACGGTCGTGTCCGGTTTGTGCGCACGACGGACACCGCGTTACGTAGTTCTTTCCGACGACTCTTGTTTTGCCTACATAGTCGAGAATGCAGAACATCGGCTTGCTTCCAGCATATTGATCCTTGAGTTTTGGTGCTGCGGACACAGTTTGCAGAACCTCTGCCGGAAGATCCGTGCCAGCGGTGAACCGATCCAGTTCTTCTTCAGAGAGTTTCCGCAGCCGCTTGAGGAATTCGATCTGAGCTTCCAGTGTGTAATCGGCGCCATAGAACCAGAAACGCCGCCCTGCGCCGCGGTGAATTCCAAGCGGGCCCCGGATGGCGTTCCCGAACGCTCCTGTCGCAATCGAATCGTGTTTTGGGAAGACCTCAATTCCGTCCGCCAGACCGGTTCCTTTCACCGGAACACCCAACCTCCCGGCCAAGTCGTAGATGTAAATTCGACACTGCCGCGCCAGCAACGGCGCCGCAAGAAATATCCAAAGGTGGCCGCCACGTCTGCTCATTTCCAAAGCCGAGTCCACGCGGTCCGTAGTTAGTTGGTATTGAAGCTTGATCAGGTCGTCCATCGCGTTCCTGTAGTCCGCATCGATGGCGACCCATTTGCAGCGTTGGTTTGATGGATTGATAGCGTAGAGCCCGAGGGTCATTCGCCCTTCCAAGTGAGCGGAAATTGTCTGGTCGGTCAGCCAGAGTGGTGCGCCGGCCCCCTTTTCCTTAGGACGGTAGTAATAATGACGACCGCTCTCTGGATCGGGACGGAGGGATTGGACCGTATAGGCCCTCCGGTTGACGAACAGGGCGATGTACTGCTTCACCAATTCGGCAGTTGCAATGACTCGCCGGCTCACGGTCCACCTCCTCTCCCACGTCCATTTAGTCACGGTGGCTGTGTGTAGATATTCCAGGACCGAATTTCTGTCAAACGGCCGTGGAAGCCTTTCCCGTCAAGCGTTAAATGCCATCTCGGCGGGCTTTCCAGATTCGAGAATCCATCCGGAAGCGGCCCTCAACAGCCCAGGACGTTCTACCAGGCTGAGGAGGTCATACTCGTGCACGAGGCGATCAAAGTCGCTGAGGCTGTAACCGCCGTACGCCTCGTCCTCAAAGTCAACCCAGAGCCACACGCCGCGCTTGCGATCCAAGACATAGAAGGCGCCAGAGTTGGGTTCAGTTGTGACGGTTACGCACAACAGGATTGCCGATGGGAACTCCAGCCATCGAACAGGCTGTGCTCCATCGGTGGCCCTCACGAGAGTCTGAATTGCTTCCTCGATGGAACAGCCAGACCTCACATTGATAATTGGTTGTGTTTTCATATGACCGAACATGAGATTTCCTTCCTTTCTGGAGCGGATCCCAGGCGAGCCTAAGAGCCTAAGCAACGGGAGTAGGCACGTCCGTTTTTTCGGGCGGATATTTCACTCACTGCTTGTAGTGGTGTTAGAAGAGGAGGTGCCGAGAGATTAGAAGTTGTTTCCGTGTAGCCGACCACCCGCCCGGAATGCGGCTGCGGGGGATGGCCAGCGTCTCTAGTACAAGCCCGTTACACGGCCGCTTGCAAGATCCTTGTTGACGGAACTAAGATCAGCGCGGCCCTGAACAATCTGTAATCAGCCAAGAGTGCTCGCATGCGCAAAGTAGGATCGCAGATCGCTATCACCCTGACCCTGGTCGCGATGGCTTCGACGGTATCGAGCCAGCAGGTCAAGCGATCGATTGGCAGCGACGCACGTCGGATCCAGCAGGCCGCACCAGCGGATGCCACCACCCTGGCGACGCGACAGCGTTTCTTAGAGATGTTTGCTCGGGCATACTTCCCGGGACGGACCGGCCAACTCCTGATCGTGCCGCGCGAAGGCGACTTCATCACGCGGCCTGACGTAGCGTACATGCACGGTTCGCCGTGGACGTATGACATCGCGATTCCGCTGATGTTTGTGGGCCCCGCGGTGAGAACGGGAAGGTACTCGACTCCGGTCGTGCAGCAGGACGTTGCGCCAACCCTTGCGGCTGCGCTTGGCGTGCAGATGCCTCCCACGACGACAGGCCGCGTATTACCGGTTTTACGCACGGGTTTGGCCCGACCACGAGTGGTCATGCTGCTCGTCCTGGATGGCATGCGCCGGGATTACTTCGATCGCTACGGCGCGTCTATGCCAACGCTTACCGCCCTGCGCCAGCGTAGTGCCTGGTTCACTCAGGCGCGGGTCAACTTTCTTCCGACCAACACAGCCGCTGGGCACTCGACGCTCTCGACCGGCGCCGATCCTCGCCTGCACGGAATCACAGGGGTCAGCGTGTACGAGCGCAAGCAGCGCCGCCGCCACGACTTTTTCGCTGGAGGAACGCCACAAGACCTGATGGTATTGACGCTGGCTGACGTCTGGCAGCTAGCGACGGCTGGTCGCGCGATCATATTGGCACAGGGCAGCATCGACCGAGCGACGACGCCGCTCGCAGGGCATGGAGCGTGTCAGTTGAATGGAGCGCCAGTCGTTCTCGCAAGCTACGATCAGGAGACGGGCAACTGGACCACAAACCCCGACTGTTTCCGGCTGCCGGCATATCTGAAGGATCGCAATGCGAAAACACTGTGGCCGGCGAGCGGGGAGTGGATGGATCACAAAATCGACTCGACCGGGGCGGTGCGATATTCGGCTCTGTTTCCAGCATTCGAAGCCGATGCGATGACCGCGATGATTGAGCGAGAGCCGCTGGGC
>JAIQFW010000081.1 GCA_020073105.1 Terriglobia bacterium
ATGGAAGCGTGCCTATGAGCGGAGCCATGTTCAAGACGGATGTGTTTGGGGCGGCTCTCAAGGCCTCGCACCCAATCAGCCTGAAGACTCCACTGGTGGACTCCGCCAATCTGGTTTCGAGTCTGGCCGCGACGGGCACAACCGCTGACCCCCTGCACAAGGTTGTGCTGATCAACGGAACTGTGGAGTGCACCAGTTGTCACGAACCCCATAACCAGAGGATCGACAAGATATCGCAGAATTTCCTGGTGCGCGACGGCGCCAACGGCCAGATCTGCCTGGCCTGCCACGACCCGAATGCGCGCACAGTGAATGGGAAGAGCAATCCGTTGGCGCAATGGTCCGGCAGCATCCATGCGACCTCGGGAGACATTGTGAATCCTCAGGCGGGCATCGGAAGCTACTCGACGATCGCGCAGTTCGCGTGTTTGTCCTGTCATATGCCACACAACGCCAACGGAGCGTCAGGGATACTGCGGGGCGCGAACCCGCCTGCAGTGAACATGGACGTGACCACCCAAGCCTGTGTCACATGCCACAGCGGCGGATCCAACCTGCAGCAGTCCCCACCCAGTGTGTGTGCCGAGTTCTCCAAGATCGGCCATCCGTTCCCGTCACAGGGAAACAGCCATGACGCGAAAGAACCCGCCGTTCTGGTCAACAACCGGCACAGTACCTGTGCGGACTGCCACAACTCACACTCGTCATTTCCGGTGGGCGCCTTTGGATCGGCGCCGCAGATTCGTCCATCGCAGACGGGGGTTGTTGGGGTCAGCGCCACCGACGGCTCCACCCCGGTGATTCCGGCCTTCAACCAGTATGAAAACTGCCTGCGGTGTCACGGCACCAGCCCGGGCAAGCAGAGACTGGATGTCTATGGATACGCGCCCTTTCGCGCTGTGAGTGCAGCCGATCCGTTGAATGTCATTTCAGAAATGACAGTCACAGCCAGCTCAAGCCATCCGGTTCTGCACGACATGAGCAGTCCGTGGCCGCAGCCCAGCCTGCTGACCTACATGACCAAGCTGGACGCATCGCCGGACACCATGCGGCCCCTAGGGTCGGGTCAGGCCACAAGAATATTCTGCAGCGACTGCCACAACAGCGATGACAATCGGGAGTTCGGCGGCCCCGGCCCCAACGGTCCGCACGGCTCGATCTACCCGCACATCCTGGAACGGCGATATGAGTTCAGCAGGGTCGCGCCTGGCACCAACTTCCCTGTCAACGGCCCCGGCAGCCCGATCCTGAACCCCTTCGTCAACCCCAGCCTCGAGGGCGGCGGTACAAATCCCGGCCCTTATGTGCTCTGCGCCAAGTGCCACGACCTGGGAAAGATCCTGCAAGACACCAGCTTCAAGCCCGGCCCCACCGGCAAGGGTGGCCACTTCACTCACATTTCAGATCAAGGCATCTCCTGTTCGGTGTGTCACACAGCTCACGGGATGGGTTCGCTGTCTGCAAACATCAGCGGACAACGAATGGTGAATTTTGACGTGAATGTCGTCGCCCCAAACGGAACATCGCCGATTTCCTATAACCACACGGCCAAAACGTGCGTCCTGGCGTGCCACGGTTACGATCACAATTCCGATGGAACGGTTGCCCCGATTCCGTCTCCCGGGTCCGCGCCAACCCACAGGGGACGACAAGGAACTCGATGAGGTCCACATCCGCGGGTCCAGTTTCGCCACTCAATCCTCAGGTGTGAAAGCGATTCCGGAGTTGTGTGAGGTCCATCCGAAGACCAGCACTCATCGGCACTCTTTAAATAGCTAGTTCGTACCCTGCTGGCTGGCTTCGGCAATCAGCTTTTGCACCTGAGCCTTCCTGGCGCCGTCGAGCTTTGGATTGGATTTCAGCAACTGTTGCCACGCGGCCACGGCGCCATTGACGTCCTTTTTGCCCTTCCATCGGATCAGGCCTAGGTTGAACAAGGAATTGGCGCTGCTAGGGTCATCCTTTACCGCTTGCTCGAGCTGGGCGAGGGCGCCGTCAACGTCCCCGGTGTAGTATAGGCATGATGCCAGCTCAGTGCGTGTCGCCACATCTTTGGGATTCACCTGCAGGGATTTCTCGTAGTATCCGGCAGCTTCCTTGAACTGGTGGGTGGCGTTGTAGATCTTGCCGACTTGGACCAGCAAATCAGCGTTCTTGGGGTCGGTCTTGAGCTTCGCCAAGAGCGGTTCCGCCTTGGTATCGGCCATCTGCTTCATCTGATCAAGTGTAGGCATCTGCTCCATTGCTCCCGGCATGCCGTTACCTGGAGCAGGGAGCTGGGCGTTCCCGTTGGATGCAGCCGGAGCGACGGATGGGGTTGCAGAGCCACGGTAGAGATATCCCAAAGCTACACCCAGCAACAGGCAGATGACGGCCATGGACAATGCCTGGCGCCCTGACCAACCTGTTGATCCTCCAGCTTTGTCGTCATCCATGGTGCACAAACCTCCAGTCGGTCATAGGCCATGCGGCAACACTGTCAACATCAGTCATTATCCCATGTGAAGAAGATCACAAACAGGGCGAAGGGTTCGGTCACGCCAGCTGATTTTCGAGTCAGCAAGAAATGACAGCGCCGGATTCATCAGCTGGGTCGCGCTATGCCGAGCGGGCCGCTTTTCGGAGCACCTGGAGGAAGCAGGTGGCCTGATTTGCGTCATGCATTAAGGCTGATTCCGCGTGCCGATGGTCCGATCCACCGCAGGGTCGTAGGAAGCCCTCAGCCGTTCTTCAATATGCTGCTGGGTACGCTCCCACTCGGAACGTAAGATCATTTCCCGGATGGTGAACTTGGTTTCCCGTTTTGCATCATCGACGCGTACTGCCAGCTCATTGTTGTGGAACCGGAAGTCGATGATTTCAGCCAGAGGGATCAGTTGATTCGACGACTTTCCAACAATAACAAACACCACCTTGTCCGAAAGCAAAGTGTATTCGGGGCACGGTTCCTGGGCCACGGGGGCCGCCGGGCCGCCGAAGGTTGCCATGAAGCCATGACGAGCGAGGACGCAGTCGCCCATGTGCATCCTGACGACGCTGCCGTGTTGATAGATCCCGATTTGCGCCATGAGAAATGGAGAGCAGGCGTTAAGCAAGAGAATCAGCAAGAATGCGCGTTTCATGGACTCCTTTTCTTGTCATTGCTGCCTGGGTGGTAGTAGCCGCGCCGGCAGCGAAACTGCAGATTGAGGTTGCGAGTTGGAAGAACACGAACTGAGTGGAACTCTGCCACCGAGGCAGGTGGCGCATAGGTCAGGACATAGGCGGAATGCAAGTCATCGAGCACTGCGTGCAAAATCTTCACCGCACCCTCGCCAATGCTGACGTACCGTCCGCCCGAGACTTCCGCCATCCTTTTCAATGTCAGGGTTCCGCTTGATGCAGGCACGGAGCGGTTGACGTCAACCGCATAGACCTGGGCCTCGCTCATCACCAGGTCTTCGAAAGCCTCGCGGGCAGAGACCTTGCTACTGGTATCTTCGCCATCAGAAAAAAGAATGATTACGGGTCGAACCGCTGGATCTCTGCGCTGCATCAGGAATCTTGCGGCCCAAGCCATGGCATCGAAAAGTGGGGTGTCACCGCCCGTTGACAAGGTAGCGGCCCGGTCCGCACTGAACGAACTGCGGCAGTTGCCAGCACAGATGGTGTGAGGTTCCATCCCATCGAATGTCACGATGGACACGTTGTCGTCGGGCGTCCATTGGGCTTGCGAAATCAATTGCAGGACCTCTGTGATTTCCTTCCTGAAGTGCGGCAACACGGACTGGCTGGAATCCACCAACACCACGAGATCGAGGTTAGTTTCGCTGGAAAGGTTGAAACTGCGAAACTTGCGGACCACAAATTCGTTGTCCACTACAGCAAGATCGCTGGAGCGGAGGTTGTCGATGGAGTGGTTATGTTCATCGGTGGCAAACAACGTCAACCGAACCTCGGAGACGGTGCTGTGGTAAGTGGGCTCGGGGGAATCGGCTGCGCTGCTCAGCGCCGCGCCCGCGAGAATAAGACCCCAGACTGCATACACTGGCCAATTACCGTATTTGGTCAAGGATGTCATTGCTTGCTGTCAGTCGATGCACGAGGACGCCACGGATCGAGCTGGATGCCGCCTTGGTACGTCCTGCGACCAATCCAGAAAAGTGGCTTGTTGTTCCATGAACGAATTATCGCCTCACTTGGATAGCGCCTTCTGTAACAACGCGACCTTTAGCAAACCTCGGTAATGCCGCTCTGGACAAGGCATTTGGCGAGACGGTCCGATGATTCCAGGCTTCGATTCTTGCGGTTAGAGCGTTAGCGCATCAATGAAGCGACAGAAGTAATCGCTCTCGTGTTACGACTGGCTGGAGTTTCATGAGATTCAAACTGGGGCGAGGTGGCGCCGTGTGACGCACGTTCCTCTGGTTTCCGAAAGGCGAGCCATTCCTGAATTGGGACAGCATCTGATTTTCACGTGAGAAAGGCCATGTTAGTCGCAACGCTTTGAGGAGTGATCTCCGATGTAGCACATAGCGGGACCACGCTGGAATGACCGAGTTGACCGAAATCTCCGATCGGAAGTTGCAGTTGCTGCTGGTAGGCCACGAGGGAGATGGCCTTGCTCATCTGTGCGAGCTTCTGACAGATGCCGGCAACGGACATTTGCGGCTGGACTGTGCGCACTCTTCGGGCGAAGCATTGGCCTTACTCGCGAGCGACAGCTACAACTTGCTGCTATACGATTACTTGTCTGGCGATAACGCCGCCCGTCACTGCTTCGAGCAGCAACACCCGATTCCATCGGTTTTCCTGGACGAGCAAGGCAGCAATGAGGCTGTGCAAACCGCAATACAAGCGGCCGTGTGCAACCCATCCTGCACCCATGCTCGCACTCAGCCGTGTGTCGCTCTGGCCATGCTAGGCGCGATCGAGACTTACCGGAAGGAACAGCAGCGCCAGAGGTCGGAGGTGTTGCTGCGCAAGTTGCGGAGGACAGTGGAGCAGTCCCCCGACCTGGTGATGATCACCGATCAATCGGGCGCCATCGAGTATGTGAATCCAGCTTTCGAGGAACTCACCGGCTACGTGCACGACGAGGTGATCGGGCAGACTCTGGGCATTCTCAAGTCGGAACAACAGTCCGGCGAACTCTACGAGGAGATGTGGGACACGGTACTGTCCGGGAAGGTGTTCCATGGCGTGGTCATCAACCGAAAGAAGAATGGGGAGACCTTCATTCTCGAAAAGTCGATCACTCCCCTGCGAGACCCGGCGGGACTGATCACCCATTTCATTTCCACCGGCCGGGACATTACCGGCGAAAAACGGCTGGAGTCCCAACTGCAGCAAGCCCAGAAGATGGATGCCATCGGCAAGCTTGCCGGTGGAGTTGCTCATGACTTCAATAATCTGCTGATGGTGATCAGCGCCAACGCCGAGCTGACCTTGGACACACTGACGGAGGAAGATCCGCAGCGGAACAAAGTGGAGGAGATCATTGCAGCCTCCCGCCGGGCCGCCGACCTTACCCGCCAATTGCTGGCCTTTGGGCGCCAGCAGATGCAATCGCTGCGCTTGCTCGATTTGAATGCGGTGGTGTCGGACATGAGCCGCATGCTACCTCGTTTGATTGGCGAAGACATCCACTTTGTGTTCGTTCCGGGCCGAGAATTGGGCACCGTCAAAGCCGATCCCGTACAAATCGAGCAGGTGCTCATGAACTTGGCCACCAATGCGCGTGACGCGATGCCTCAGGGTGGCAAGCTCACGATCGAAACTGCTGCTGTCCATCTCGACGAAGCCTACCGGCAGCGGCACTCCATGGTGCCGCCGGGAGACTATGTTGTGATGGTGGTTTCCGACTCGGGACAGGGGATCGCCCGGGAACATCTGCCCCACATCTTCGAGCCTTTTTACACCACCAAAGAAGCCGGAAAAGGGACGGGGCTGGGGCTCGCGACCGTCTACGGCATCGTAAGGCAAAGCGGCGGGTTCATTTGCGTGTACAGCGAGCCGGGTCTGGGCACCACGTTCAAGATCTATCTGCCCCGAGTACTGCGAGCGAATGAGGCACCGCCGATACGGTTAGCGGAGGATTCTCCCCACGGTTGCGAAACGGTGCTGTTGGTCGAGGACGAAGCCGCTGTGAGGCAGTCTGCGCGTGAATTCCTTACCCGCAGCGGTTACACCGTGGTCGAGGCGGAAAATGGCGAAGAAGCCCTTCGCATGTCACGGGAATATTGTGGTCCCATTGACCTGATGATTACCGACGTGGTGATGCCCAAATTGAGCGGGCCACTGCTGGCAGAACGATTGTCGGCGGAACGGCCAAGAATGAAAGTCCTGTTCATCTCGGGTTATGCCGAAAATACCGTGCTCAGGCACGGAACGATTGACGTTACGGCTCATTTCTTGGCAAAGCCCTTCTGTTTGAAAGCGCTGGCGAGAAAGATTCGCGAGGTTCTGGGAACTCATGAAGCGCTGGCCCATGTGGCAACCTCTTCCGCCTAGCTCGAAGGCGTCCCGTATAATTGTGCGCGGACCGACGATGATTGTTGTGACAATCATTCTGCTCGCGCTGCTGGCCGGCGCTGTGGTTTATTCGGTACTCTCCATTGTGGCGGCCTACCGTTATCTCAGCGTGCATCCGCCCGTTCTCAGCACGGATCCGCCGATCAGCATTCTGAAACCGCTCGCCGGTCTCGACCTGGAACTGGAAGCCAACCTGCGAACCTTCTTCGAACAGGACTACCCAAGCTACCAAGTTCTGTTCGCGGTGCGCAGCCAGGACGATCCTGCGGTCACGGTGGTGGAACGGCTGCGCCAGCAGTATCCGAGGATTCCCTCTCGGTTGCTGATCACCGGAGAGCCTCCTTACCCAAATGCCAAGGTGTACAGCCTGGATCACTTGCTGGCCGCGGCCGCCCACGATCTGGTGGTGATGAGCGACAGCGATACCCGCGTGACTTCCGATTTACTGCGTACCGTGGCTGCTGAATTTCAGGATGGTCGCCTGGGAATCGCTACCTGCCCGTACCGTGCGGTGTCCGGTTCAAGTTTCTGGTCAAAACTGGAGGCGACCGGGTTGAATACGGATTTCATGGCCGGAATCCTGGTGGCAAGGATGATCGAGGGAATGCGGTTCGCTGTCGGCCCGACGATTGTGGCGCGGCGGCCTGTGTTGCAGGCAATCGGCGGATTCAATGTGTTGAAAGACTACCTGGCGGAAGACTTCATCATGGGGAAACTGGCTGCCGACGCCGGGCACGGCGTCATTCTGTCGTCCTATGTCATCGAGCATCACATTGGCAGCACCAGTCTGCGCCCCAATGCGACGCATCGTATTCGCTGGGCACGAAGCACGCGGCGTTCACGGCCGTGGGGCTACGTTGGGCAATTGTTCACCATGCCGGTGCCTCTGGCGTTGCTCGTCTGCCTGGCGAGGCCAGACTGGTGGCTGGTTCTGCCGGTGACGCTGGTTGTGCGCGGGATGGCGGCGTATGTGGTTTCGAGGCGGGTGTTGAAGGCCAGGATCAACTGGCTGCTGTTGCCCATTGAGGATGTCATAGCGTTTGTCTTCTGGTTCGCCGGATTTTTCGGGAGTACGATTGTCTGGCGAGGGAGAAGGTATCGGCTGAAGCGGGATGGAAGGTTTGAGCGGGTCGGGGCGGGGCAGGAAACCAATGTGTAACAGGCGAAGGATTCGTATCAGGGCACGCCTTTCACAGGCGTGCCGTCTGGAGCGTGGTTAAGGATGTTCGGCGCCGATACCGCGCCCGTCCCTGGAGCCCGACATGGCTGTGCTAGGTTTGCGCCCGACGGGCGCCAAGCCGGCGGTGGCGGATATAGCGGCAGGGCTGAAGCCGCTGCCCTGATACGAACCCGCTCGTGATCTGTGAACGAGTTTGTTAACTCGGACGCCAGAACTATGAGCGGTCTCAGTCGGTAGGCTTGTTCACGGGATCGATTCCAGCTTCCCATCCTTCAGGCGGAATAATTCTCCTCGCCACTCCACCTTGTGCCCTGCAAAGCTGGTAATCCACACCAGCATCGCGATGAAGTCCCTTAGCGGAAGCATCGCCAGGAACCGGGTCACCCGACGATCACCTAGCACGGTCATGCCAACGACCACGGCGGCCGCGACCCGCATCGCCACGGTGATGGCAAACAGTTCCCATGCCCACACGGCGCCCCGGGCGCAGATCAGAGCCCCCAATGCCCACGGTATCCCGAAGGTGATCCCCATCCCCACGTAGCCCCAGAACCGCGAATCGCGGACGGCGCGTGCCCAGCGCAATTGGTGAGAGAAGAACTCGCTCAGGGTGTATCGCGGGAGAAACGTCTCGACCACGACACCGGAGAGCTCGACTTTCAGACCGAGAGCGGCGATGTGCTGGCCGAGTTGATAGTCGTCAGCGAGATAGTCGGCCAGAGTCTCGAAGCCTCCGATTGCTTGCAGGTCACGGCGGCGAAACGCCAGCGTAGACCCCAGGCCGAACTTAATGCCTTCAATCTGGCGAGCGACAAGAACGCCGGGGCAAAAGTCCATGCTGATGCCCAGCGACTCCAGGCGCGATCCCAAGGTGTCACTGGGAATCCCGCGGTACAGGCAGGTGACCAGGCCGATTGCAGGGTCCGCCAGAGGGGCGAGCACCCGGCGCAGGTAATCCGGTTCGACACGGATGTCGCTGTCATTCACAATAAGGTGCTCGTAGCGTGCTTCAGGCAGCATCTGGGCGAGGTTGCTGACCTTGATGTTGGTGCCGAGAGTTTGGCGGCACACGGTCAAACGAATGACTCGTTGGGGAAATTCTCGCGTCAAACGCTCGACAAGTTCAATCGCGGGATCGCGGGGATCGCTGACGCCGAAAATAATCTCGTACTCCGGGTAGTCTTGCAGACAGTGGCTGCGAAAACATTCGTACATGTGCGGGTCGGTGCCTTTGAGCGGCTTCAGGATGGAAACGGCCGGTGTGGGGCGGACATTCTTGTCCGCCAATTTTGCAGTACGCAAGAAACTCGACACGCCCCACAGGCAAGTGACGTAGTAAGCGATGCTCGAGATCGCAGCCGCGACCGCGAGAAGCTCGAAGATCCGAAGAAGTTGATGGACCATGAATGACAGAACTTCGTGCGACGGCCTGCATCGCCAGAACTCTCTAGTCTTGTCATCCTGAGCGCAGCGAAGGACCTATGCATTTCCAAGTGCATAGATTCTTCGGAGCCTGAAGGCCCCTCAGAATGACAACAGATCCGACGATAAGCCTATTCGTAGCGCAGCGACTCGATCGGGTCCAAATTAGCTGCCTTCCACGCCGGATAGATCCCGAACAGCAAGCCTTCGGCGGCAGCGGCGGTTATGCCGAATATCGTCCAGAAAAGGGACATGCGAGCCGGCAGCGAACTCCAGATCACGGGGATCGTCCAGGTGATGATCGCTCCGGCCAGCACGCCGATGATCCCGCCCATGGCCGTCAGCGTGATCGCCTCCAGGGTGAATTGCAGGAGGATGTCGCGTTTGCGCGCGCCGATGGCCTTGCGCACGCCGATCTCGCGGGTGCGTTCGGTGACCGAAACCAGCATGATGTTCATGACTCCGACGCCGCCTACGATGAGTGCCACGCTGGAGACTGCAAACATAAAGATGAAGATTGCGCTCGTCAGCTGGTTCCAAACGTCCGAGACCGAATCCTGCGTGAATATAGAAAAGTTGTCCGGCTTGTCGACCGGCACCTTGCGACGACGGCGCAGGAGTTCCCGCATCTCATCGATCGCCTTGGGCATGTCTTCGTGCGAGGTGGCTTTCACGCTGATCCAGTACTGCTTCAACTCCGGGTGAAGCTTGCGAAAAACGGAGAGCGGGAAAATCACCCGGTTGTCGTTGGGGTTCTTGCCACCGCCCAGCACGTTCTTCACCGGCACCATCACACCCACGACGGTAAACGCCTGACCTTCGATATTGAGTTCCTTTCCCAATGGGCTCTGGCTGGGGAAAAGTTCGGCGGCGGTCTCGCTGCCGATCACGATGAAGGGCGAATGATGTTGGTCATCGACCTCGCTGAACCAACGGCCGGAAGCCATCTCGAAGTCGTATACCTCCTTGATGGCGGCCAGATCGCCTTCGAGGATGGTGTTCTTCGAGCGCCGGTCGCCGTATTTCACCACGTAGGTGCCGGTGCCGAATTCGGGCACGACAAACTGTAGCGTCGGGGTGACCGCCTTCACGTGCGGCAGGTCCTTCATGGCGATGGCGTCGTCCAGGGTCAATTCCTTGCGCTTGCGCATCTCCTCGGTCGGGAATCCAAAATGGAAGGGTTCGAGATGAAAAGCAAAAATGATGTCGGAGCCAATGCTCTTCAGCACCTCGCTTACGTTGTTGTTGAGACCGCGCACCACGGAAGATATGCCGATCACTACGGCGACGCCGATGACGACGCCCAGCACCGTCAGCGCAGATCGCAGCTTGTTGCTGCGGATGGTGTCCAGCGCCATCTGGACGACTTCGCCGTAATCGCTTCTGCGCAACATCCAAGAACCTTTTCGCCGCGGATCTTCGCGGATCAACGCTGATTAAAGCTCAAATCTTAATGCCGCAATCGGGTCCAGCCGCGCTGCTCGCTTCGCTGGATAAACTCCGAAAAAAATACCCACACTGGCCGAGACCAATAATGCCGCAGTCACCGCCCACAACTTGACAGCTGAGGGCATGCCGATCAGGGCCGTAATTCCCTTCGCGAAGGTAATGCCAAAGAATATCCCTAGGACCCCGCCTACCAGTGCCATGGTGCTCGATTCGATCAAGAATTGCAGCAGCACGTCGCTTCGGCGAGCTCCCATAGCTTTGCGTATGCCGATTTCGCGCGTCCGTTCGGTCACCGAGACCAGCATGATGTTCATGATCACGATACCGCCCACAACCAGCGCGATGCAGGCAATCACGATCATCACAATAAAGAAAGTCCCACTCAGGTCCGCCCAGATACTGAGGAAGCTCTCGTTGGTCTCGGCGGCAAAGCTGTCTGGTTTGCCGGGAAGATCATGGCGGCGGGCTCGAAGAATGGCGCGGGCTTCGTCCATTGCAGATTCCAGTTGCGCACCCACGCCGTTCGCCTTGCCGGAAATTCGGACGCTGGTGTGAGTTCCGAACTGTTTCAGATAGGTGCTGATCGGGATGGCCACGTAGTTGTCGCGGCTGGCAAAGAGATTCTTGCCTTGTTTCTTCCCGGTGCCGACAACGGTATAGACTTGGCCGTCGACGCGAATTTCCTGATTGATGGGATCCACGCCGGGGAACAGGTTCTCGACCAGATCACTTCCGATCACGGCGATGTTCGAACGATTATTCTCGTCATTGTCGTTAAGCATGCGCCCGGCGGTCAGATCAAGGTCCAGAATCGCCGCCATGGAAGGAGTGAATCCCCGCACCCATACGTCGTTGATCGACTGCTCACCGCGTTTGACGTGGCCGTCCAATTTGATGGTGGACGCTCCGATCAGCGCGCAATGGCGGCAGGCCTCGCGCACTGCTTCATAGTCTTCCATGGTAAGGTCCTTGCGCCGCCGGCCTTCGAGAAACTGATCGACGTTGGTAATGACTGGCGTGACCTTACTGATGATGAAAACATCCGCGCCTAAATTGAAGATTTTCTGGGCCACGTAGCCATTAATGCCACTGGTAAACGTGACCACGGCAATCACGGCTGCGACTCCAATGACGACGCCAAGCAGGGTCAAGGCAGAGCGCAGCTTGTTGGCCCACAAGGACTGCAGCGCAACGCGGATGGCTTCCAGGGTGGTCATGGAGCAGGCAGTCGAGAAGACGCTGCCGACGTCGGTTCTACTCGAGTCAGTCTAACAGAGTGATGCGAAGGCCAGGCTTTCCGATCCGGTGGTGGACGCCACCGGTTCAGACGGGTGGTAAGTCCAGTATGCTCTCCAGGAGCCGCCTCCACACCGTCAGGTTCTTCCAGTACTCGACGTGAGCCACCAGTGGCACCAGCGCGTCTTCGTCCTTCTCATTTTCGACCTTCCTGACCTGCTGCACGCCCGGAGGAAGCTGGTCGTCGGGAAACTGGTAGAAGTCGAGCGACCCGGAAATAATGTCGTTGCGCGAGTAAACATTCCGCCAAAGAATCTGCTCACGACAGTCGCGGTCCTGGATCAAGGGTTGAACGACCGTTGCCAGCTGCTCGCGAATGTGCTCGGTATTCTTTCCCATCATGCTGAAGAAGAAGGCGGTCTTATCGAGCGGGCTTCCAAAAGTGAGCAGGAGACAGGTCCTGCGCACAATGCTGGCGGTCATGCCGGACAAAACATCGTCTGCGATCAGGCGGTTCAGGGTGTCGTAAGCGATAACGGATCCGAGGGAATGGCCGATGATCGCTACTTTCTCATATTCGAAGTTGTCGCTTTCCCTCGCCTTCGCTGAATAGACCGCCAGGGCAGACTCCTTGGCCAGATTCTTGATCTTGGTGCGGATGTCGTCGAACCTATCGATGCGGTTCGAGGCCACGTACGCGGTTACGTCTCCAACGTATTCGACAATCACGTTCCGCGCCACCCCGCTGATCAGCGCCAGAAAAGGCCAAACCCAGGCGCCCGAAGAGATGACGGAGAACACGAACCCGGAGAAAGCGGTCGCCGAGGCTGGCCCCAAAATGCAGGCCAGGAAAGCACGCACGTGCGCAAGTGTCCAGTTGGAAGGGACGACCAGCCAGGAAATTGCTCCCTTCATAGAAGGGAAAGCCTGGCTAGCGAGGAGTAGGACTCCTGCGACCACAGCAAAATGAGCAACAAACCCCGCATAGAAGATCAGATGGGGGAACGGTCCGGCCTCCACTTCCGAAGTCCCCGACGCCCGGCTCCTGCGCCAGACTCTGGAAACTGCTGCCAGGAGCAAACTGAACAAGGCAGACGTGTTGGCAAGTGCCAACACAAGAGTTTGGGAGGCCGGTGGGAGCGAGGGCGCAATGCTGAACCAGAACATTAGTGACATCAGAACCGCCCCGGTCAGAATCGATGTGGCAGTGAAAGCCACCGCAAACCACGTAAGATTACGCACGGCGCGACCCCAGGCCAGAGACCTGCCGAGGGTGGGCCGGCCAGTCTCGGCGAGAAACAACACCACCCCGAAGGTAATTGCGACGGCACTGACCAAAGCAGCTACAGCGGTGAGGGGGCCGACGGGAAGCTCAGCCGGTGTCTTGGCGATTCCCGTGAGGGTTGCGCCGGTGGCCAGAATCATTGCGTCGATGGCCATCAAGGCTGCCAGGAGGGCGAGGGTCAGGACCAGGAAGCCCGGGGTCCGCCAGGTCAGCTTGTAGGAAGCCATGGTGCCGAACAGGGCGCGTTGGAACCGGACAAAGTAGTTCACGATGCCGCGGGTTCCCCCGTCCCAGAGAAAGCCAATGACGTCCCGCAGTTTGACGGCGCCCTCCGTCTTGGGAGCCCAATAGCACTCGTAGAGGTGGACTTCGCGCGGCTTCGGCGAATGGGGCTCGAAGACGAGCTCAACCCTCTGCAGAATTGTCTTGCCGATGCGCACCTCACGAAAGCCCGGAGGTGACACCTCGATCTTCTGGTCTTTCGCCGCTCGCACGACTCCTTCCGCCAACTGCTCCAAAGTCTCGAACCGGATCTGTTGCCCCATGCCGTGGACAATCCAAAGAGCTCGTTTGGCGGTTGTACCCGGCGGATTCTTGCGCAGTTCAAGGCGCCGGGCGCGAGCCGCGTCGGTAAGCTCGGCTTCCGGCGGCGCAATGGGATAGGATTCGTAGTTGAAACGCTCATCGACCCGGAATGAAGACCCCTCTTTCGCCATCTTGTCCCTCCTTTAATACTGCGCCGTGGGCAGGAATCTGAAATGCGGAACCATAAGTCCCCGAGGCCCCAAGCTATGCCAGCTTCACGCTGCGCATGCGAGCATAAGGATCGTAGGCCGCATCGGGATAGAATGAGCCCGAGAAGAGTGCGGGTTGCATCGAGACCGCGCAGCGTTGCACGTGGACGGCATCGATGAAAGTGTGGTGGATCAGGGGGTCTCCCCAATCACCACCCCATAGCAGCCCATGTGCGCGGGCCAGCGTGCCCAGGAATGAGAAGTCTCCTTTCCAGCAAGGTTCGCCGGCGGCGACTTTCACCAGGTCGCAGGCAAGTCCAAAATGGTGGACCCCGACTGTCTTGAGCTTCGAAGCGCCCTGGTTGAACAACTCTTGCTGCCGGTTCTGGCTGCGATAGGTCTCGAACACCGTCAGTTCGACGCCGAGTGTAAGGGCATCTTCGACAATCGCGAGCACGGCGGCGCGGGTTACGGGCTCCAGCAGGTTGATGTCATCGGTGCGCTTCAAGCTGCCGAAGCGCGGATCGGGCCGGATCACGTCCTGGTAAAAATTAGGCATGGCTCTCCCCATTGAGTGACTGGCGAATCCGCGGGTTTGGAGCGACAGTGGGGAGCGGCAGGCAAGGAACCGCCCAACAACCTAGAGAGTGAATGGCCTCAAGGAAAACAAGGACACCGAGAGCTTCTTCCACGACTTTCCTCCCATCGTGTGTGTCCCCCTCTGAGTGGCGCAACTTTAGTCCCTGTCAGAACGGTTGTCAAGGTGGCCTGGGGGCGAGGTCGAGGGCAGGATGAAAGAGCCCGAAAACCGGAATATAATGATGGAGGTTGGCAGCCGGACCGGACGGTCGCTCGCGGCGTCTTTCGGGACGAGGCGGGAGGAAAGTCCGAACTCCGCAGAGCGGTGTGCCGGATAACGTCCGGGAGGGTGCCCCATCCTTGCCCGCTTTTGGCAAGGGTGGGAGCGGGCCCGACGGAAAGTGCCACAGAAAACATACCGCCCCGGCAACGGGGTAAGGGTGAAAAGGTGCGGTAAGAGCGCACCGCCGCCGCAGTAATGCGGCGGGCAGGGCAAACCCCACACGGAGCAAGACCAAATAGGGAGGGACCGGGTTCGCCCGGAAACGTGCCGGCTCGGCGCGTCACAACCTCCGGGTAGGTCGCTTGAGCCCCGCAGTAATGCGTGGCCCAGAGGAATGACCGTCCTGCCGCAAGGCAGACAGAATTCGGCTTACAGGTTCGGCTGCCACAATCTCAAAGGTCCTTCGACTCGCTTCGCTCAGGATTATGCCTCCCACCGTAGCTAGGCAACTATTTCGGTGCAGTATTCGCCGGGCCCGATGAACCGGACGCATCGGCAGGCATCAATATACGGACTCCTGGTCGTTCAATTTTGGGATGGTTTGGGGTCTGGCTCGCCGAGACAGGGGGAGCAGTTCTGTCCGGCACCCAATTTATGTTCAGGACATACGACAGGCCAGACGGCGGTAAATCCCCGTAGAGTAACCGCCATGAATATCGCGCTCCGTTTGGCATACCATCAAGGAATTGTTCAAGAGCATCCCTCGCCGACAAACTAGCAAATCCACGTTTGGTCTGGTAACGGGCCAGCGCATTTGTTGGAACCGTTCCTGTCACAACTTTGATACCCACTGCGCTGCTTAATTGCTCGCAAAAGTCCTCCAAAAACTGCAGCCCATCTCTCGAATCGTCGGTAATGCTAATCACCGCGTCGAAAACTGGGGCTTGGTGTTGCAATTGACCGGATGTGTTTCTGACGAGTCCGGGCACAATATGCAATCTTGAAGCAGTCTCTCTTATTTCGAACGTATCCCCTTCCCCGTGAGCGTAGGCATCGAGGATCGTCTGAACCACCTGTAAGCGTGAGGTTGGATTCGCAGGATTTGTAGGGCGCTGGTACGTTACTGATACGGTTCGCGACTTCGGTACACGAAATTGCTTGTCGGGGGCGATGGACTTCCCTTGCAATCGGGCACTCTGGGCCAAGTCCTCCATATCGCCCGAGAACTGGAAGCGAGGCTCCTCGTAGGTGATGACCCACCCGTATTTTTTCTCAAAATCAACAATTGCATCGCGTATTGGACGAGGACTAGTGAAGGAGAGTGTTTCCTCTGGCTTTGTCTGGCCTGCGGCAGCAACAACAACGAACATTAGCACACACCCAGCAATGACGCTTCTCATGTAGACTCCTCTCGCAAAAGTATTAGAACGATTTTACGGCGTTGGCTTCGAAATGTACTGGCCATTTCGAAAGCTGTAAATCGTGTCAACGTCGATTTCAGCACCTAGCGTGTTTGTAACGTAGGTCCTAAGAGTGGGACTGTCGCTGCAGTCAATAACCATTCGTTGAGAAAAACTTGTCGCACTACCGCGGCGGACTTTCTTCAGACGAGGCTTGCGATGAGCGGCCAGTTGAATCCTGCTCTTGATCTTGCCCGCAAAGCCAGCTGACAACCGGGATCATGGCTGGCTCATTCGTGCGCATGATGCCTAACGGTCGGACCAAACTTGTGACGAGGAGAGCTTCGACAACGTCAAGGCATCTCGCACGCACTGCCCGCTGAGAAAAAACGGGGGCTGCGGACATCTCTACGACTTGGAACCGCTGACAGTCGACTCCAAGAGCGCATAGAAGGTCCCGACGATCGAGTTCTTGTGGACGAGCCCTGGAGAGCGCTCGGGGGCTCTTTGTGTGGCAGGGAAAGGAAAAGGGCTGCGGCATTGGTTACGCTCTAGCCGTCAGCTCCTGCGAGGGAGTCAGCAGCGTGGATGCGTGCACCGTCGCAGCCCTCTGATGCGATCACCGCTTTTGCAGTTCCAAACCCCGGCTGCTCCTCGCAGGACAGTCGGTTTTTTCGGGTTTGGTGGCTCGACGAGTTGCCTCGCCAGGTGGATCACCCAGCCTACTTCGGACTGGTCAATATTACTTGGACCGATCCTTTCAGCCGTCGACGCTGGTAACTCTAAACCCGCCAGATCCGAAAAGCTGTGACGGCCGTCACAAATCCCCCGAAAAACTGTCGATATATTTTGGGGCAAAATATCCGCGGGGCCTGGCTGTCGCAGACAAAAAAAACCAGCACAATCGCCGGGGTCGCCGCGCTCACGCCCGCGCGGTTTGCGCTGGGGTTGAGCGCTGACTTTCGGACGACTCCCGGCCTGATTTTCTTCTACTCCTCTGCGAGGAGGATTGCAGTGATGTGTCACCTGCCTTTTGGCGGGAAAGAACAAGAACCTTTTGTTTTTCCGGTGAACGGTCGGTGATATACTGCGCGGCGCACGTGAGAGGTGAATATGGCCTCCTCGCAACCGTCCCTTGTTACAGTTCCTCAATCCTCCTATGCCGGTCTCGGGCGCAGGATAGCGGCCTACCTTATTGACGTGCTAATAGCCATCGCTCTCCTCTTTGTAGTGGGGTTTTTAATGCGAGGCCTTCGCGCGGCCGGCGTCTGGACGCCTGCGGAAGTACTGGACCCAGCCGTCGCCTGGCGGGAGATGGCAGTTCCTGCCAAGATCGCCATTCTCGTCGCGTTCGTCGTGTCGATGGGTCCATTTTGCCTGGCATTCTTCGAGGCGTCGGCATGGCAGGCGAGCGTTGGTAAGCGGCTCCTGAACATCTATGTCACCGATGGGGCAGGGAGGCGACTTGGTCTTGTCCGATCGCTCGGCCGTTCGTTTGCGAAGTGCTTCTTTAACTTGTTTTACCTGGTGCTCGCCAGCGTGGTCACAATCGCTGCAAGCGCCAAGAAGCAAGCTCTGCACGACTTCGCTGCAAAGACTCTTGTGATGCGCGGGCAGCCAGAGCCGGGCGGCTCGCTCGAGCCCTGGCAGATTCTTGCGGCGTTCGGGATTCCATTTTTCTGGTTAGTCGTGACCTTTGTCGCGGTGTTTCAAACAGTGGGTTAGAGATAAACCTGCCTTCTGGCGGAATAGAAAAGCCTTCGCGTGAGAGTGCGAAGGCTGGAATTCGGTTGCTACTGGGGTTTCTTGTCGCTTGGCGGAGGACCGCCCATCGGACCCATTCCGGGACCCATCGATTCCATGTGCTGCAGCATCCGGTCCATGTGGCCGGCCAGCGTTTCCCACATGTCCACATTCGCCTGCCAGCGTGCTTTCTCGTCAGCGTCGCTGATTTTAGCGACATTCGCCTTCATTTGCTCGAGAGAAGATTTTATCTTCGCCACGTCGGCTTTGGCAGCGTCCATCTCCTGTTTGTGCATCTCCATCATGTGTTGGCGGTGAGCGCTGCGTGTCTGGGTTTTGCTCGCGGATGCGGGTGCTTGTGATTGCGTATCTTGCGCCCACGCCACCGAGGCCAAGGTGAAGAGCAGGGCAAGCAGAAGGATTTTGTGTTTCATCGGGTCTCTCCTTTCCACGAATTCACCCCATGAGTATAGATCTTCTGTTGTGTGGAGTTGGGACGTTGTCCCGGACCTGCCTTCTGGCGGGAAGTGAGGCGCTGCGCGAGAATGGATACGAATGAAAGTGCAGGTGGAGTGCTACGCGGGTCGGATCGCCGATGAGCGGCCGGTGCGTTTTCGGCTTGAGGGCCACGAGTACATGGTCGAGGAAGTGCTCGACCAGTGGTACGGGCCGGAGCACGTGTTCTTCAAGGTCCGCGCGGATGACGGTAACGTCTACATTCTGCGGCACCAGACCTCAGGGCCTGACGGTGAGTGGGAGCTTGTTTCGTTCCGCGAGCCTGGCGAGCGACGGTGACACCTGCCTTTTGGTGAACGGGGCCTGTCTTGGGCAAAGAGAGATCCCGCGCTGTGGGCGCGGGGTGCGGGTGTCTTAGAAAGCTGACAATCCTGCATCTTTTTGTGCTTGGGGAAGGGCCTCTAGTCGGCAGGCCGAGTCAAGGTGACGAATCGGTCGCGTGTTCACTGCAATGCTCCTTGTCACCGTTCTTTGTGATCACTGTTGGTTTTGATTGACTAGGTGGTTTTCCGAATTTGGCATTTTGTTGAGGTCGTCTCTCCGAAGAGCGGTTCCAGAACAGTGGCGCATCACCCCCTGAGGCGACCGATTCCAAAAGGGAAAATTGAATAAAACCTTTAGCAGGCGGCCTCAGTTGGCCGCTTGCGACCGAGTTTCCGTCTAAGCGGGGAACAACACGGACAGCGCTGCCGAAAGACCCGCGCTGCCCTCTAATGCGTGTTCGGCTTCTCTTTGGCCTCGACTGCCAGCGCATATTTTTCTTCCGCGGGAAATCGGTGGCCGATAATCACAGCGTCAAACTTCTCCCGACTCAGCCACTCCACCGCCTCCTTGACATTCGCTCGGGCATACAAATCCTTCCTCAGCCTGTGGCCGGGTGTTCGCTCCAGTACAGGGAGCGCCGCTGATTGGGCGCCAGCGTGCTACGCTGCTATCGCCGGCTTGCCAGGGCGGATTTCCTCTTTCTTTTCCTCCGCCGCAACCGGCCGCATGCTTACAACCTTGGCAAGCACCTTACCCGTCAGAACAGTTAAATGGATGGTCACGATCGCGCCCAAGATGGCTGGCACGAGGTATACGTTCTCAACCTTCCAG
>JAIQFW010000082.1 GCA_020073105.1 Terriglobia bacterium
ATTTGCTGCGCAAGCTGGGAATCGACAACCCCGACTCTGTTCCAATGGAACCCGATCGCTTTTACTATCTGCATGAGCTGGATTGAGGAGGGCCACGGAAGCTATCCAGTCGTGCGGCCCGTCGCTGTTTGTCGACGCACACCGTCGAGGTGGTGAAAAATGTTCGGCGGACTCTTAGCCCAGGTCTACATCAGCCAGATCGCATCCACATCCACGATCACCTGGGTGCGCGGAATCTTCTGCTGCGTTGCGTAGGTCAGCATCGTCCGCAGCAGCGAGTTCAGTTTATTGCGGCTTTCTGACTTCAGCACGAAGTGGTAGCGGTAGTCGCGTTTCAGGCGCAGGATGGGAGCTGCCGCCGGCCCTAGCACGCGAATTCCTTCGTGTCGTGTTTTCTCGAACCACTTGCCCAGAACTCCCGACCAGGTCAGCGCCTCATCCAGCTTGTCGCTGCGAACTAGCACGTTGGCGAGCGCGCTGTAGGGCGGATAGTGCATCCAACTGCGGAAGCGCAGTTCTTTCTCGTAGAATCCCACAAAGTCGTGCTGGGCCGCGTATTGCACCGCGTAGTGGTCCTGGAAGTAGGTTTGCAGAATGACTTTGCCCGGTGTCTGGCCTCGCCCAGCGCGTCCCGCCACCTGGGTCAACAGCTGAAATGTGCGCTCGGCGGCACGGAAGTCTGGGAATCCCAACGCTGCGTCTGCCCCAACCACCCCCACCAGCGTGACGCCATGAATGTCGTGGCCCTTGGCGATCATCTGCGTGCCGACAACCATATCCAGCTCGCCTTCGTTGAGAGCGTTCAGCACCCGCTCGAAATCCTCGTGCCCGCGCACGGTGTCGCGGTCGAGGCGCCCAATCCGCGCCTGCGGAAACAAGCCGTGCAGCAACTCCTCCAGTTTCTCGGACCCCGTTCCGAGGAAGTACACGTATTCGCTGCCACAATGCACGCACGCTTTCGGCACCGGCGCGGTGTATCCGCAGTAATGACATTCCATGCGATGCGAACGTTTGTGGTGAGTCAGGGCAATGGCGCAGTTCTTGCATTCCAGGGTCTTGCCGCAAGTGCGGCAAAGTACGAGCGGGGAGTATCCACGGCGGTTGAGCAGCACCATGACTTGCTCTTTGCGCTCCAGCCGCTCCCGGATTTCCTGTGCCAGCTTGCGCGAGATCACTTGCTCGTGTCCGGTCTCCTGGAATTCCTGCCGCATGTCGACGATCTCAACTTCCGGCAGTGGCCGCTGCTCGACGCGGTCGGGGAGTTCCAGCAGGGCATACTTGTTCTTTTTCGCATTGAAATACGATTCGAGCGAAGGGGTGGCCGACCCCAGCACTACCACTGCACCCGCCATCTTCGCGCGCATGACGGCCACATCGCGGGCGTGATAGCGGGGTGTCTCTTCTTGTTTGTAGGAGGAATCCTGCTCCTCGTCCACGATCAGCAAAGCCAGATCAGAAACCGGCGCGAAGACGGCCGACCGCGTGCCGACGACGATGCGGGCGCCGCCGCTCTTGATCCGGTGCCACTGCTCGGCGCGCCCTGCGTCAGACAGGCCGGAATGCAGAATGGCAACCTCGTCACCGAAGACTTGGTGCAGATCCGCCGCCACCGCCGGGGTGAGGCCGATCTCGGGGACAAGTAAGATCGCCGAGCGTCCGGTTTCAAGCACGGACCGCATGGCCGCCAGATAGACGGCGGTCTTCCCTGAACCCGTCACGCCGTGGATCAGAACACCGGAAAACGATCCCCGGCCCACGCGCTCGCAAAGGCTATCAAGCGCCTGCCGTTGTGCGGGATTGAATTCGAAATCGAGCGGCGAGGGCCGCGCTCTCACGTTCGATAGAGTGAACTCTGCCGGTTTTTCGAGGATCTCCACCAGCCCACGCTTTACCAGAGTGCCCAGGGTCGTGCGCGGGACTTCCAACTCCTGCAGTGTCTCGACAGCAAGGGTCCCTCCGGCTGCGGTCAAGGTTTCGACCAGGAGGCGCTGATTCGCGTTGAGCTTACCGTCGGCGCTTTTTAATACGGCCATTTTCACGGTATGGGTGGCGGCACGCGCACTCGATACATCCTGCCGCACGATCCACTTCTTCGCTACCATGCCCGCCAGCACGGACTTCGAAGCCCGGGTCGAGGTGCGCAGAGTTTCTTCGCGTGTCATCTCGCGCTCGGAGAGGTAGTCCAGCACCTGAAACTCCGCCAGCTGTTCCTCGGGAGTTTTGCGGGAGCGTGCCGAGGATCCCGACATCCCAGCAAGGTGTAACGCCAATTGCCCGGCTTCGGTGATGCGATAGCCGATGTTCCGCTTGAATTCCGCTCCCAGCGGCAGCATGGTGCGAAAGACTTCGCCCACAGGCGCCAGATAGTAGTCGGCGATCCATTGGCCTAGCTGCAGGAGATGTCCGTCGAGCACAGGCAGGCCGTCAAGCGCGTCGAGCACATTCTTGGCCTGCACTCCCGGAGCACGGTCATGCAGCTCCGTCACGATCCCCAGCATTCGTTTCTGGCGAAAGGGCACCAGCACGCGCCCGCCCACTACCGGCTGCATCCCTTCCGGAATACGGTAGGTGAACAGCGTGTCCAAGGGAACGGGCACGGCGACATTGCAGAATTCGGACATGAGTGACGAGGCCGGCAGCACGCCGGTTGTTTGGCATCGTAGCATTCACCGCGAGAGGGCGGAGAAACGCGTCCTTACCCGCACTGGCGACGGTTGGGTGTCCCTGCTAACATCCCAGAAGATGCCCTCTCGCAGACTTGCGACGAAAACCGGCCGCCGAACCCGCCCGCCCAGAGGCACGCCCGCAGCGCCTCACGGGCGTGTACCGGCTGAACTGGTCATCATCACGGGCATGAGCGGGTCGGGGAAGGCCTCCGTACTGAAGGCATTCGAAGATCTGGGCTACTACTGCGTAGACAATCTTCCCGTGGGTCTGATTCCGCGCTTCGCGGAGCTGGTTGGTCAATCTTCAGAGATCAAGAGCACCGCGCTGGTGGTGGACGTCCGCGAAGGCGCACAGTTAGAAGATCTGCCGGAGATTGTGAAGTCGGTGAAGCGCATGCTGCCGACGAAGATGATCTTTTTGGAAGCGGCGGACACTGTTCTGGTTCGCCGTTTCAGTGAAACCCGCCGCCCGCATCCCTTGGGAATGGATGCGCCGGTAAAGACCTCTCTCTCCGCCGAGCGCCGGCATCTGCGGCCGATTCGCGCCATGGCTGATCTGGTCATTGACACTTCCAAGTTCAATGTCCACGAGCTGCGGGCCTACATCACTGAGCGCTTCCGGAAACGCGAATCGGACAAGAACATTCTGGTTTCCTGCGTGAGCTTCGGATTCCGCAAGGGCGTGCCGGAAGATGCCGACTTGGTATTCGACGTGCGTTTCTTGCCGAATCCGCATTTCGTGCCGGAATTCCGGCCTCTCACCGGACGTGATGCGAAAGTCGCCAAGTACATCCGCTCGTTCCCGCAAACCCGGGAATTTATCAAGCGGATCTCCGCGCTGCTGGTGTATCTGCTGCCGCACTACATTCGGGAAGGCAAGAGCTATCTGACCATCTCCTTCGGCTGCACCGGAGGGCAGCATCGCTCGGTGATGATTGCCGAAGACGTCAGCAAGCACCTGCGGAAGGCTGGCTACCGGGTGAAGGTGGGGCATCGGGACAGTCCAGGGTGAGCGTCGTTGGCCTTTGGTCGTTCGTCGTCGACACAGCGGGATCCTGCAGATCGATTGGAAAGCATGATCGCAAGTTCGGGCGGCACCTCTGTGGTGTCCCCTAACCAGCAACGACGAACAGGCAACGACTCAAGTAGAATAAAGCCTTGCTACGCATGCCGATTCCATCCGCTGCAGGCCGGGTCCGGCGGCGCATCGGGAGCCCCCAATGCGGCAACTGACGCGCCTGATCCGCTACGTCGCGCCTTACTGGTGGCAGTTGTTACTCTCAGTTGGGTTGATGGCGCTGGTGGGCTTGCTGGATGCGTTTCGGGTGTTGCTGGTCGGACCCGTTCTGGATCGCGTCCTAAATCCTTCCTCGGGCTCGAACGAAATTCGTCTCTTCACCGTCCCGAAGACTGACCACACGATCTACCTGCAGCAATTCGTTCCTTCTCACTTCCACAACGCCTGGACGATCGTGGCTTACGCGTTGGTGGCATCCACCGTTCTGAAGGGGATCTTCGACTACGTGGGGACCTACCTGGTGAACTACGCCGGCTTCGGCCTGATCACCGACCTGCGCAACAATCTGTACGACTCCATCCTGCGGCGCTCGGCGGCGTTTTTCCAAAGGCACACTACAGGGACGCTGATTTCCACGATCGTGAATGACATCGAGCGCGTGCAATACGCGATGTCCACCGTACTGGCGGAGTTCCTCCAGCAACTGTTCACCCTGATCTTCACTGCCATTGTGGTCGTGCTCCTGGGGGGTAAGCTGGCGTGGGTATTGCTGCTGTTCGTGCCCTTTATCATTTACTCGGCGGGCCGGATTGGGCAGCGCGTGCGGCATACCACGCGGCGCGGTCAGGACAAATTGGCCGATATTCAGAACATCCTGCACGAAACCATCACCGGCAACCGGATCGTGAAGGCATTCAGCATGGAGTCCTGGGAGATTGCCCGTTTCCAGAAGGCAGCGCGGCGGCTGTTTTGGGCCAACCTGCGCTCGGTGGCCGCGGCCGCCATCAGTTCTCCCTTGATGGACATTTTTGGCGCCATTGCCATCGCCCTCCTTCTCTTGCTGGGACGCGACCAGATTGCCCATTCGCGCATGACCGCCGGAGTGTTCTTCGCCTTCATCGTCGCCGTCTTCAAGCTGTACGATCCGGTGCGCAAGTTCGCGCTCTTCAACAACAACTTCCAGCAGGCGCTCGGGGCATCGTCAGAAATCTTCAAGTTCATGGATACCGAAGACGGCGTGCGGGAGAAGCCCGGCGCCAAGCCGCTGCCATCGTTCTCGCGCAGCATTCAGTTCGAGAACGTCGGCTTCTCCTACGAACCGAACGGCGAGGAAGCGCGCGAGATTCTGCACGACATCAATCTAGAGGTCCGCGCCGGTGAGGTTCTGGCGGTGGTGGGTTCGAGCGGCGCCGGCAAGACGACTTTAGTGCATCTAATACCGCGTTTCTTCGATGTGAGTTCAGGCCGCTTGCTGATCGATGGCTGCGACGTCCGCAATGTCACGCTGGCTTCGCTGCGGTCCCAGATCGGAGTCGTCTCCCAGGACACGGTGCTGTTCAACGACACAGTGCGCAATAACATCGCCTATGGGCGCCCCAATGTCCCGCAAAAAGCGGTGGAAGCCGCTGCCAAGGCTGCCTTGGCCCACGACTTCATCGCGGGCCTTCCCTCCGGCTACGATACGGTGATCGGCGAACGGGGGTTGCGCCTTTCCGGCGGGGAGCGGCAGCGTATCGCGATTGCCCGCGCGCTGTTGAAGAATGCGCCGATCCTTATTCTGGATGAGGCCACCTCCGCGCTGGACAGCGAGTCGGAGTCGCTGGTGCAGTCCGCTCTGCACAACCTCATGGCGGGGCGCACGGTGGTGGTGATCGCGCACCGGCTCTCTACCGTGCGGCGCGCCGACCGGATCGTGGTGTTGGAGAATGGGACCATCGCGGATGTTGGAGCGCACGAGGATCTGATGAAGAAGCTCGGTACGTACCGCAGGTTGTACGATCTGCAGTTTGTAGATCTCGAGCCAGCGCGGATGAGCGCCGCTCCTGCCGGGGAATGAAGAACATGCCACTCCGCTCCATGACCGGCTTCGCGCAGGTGAAAGGACAGGTCAATGGCCGGCTGAGCTTCACCCTGTCGCTCAAATCGGTGAATCACCGCTTTCTCGACCTGCACTTCCGCATGCCGTCAGACAGCGATGACCTGGAGATGAAACTCCGTCGCCAGCTGAAAGACAAGCTGGCACGCGGTCACGTTGAGCTGACTCTCAACATCGAGCGTTCCAGTAACGAAAGCGTCTCGCTCAACCGGGAACTGGTGGGCGGCTACATCCAGGCGTTTCGGGCTGCCGCTGCGGAATTCGGGCTGGCGGCTGAACCTGACCTCAACGTCATCCTGCGTATCCCGGGCGCGCTGGAGTCCGCGGCACTGCCGGCGGATGGAGAGCTGGAAGCAGCTGTACTGGGCAAGATGGAAGAGGTCATGAACCGCCTCAACGGGATGCGGGAAGAAGAGGGACGCAGTGCGGAGGTGGAACTACGGCAGCGCATGGCCCACGTGCAAAAGGCGCGGCTGGAGGTGGAGAAACATCGCCACGCAACACTGCGGACCTATGCCGACAAATTAAAGACCCGCTTGCAGGAGCTGATTGGTTCGCAGGTGGATCCGGAACGCATTCTGCAGGAGGCCGCGCTGCTGGTAGACCGTAGCGACATTCAGGAGGAATTGGTCCGTTTGGACATGCACGTGAAGCATTTCCTCGGGCTGCTTGACGAAGGCGGAGAAATAGGTAAGAAGTTAGACTTCCTGCTGCAGGAGATGAATCGCGAAGCCAACACCCTGCTTTCCAAAACCTCAGGACTAGCGGGAGAAGCGCTGCAGATCACCGAATTTGGGTTGTCCATGAAGGCCGACATCGAAAAGGCGCGCGAGCAGGTGCAGAACCTCGAATGACCACCATCTACATCATTTCTGCGCCCTCCGGTTCGGGCAAATCCACTCTGGTGGAAAAAGTGCGGCAGCTTGTTCCGGGACTGGAATTTTCCATCTCCTACACCACGCGTGCCCCGCGGGGGAACGAACAGAATGGGCGCGAGTATTTCTTCGTGTCACGGGCAGAGTTTGAGGAAATGGTTCGCCGCGACGAATTCCTGGAACATGCCAACGTCTTTGGCAACTATTACGGCACCGCCAAGCGCTTTCTGCAGCAGGCTCAACAAGACGGACACGATCTCTTGCTCGACATCGACGTCCAGGGTGCAGCACAGATCAAGCGTAAACTCCCCGAAGCGGTGAGCATCTTCATCCTGCCACCGGACCGGAAAACGCTGGAGTCGCGACTGCGAAATCGCAGCCTGGACACGGAAGATGTCATCCAGCGCCGGTTGGTCACGGCCAGCCGGGAGATTGAGAATTACGGGAAATACGACTATATTTTGATCAATGACCGTCTGGAAGAATCGATTACAGGACTGAAATCGGTTTTTCTTGCGGAACGGCTGAAGCGCTCGGGAGCTGCGCCTTCCGCTGACGACGCAGAAACGCAGGCCACGGCGGAACGCTGCCGTCTAAGCAACGTTCAGGAGCGCTTGCAGCCCATCCTGGCCTCGTTTGTGAGCGCAGCGACGCCCGGCGCACGCTAGTGACAGGGAGAGCATCATGAAGTTGATGGACGGCTTCGACAGCAACTATCGATACATCCTGGTGGCCGCTCGACGCGCTCGGCAATTGCAGGGTGGCGCACCGCCGGTGATTGACACTAGCTCCCGCAAACCCTGCCGCATTGCGCAGGATGAAATCAAGGCCGGCAAGGTGAAATGGGTGATACCGGAAATGCCCAAGTCCGCCGCCGAGATCGCCAGCGAGGCGCTGGACAAGGCGCTAGGCTCGGAATGAGAAATTGCCAATTTGCAATTGTCGATTGAAACCGGAGTTTGCAACCGGCACATGTCTCTCAATTGGCAATTGAAAATCGACAATTGAAAATCTCCTATGAAGATCGCTCTCGGCGTCAGCGGCGGAATTGCAGCCTATAAGACGGCAGAGATTGTGCGCCTGCTGCAGGAGCGTGGTATCCGCGTGCAGGTTGTGATGACTCACGCCGCGCAAGAATTTGTCCGGCCTCTCACCTTTGCCGCGCTCTCCGGAGAAAGAGTCATTACCGATATGTTCGCTGCCGGCAACGAGCAGCCGAATATCGATTCGGCAGTCGAACACATTGCGGTCGCGCAGTCGATTGACGCCCTGCTGGTCGCGCCTGCGACGGCCGACGTTCTCGCCAAGTTTGCTCAGGGCATCGCCTCCGATTTTCTCAGTACTCTGTATTTGGCCACGACGGCGCCAGTTGTCGTCGCGCCCGCGATGAACGTGAACATGTGGAACCATCCGGCCACGCAGGCGAATCTTGAGATCTTGAAGAAGCGGGGTGTCCGAGTGGTTGAGCCGGGGACCGGATATCTGGCATGCGGAATGACAGGCCCGGGACGGCTGGCGGAGAACGAGGCCATCGTCGCTGCCACGTTGGAAGCGCTGGGTGCGTCGCAGGAGTTGGCCGGAGAGACCGTGCTGATCACCGCCGGTCCTACACGGGAGAAAATCGATCCGGTGCGCTATTTGACCAACCGTTCCAGTGGCCGCATGGGCTACGCCTTGGCGGAGGCCGCACTGCGGCGCGGGGCACGGGTGTTGCTGGTCAGCGGGCCGACGGCGTTGACTCCTCCCGGGGCGGCCGAGGTCACGAAGGTGGAATCAGCGGAAGAGATGCGGCAAGCGGTGCTGAACCTGCTGCCGCAAGCAACCATCGTGATCAAGACTGCCGCAGTCGCTGACTATCGCCCGAAATCGGCCGCATCGCAGAAGATCAAGCGCACGGGGCCGATCACGCTCGAACTAGAGCCGACCACGGACATCCTGGCGGAACTGGCGCGGCGCAAACAATCCCAGATTATCGTTGGCTTTGCGGCCGAGACCCAGAACGTGCTGGAGAATGCGCGCAAGAAGCTCGCCTCTAAGTCGCTGGACGCCATCGTGGTGAACGATGTTTCGCAGGAAGGCGTAGGCTTTGACTCCGACCGCAATGCAGTCACCATCATCACCCAAACTGAAGTCGTCGAAGTGCCCGAGACCACGAAGTGGGAAGTGGCGCAGCGAGTGCTCGATCAGGTGGCAAGGCTGCGCGAGCGCAAGCCGGTAGTGAAAAGCTAGTCCTCCATCCCGTCTGCGGAACCCCGGCTTCACAGTTGTGACGGCAGCTACGTCGTTTGGGCACCCCCCGGTTATCGGTCAAATCATGTAGGACGGCGGCCTGATGCCCTTATCCCGAAGGTAGATTTCGGCCTGACCGCGATGATGAGCCACATGAACGTACATAGCGAGCAAGATTTCCCGGCCGAGGAGACGCCCGTCGGGAGAGCTGTGAGTTTTGTTGAGTTGGTCCTCTGTAAGGCTTGGGATCACGGCGGAGCAATAGTCGAAGGAATCGGTTAAGAACTTGACCACTGCATCCTTCTCGGTCGGTGAAGGCAACGAAGGGGGGTCGGTATCCTTTAGACCAGCACAGAATTGGTAGTTGGTGCTCGCGATGTGCGAGATCAACTGGCCGAAGTTCATGGACTCGGGATGCGGGCGAAAAGAGTACTGGTCAGCCGGCATGGCCTGCGCGACGGAGATCGATAGCATGCTTAGAGCGCCCAAGTGCTTGGCATATTCCCCGGAGGCATTTGCGGGAGCCGAGGCACCCTGCACAACTAAGGGTGAAAGCAACAACACGCTGATCAGAACGGGCATAACAGAAGCAACCACAGGACGAGATGTCATACGACCTCCTGGCCTCATGGAGAATGTTGGTCGTGCAGGGCCTAGAACGGAGCGTATACCGACCCCTGAGACCAATGAGGAGTTGGACGATTCCCAGGCCAGCGGGGTTAGCACGGTTCTGCTGGGAACGGACCGGGGCGACTTCGGCTTTTCCACCGATTATCCTGATAGTCTCGTGCGGAGATGCCTAGAAGTCTCGATCCTCAGGTACGTCGCGCCTTGACCGAGCGTATTCGGTTCTACAACGAGTTGGGCATCTACGATTTTTACCGCCGGCCGGCCAACGATTCTCCAGCAGAAGTTGCACCCGAACCCCAGCCAGAACAGCGAGAGGAAATGCCCCTGCGAAGCAAAGCAGCCGTAGTCGTTGTGGAAGAGGATTTGTTTGCCGTGCCCAAGCCTGAGGCGGCGGTACCCGACCCCGCCAAAGCGTTGCGAATCATTCGCGAAGATCTTGGCGACTGCACCCGCTGCCGCCTGCACAAGCAAGGCCGCAAGCAGATTGTTTTCGGTGTCGGCAATCCCAGGGCTGAGCTGATGTTCATCGGAGAGGCGCCGGGCGCGGACGAAGATCAGCAGGGTGAACCCTTCGTAGGCCGCGCCGGACAACTGCTCAACAACATGATCAAGGCCATGGGCTTGCAGCGCGAGGACGTGTACATCGCCAACATCATCAAGTGCCGCCCGCCGGGAAACCGCACCCCGGAGCGCGATGAATGCGACACCTGCTCGCCGTTTCTCATGCGACAGATTGCTGCCATTCAACCCAAGGCGATCGTGGCCCTGGGCGCGGTAGCCGCTAAGACGCTCTTGGCCATCAACGCTCCCATGGCTGAGTTTCGTGGGCACTGGTATGACTTTCGCGGGACGAAGTTGGCAGTTACTTATCACCCGGCGTTTCTGCTTCGCGACCCGCGGCAGAAAAAGGAAACCTGGAAAGATTTGCAGATGGTGATGAGGGAGTTGGGATTGCCGGTGCCGGCGAAGGGCGTGGAGTAAAGCAGATCACACCCGGAACGGCGCGGTGAGTAGCCGTGCCGGTAGCGTGACCACCGCCCACACCAGCTTCAAGACGCCTTCGACGGCGATTCCAACCAGCCGGAAGGGCAGCAGAAACAGCCACACGATCGGATAGAGTACCAGCGCCATTAGAGCCAGTGGCCAGCAAATCACGAACAGGATGCACCACAGGAAGAATGCAGCCATTAGGAACCTCCCTGCCCTCTGATCTAGTTTACGCAGAACTGTGGGGAAAAGTTCCTCCGTCGATCTAAGAGTGACCACAGAGGGCACAGAGATCACGGAGGAATTTTCGTGCTTGCTGCAGCGGCCTACTTCAACTGCAGATCCCTCGCTTCGCTCGGGATGACAACAAGGAGGGGCAGTGGATTTGTCTAAGGATTCTCTTCGACTAGATATTTATTCAGGAATGCCGAGGTGCGCATTCCGGCGTCCTGCCAGACCTCACCGCTGAAGCCGTGGCCCACGCCAGGGTAGATCTGCATCTCGTAAGGAATCTGTTTCTTCTCGAGCACTTGCTGGAGATGATAGGCTTCTGCGACCGGAACGGTTTTGTCTTCCGCGCCGTGCAGAATCAGCACCGGGCATAGCCGCCGCATGAAGAACTTCATCTCTTTCGGGAGGCCGCCGAAAAACTCCACCACGGCCTGCACGCGGGAGTCGATACTCGCAGCAGATAACGCCAAGTACGCGCCCAGCGAAAATCCCAGCAGTCCGATGCGCTCAGGATCGACTTGCGGCTGCCGCGCCACGAAGCTGACCGCGTCCCACAGAGTTTTCATCCAGGCGGGAAAGTGGCGAAAAATGGTCTGCAGGCCATCAATTTCAGTTGTCCCCGTTCGCTCGAAATAGTGCAGGACGTAAACCGCATATCCCTGCCCGGCCAGTAGCCTGGCAGGATCAGCCATACTGTCGTGCCCGCCTCCGGAACCATGCAGACCAATTACAGCTGGACAGCGCTGTCCGTTGGCCGATGGAAGAAAGCAGTCGAGGCGGATGGACTTGCCGCCGCTGTCGAAGAAGAGTTGAGATTGGGAGACGGGATACATGCACTCAGCAATCAGCAATCAGCATTCAGCATTCAGCCCAGCCGAGGTCCGAGATGAGCACCTCTCGATCCCGACTGAATGCTGACGGCTGAGTGCTGACGGCTTCCTACCCGCCCACCGCCGCTGTCTGCCCTGCCATTTTGGCCAGTGCCTCTCCATACGGTGCTCTCGCGATGCCCCGCTCGGTAATTATCGCCGTCACGTATTGGGCTGGGGTCACATCGAACGCGGGGTTCTCCACCTGCACGCCCTCCGGCACCATCTGCTTGCCGGCGATGTGGGTAACTTCCTTCGCGTTCCGCTGCTCGATGGGAATCTGGCTGCCGTCTGGTGTGTCGAGATCGATCGTCGAAAACGGTGCGGCCACATAAAAGGGAATCTTGTGCTCTTTGGCTAGCACTGCAACGGTATAGGTTCCAATCTTATTGGCCACATCGCCGTTTGCGGCAATGCGGTCAGCCCCTACCACAACCGCGCCAATCTTTCCCTGCTTCATCATTGCGCCGGCCATGTTGTCGGAGATGACAGTGGTAGGGATGCCGTCTTTCATCAGCTCCCAAGCGGTCAAGCGTGAACCTTGCAGGAATGGCCGGGTCTCGTCGGCGTAGACGTGAATTTTCTTCCCCTGCTCAACCGCCGCCCGGATCACGCCCAGGGCGGTGCCGTAGCCGCAAGTCGCAAGCGCGCCAGCGTTGCAGTGCGTGAGCACTCCTCCACTGGCGGGCATCAGCGTCGCGCCGAAACGGCCCATGGCCTGGTTGGCGGCAATGTCTTCGGCGTGCATGCGCTGGGCTTCTTCAATGAGTGCCTGCTTGATCTGCGGCAGCGGACGGATCCTGAGCGACTCGAACTTATCCTGCATTCGCCGGATGGCCCAGAAAAGATTGACTGCGGTGGGGCGGGTCTTGCCGATGAGTTCGCAACAGCGGTCAAACTCGCGCTTCAAGTCACCGACGGTCTCGCCCTTGGCGTTCTTCGCTCCCAGGGCAATGCCCATGGCGGCGGCCACGCCAATGGCGGGCGCGCCCCGCACCACCATGTTACGGATCACGTCCGCCACCTGCTCACAGGTGCGGCAGGTAACGTAGGTCTCTTCCGTGGGCAGCTTCGTCTGATCGATGAAGCGCACGCCGGAGTCGGTCCATTCCAAGGTCTGAATCAAGGGTCAGTTCCCATTTTGAGCATTCAGCAATCAGCATTCAGTACTCAGCCTAGCAGGGCATCTGCCGATATCGGCAGAGCGCTACCTGGCTGAGTGCTGAGTGCTGAATGCTCCTTTCTGATTTCATTCGCAGTGAACACGGCAACAAACTTCGCTGGCGATGCGGCTTTTTCCACACTAGCCCGTCCCTTGGCCTCCTCGCGTTCCACCAGGCACATCACGCCGACAACGTCGAATCCAAATTCGTGGGCCGCCTCGATGGCCTGGACCGTGGAAGATCCAGTGGTGCAAACATCATCCACGATCACCACCCGCGCACCCTTCTGGCGGAAACCTTCAATCCGCTGGCCGGTGCCGTGCTGCTTCTCGGCCTTGCGCACCAGAAAACCGTGAATGCTTCCGCTGGTCACAGAAACCGCCACCACGATCGGGTCGGCCCCCATGGTCAGGCCGCCAATCGCCTGTGGCTTCCAGCCGCGCGCCTGAATTTCCTCCAGGAACACCTGGCCGGTGAGCTGCGCCCCGCGAGCATCCAGGGTCGTGGTCCGGCAATCGATGTAGTAGTCGCTGGTGCCGCCGGACGAAAGCTTGAACTCCCCCAGCCGGAACGACTTCACCGCCAGCAGACGCAGCAGTTCCTCACGCGCAGAAGACATGAATTTCTAAGATAACAGTAGCGAGTAGCTAGGAGCTAGTAGCGAGTAGCTGGTAGCTAGTAGCCAGGAATGAAAGGACTTGTCCTAGCTCCTAGCTCCTAGCTACTACTGGTTCAGTTTTTCCAGATGCCGGAATCCGTCGGTTGCGACAAATAGCAGCACAGACAAGGTTCCGTTATAGCCGACGTGGGTCAGGAAACTGGCGGCCACAGACTTGGTGACGGCGCGCACGATGGTTAACGCCAATCCGACCAGAAAGATAATCAGAACGGCCCAGGAGTATCCCAGTTGCGCTCCGTGAAGCACACCGAACATAGCTGCGGTAAGAAAAACACCCGCCCCCGTCCCTAACCTTCGCGCTAGGACGGGGTAGAGGAAACCCCGAAAAAACAACTCTTCCATCAGCGGAGCGGCGGTCACGGAGACGATCGACAGCAGGGTTGCTTCGCTGGCAGTCCGGAAAAACTGGTCGATGGGCAAGTGCTTGGGAATGGGGAGGAGTTGACCGACTCCGAGGAGGGCAAAATACATGGTCGTGCCGCAGACCAGGAACGTGCCCCCCGCCGTCCCGGCCGGCCAATTCCACTGGATACACTTCCAAAACCGGCGTCCAGGTTCGCGCTTGATCACCAAAACCATAAATGCGAACACCAGGACATAGGCCAACAACTGAGCTACGACGGCGACGACTGGATACTTCAAGACATCCAGGTAGGCCGCATGGGGATACAGAAGTCGTTGGGCCGCAAACCCAACCAGCATCGCGAGGACCAGAATGGAGACAATGGTCAGGACCGCGATCTGCAAGACGTCCCACCCGCTCCATGCCAAATCCTCTACCGGCGAAGGCGTGGCCGGGGTGGACGATTCGTTCAGCGACGGAGGACTTGGCTCAGACCACGGATTTTGGAACGAGGACAATCGATTAAGACCTACGAAAAGACCTCTCGAATCTACACGAAAAGCGAAAACGCTGCAGATCGCACTCGTCTTCTCAGCGACCTCTGCGAGCGTTTCTCCTTGCCCTCTAGGTTCCAAAGCTCTTAAACGCAGAGATCGCTGAGAACACCCGCAGAGAACAGCAAGTCAAACAGTCTGTCACGCCGTGGAGAGCTTTCTTTCTGTTGTGCTCCCGTTAAAATATCCCGCCAGTGCCTGGCCGGTGTAAGACTTCTTGTTGCGCGCCACCTGCTCGGGAGTCCCCTGTGCAACAAGGCGGCCACCATCCTCTCCGCCCTCCGGGCCCAGGTCAATGATCCAGTCGGCATTGCGGATCACGTCCAGATGGTGCTCGATGATGACGATCGTGTTTCCCAGGTCAGTCAGCCGATGGAGCACATCGAGCAGCTTCTTCACATCATCGAAGTGCAGGCCGGTAGTCGGCTCATCGAGCAGGTACAGAGTCTTCCCCGTCTGCCGCTTGCTCAGCTCGCGGGCCAGCTTAATCCGCTGGGCTTCGCCGCCGGACAACGTCACTGCCGACTGTCCCAGGTGAATGTATCCCAGGCCGACATCCACCAGGGTTTGCAGCTTCTGCTTCACCTGGGGGATGTTCTCGAGAATGGGTAAGGCATCCGAAACCGGGCTTTCCAGGACGTGTGCAATGGAATATCCCTTGTACCTTACCGCCAGGGTCTCGTGGTTGTAGCGCTTGCCACCGCACACTTCGCACAGCACGTAGACGTCGGGTAGGAAGTTCATTTCGATGCGGCGCTGGCCCTCACCCTGGCAAGCTTCACAACGGCCCCCTGAAACATTGAATGAAAACCGTCCCGGCTTGTAGCCGCGCTCCCGCGATTCCGGCAACATGGCATAGAGATCGCGGATCTGGGTAAAGACTCCGGTGTAGGTAGCGGGATTCGACCGCGGCGTTCGTCCGATCGGCGACTGGTCAATGCGGATGACCTTGTCGATGTTCTCCGCCCCCGAAATGGCTTTGTGAACCCCGGGCTCTTCGCGTGAGCGATAGAGAGACTTGGCCAGAGCGCGATACAGGATGTCGTTGACCAGTGTCGATTTTCCGGAACCCGAGACCCCTGTCACAACGGTCATGACTCCGAGCGGGAAGGTCACATCCAGATTCTTGAGATTGTTCTGACGTGCGCCCAAGATGCTGATGACGGTTCCGTTTGGATGCCGCCGCTCCGGCCGCATCGCAATCTGCATACGTCCTGAAATATAGGCTCCGGTCAGCGACTCAGGCACTTTTGCAATCTCTTGTGGCGTGCCATGGGCAACCAGCTCTCCTCCGTGGCGTCCAGCGCCCGGTCCGAGATCCACCACATAATCGGCACGGCGGATGGTCTCCTCATCGTGTTCCACCACCAGCACGGTGTTGCCCAGGTCGCGAAGCTCCTCCAGCGCTTTTAACAATCGATCGTTGTCCTTGTGGTGCAAACCGATGGAAGGCTCGTCGAGCACATACAACACGCCACGCAGCTTGGAGCCGATCTGGGTGGCCAGACGGATGCGCTGTCCCTCTCCACCAGAAAGCGTGGCGGCGGAACGGTCGAGTGAGATGTAGCCCAGGCCGACGGCGTCCAGGAACTGCAGGCGCTCGATGATTTCATGTACGATCCGCCCTGCGATAATCGCCTCGCGACCCGCAAGTTGGATTTTTCTAGCCGCTTCCAGGGCGCGCGTAACCGGCAGTCGGGTGAAATCCGCGATGGACATGCCGTTCACTTTGACGGCGAGACTCTCGGGCCGGAGCCGTTGCCCGCGGCAAGCCGGACATTCCGTAGCCGACATGTAGTCGAGAAGGAAATCCCGGTAGCCTTCCGAGGTGGAGTCCTCCAGAGCTCGCTTCAGGTAGGCCAGAATTCCGTTAAAGCCAGTCCTGCCGCCTTTACCTGCTTCGCCGTTCAGCAAAAGGTTCTGGATCTTCTCCGGAAACTTTTCGAACGGGGTATTCAAGTCGAAGCCGTGCGCCGCCGCCGTGATCTGCAGCATGTGGATCAGGTTCTGAGAGGCTGATCCAGGACCGAGACCGCCATCTAGAAGGGGCTTGGACCAGTCCACAATTACCTTGCCGGGATCGAAGTCATAGCGGCTGCCCAGCCCATGGCATTCCGGACAGGCACCGTAGGCGCTATTGAACGAGAATGACCGTGGCTCCAGCTGCGGAACGTTGATACCACAATCAGGGCACGCCAGCCGCTCCGAATAAAGCTGCTCCTCCCCGCCGACAACCGCCACTTGCACCAGTCCGCCAGCCAGCTTCATGGCCAGGCCAATGGACATCCCGAGCCGATGCTCGATTCCAGGTTTCACCAAGAGGCGGTCCACCACGACCTCGATGGTGTGGTTCTTGCGTTTGTCCAGCGGAATGTCGTCTTCCAGGTTGACCAGTTCCCCATCGATGCGGGCACGGGTAAAGCCGTGCTGGACCAGCTTCTCCATCTCCTTCTTGAACTCGCCCTTGCGGCCGCGAACGATGGGAGCCAGGACCATGACCCGGTCTTCCGGGGTCAGACTCATGACCCGCTGCACGATCTGCTCGGCTGACTGGCGGGCGATGGCCCGACCGCACTTCGGGCAGTGCGGAGCCCCAATCGAAGCGAACAACAGGCGAAGATAATCGTAGATTTCGGTGATTGTACCCACCGTGGAACGCGGGCTGCGGCTGGTGGTCTTCTGCTCGATCGAGATGGATGGGCTCAGCCCGTCAATGGCATCCACATCTGGCCGTTCCATCTGATCCAGAAACTGCCTGGCATAGGCCGAGAGCGTCTCGACATAACGGCGCTGACCCTCGGCGTAGATGGTGTCAAAGGCCAGCGAGGACTTGCCCGACCCGCTCAGACCGGTAATCACGGTGAACGTATTACGGGGGATCTCGACGTCAATGTTCTTGAGGTTGTGTTGGCGCGCCCCGCGCACCGAAATCTTGGTGATGCCCATAAAGCTCGACAGTAATGCCCTTCAGTGTCCTTCCGTAACGTGGACGGGTCGCCAGAAATGTTGGAGAGTGAAAGTGCGCAGTTCTACTCACGTATCTTATTTGCTAACAGCAGTCAGCGTCAACGCGGGTAGATTGAGGGAGCGACTGCGGCAATTCATGGACAGGAAGGCGATCGAGCTTGGGTAGTCTACTAGGTGCTTTCATTCTTACTCTAACCGTCATCCTAGCCGTAGCCCTGGGAATATTCTCGGCTTACGGCGTAGTTGTCGGAATTCTTCATTCCTTCGCTTCCCAGCCCCAACCAATGGGCGGAAGCCCAGTCCTCGTGCACGGGCAAACTCACGCGGCACACGCTGGCGGAGACTAGGCCCAACCGGGTTTTGCAGACTGCGAGACAACGTCGCGTACAGGCCAGCACGAGCTAACCAAGAAAGACCAAATCCTGAAAGAAGCTGCTGTTTTTACTGTGGCTCAGGCTGCGGTGGCACACCACCCCGCGGGTTGGGAAACCCTCGGAAAGGCTGGCCGGGAGTAAATCCCGGCCGCACCGGCGGTGTTTGCGGCGTTTGTCCCAGCGGCTGTCCCTGTTGGGCCTGCTGTTGTCTTTGCAAGTCTTGCAGCATCTGCTCCGGAGTTCGAACGTCTGCGGGTTGGGCAAGCGAATTCGCTTGCTGATCGTCCCCCTGTGCACTCTGGTCATCGCCGCCAAAGATGTTGTCGGCTGAGTCTTGGCTTTGATCACCCTGATCGTCGCCAAACGAGGCAAAAGTATCTCCCGTTTGGGCCACGGGCGGAGGTGGGGGGGTTGCACTTGGCTCAGACGTGCTGGCTTGTTCGGTGGGCTGGTCGCCGCCAGCGGGCTTCACGATGAGGATAACCCGGTCCAGCACATCAGGGTTGGTTGCCGATCCCAGGAGGACGTAATTGAAATGCGACCCGTTCAGCAGCGATGTCAGCACATCGCGGGCCGGGCCGGGACCGAATTTCCCGACCACCCTTTCGGTGGCATTGCTGGGCACGTCCACGGAGGCACCGGTTTGGTTACGCACCGCTCGGAGAATGTCACCCAGCGTGGAATTCTGGGCGGTGATGGTTAGCAGGCCGCCACTGAAGGCAATCTCGGGGGGTGCCGCCGGCATTTGCTCCAGCCGCAGCGGAACCACTGGAAGTACCGGCTGGGGCGCGGGTTGCTGGTGTACAACCTGGCGCCTGCCCTTGGACTTCGACTGGTCGGCTTGGCACAGTCCTACCAGGAGGCAGGGCACCAACCCGATGAAGAGAAAACGCAGTTTCAATCGTCCACCTGACATAAGGAACGTCCTTGCCGGTCGACCTTGCGACAATTCTCAGCTCTAACCCATAGGAATTGTAGCACCATCAAAACGGGGAAACACAATCACTCCGAACGCGCCGGGACGCCCCAGATCGGGCTACTGCCGGGGCGCGTAATAGCCCTTGCGGGCCCGGACTTGAAGATCTTTCCTTAGGGCGGTGATCTCGATCGGACGGTAGCGCCCGTCTGCCTCGAAGTTTGCAGGGTGGTAGGAGATTATGTATTGACTGCGCAATTCATCCTCGATGGCGGCGAATGAATTCTTGATGTCTTTCATCTTGAACGGAAAGAACGCGCGTCCGCCGGTCGCGTCCGCGAGTTGTTCCAATACTCGGTCGCCGCGCAGAATCAGGCCGCTGTCGTCAGTCGAAATGGCGTAAATGATGACTTCCGCGCGCTGTGCAATTTCAATGACACGCCCCTCGCTCATGTCGCTCTGGTTGTCTTCCCCGTCGCTCACCACGATGAGCGCACGCCGTACAGGACGATTTCCCTGGTCCTTGGCCAGTTTGCTCTGGCAAGCCCGGTATATGGCGTCGTAGAGGGCCGTGCCTCCGCCATTCTGCAAACGCTGGACGCCGGCTTCCAGGAGGGCAGGGCTGTCGGTGAAATCCTGCGTCACCGTGCTTTGCCCGTTGAACCCCATCACGAAAGCTTGATCAAAGTCGCGCCGTACGGTTTGCTGCAGGAAACTGACGGCAGCTTCCTGT
>JAIQFW010000278.1 GCA_020073105.1 Terriglobia bacterium
CTAAATCTTCGAAGAAAACATGATTCTTACTCTCCCGAAAGGAACCAGTGCGTCTGCGCTGTCGAGGAAGTATGTCCGGACTTACAAAAACCAGAGCCCAAGTCCCTTGACAGGACCGGCGTCGTTAGAGATGTTGAAATATCGCGACTACACTCGTTGATCTCGTTTTGAGTGTGCCCTGGTTACAACAGGTACTTCCGAGTAGCTCGTTCGATTGATCGCCGCGGCCTCGTACTCGGTCAAGGTTTGTATTGAAAGAATGGCTTATCTCCTGCGTCTGCTACCCGACAGGCGGGAATCGCGCCTGAACCGCCAGAAGCTCAGACAAAACAGCGTTGTGCCCAAGTAGAACCAAAGCTCCCACAACACCATCGGATGCAGAATGTTGTTTAACTTTCCAATAACGGCGAGATAAATCATTTGGACAATACTCCCGCCGCTCCGCAGCAGCAACAGCCCTGTCGCGCACCAGCCAACGAAGTTGATTCCCCAACGTGGCAGCCGCTGTCCCCAGGGCTGTATGAATGCCAGGGCAAGAAATAATCCGAGCACGCACATTCCGGCAATGACGATGTCATACACCAGTTTCCACGTCGTCTGGAATACCTTGCGCGCGATCTCCGCGTCCAAGCCAACGTACCAGCCCGTCGCCCAAACTGTGTGCAATACCGCAAACACAAGGGACCAGCGCGCGGCGCCGTACGCCGGCCAAGACCGCTCGGCCAGGTGGAAACGGGTCACAATTCTTGCCGTCATATTTTATCCAGGTCGGTCCTGGCCGGTGATGCGCACAGTAGGCATGATTCCTGCCGTAACAAACAAGAAAGCCGGAGCCGCAATCTCTGCCCGCTCCGGCCTGTGTTCTTCGTGTCCGATTCGCTTAGGCAACCATGGCCTTCTCAAAGTGCTCGCACAGTGTCGTCTCGACCATATAGTACTTGAAGCTGATCGGAGTGGTCAGATAGGGCCGTAGAATCTGCTCGACCTTCGGGAACCACTCGCGTTCATAGGCCTCTGCGTACCTCTTCTCCGTCCACAGACTGACAGTCAGAACCTTGTCCGTCTTGATCTCCGGGAAGAAAGGCAGTACTTCCAGGAAGCCAGTCTGCTTCTTCAGAATGGGCAGAATCTCGTTCTTGACGACCTTGATAAACTCCTCTTTCTTTTCCAGCTTAGGAACGAACTCAAGGATACGGGCAAACATAGGGTTTCTCCTTTGTGTTTTCTTGTTCGTCGAACCCGGAAGCTGCCCCGTGAGGAACGGGGTACTAAGGGCTAATTTAATTGTTCTTTCTTTCGACCCCGTAATGGTGGGCGCAGATTTACTGGATGTCAGTGACCCCTGATTGTCACCAATGTGATGGGCTGGCCGAAGCCAATGTTGGCCCAGTATCGCTATTTCACTCATTGACCTCGTGGGCTAGGGGTCGTCGACGAGTTGGTAGTGGCTCATAAGCCCAAGGCCTTCACTTTGCTCCTCGGTTTCGTAGCCGAGCCAGTGTGCAACCTCATGCCAGACCACCCGTTTCACTTCGGCCCGCAAATCTCCTTTCGAACATCGCAGAACGAAGGCAAATCCCAACTGAGCGTACTGACCGCAATTCTGGAAAAAGATCATGAGCCGGTAAGCGCCGGTCAACCCGCCACTCCCGCAGCATTGGATTACTGCATCAGGAGCTGCCTGGAAAAGAATCCCGACGAGCGTTTCCAAACGGCGCACGACGTGAAGCTGCAGTTGGACTGGATCGAGAAGGCCGGGGCGCAGGCGGGAACCGCCAAATCCGCGAAGAAGCGGAAAGTCGAACTGGTGCTTGGTGGGATCGCTGGATGTCATGCAGAAAGCAAAGCAGATGGCGAATCGGATCAAAGTACCCGCGAACGTGTGGGAGTTGGAGCGTTACTTGACCCAGCGTCGTAAGGACATCGACCGCAAGTACGACTTTCGTTCCTCTCGGCTGATTCAGGTGTTTGGGGTGCTGTTATGCGAAGGTCGAATCAGTGAGGAAGAACTGCGGGGCTTACGAGAGGACAAGATGAAGTCGATCCGTTCGTTCGCCAAATTCTTGGCGAAGGACAGGGCCGCTTGAGACAGCCGGAAACTTCCGTGGAAGTGTATGCCATCAAAGTGACCCTCCTCGGCACAAGCCCACCGGTCTGGAGGCGCATCCTTGTTCCTCGTGAGATTACGCTTCGCAATCTGCACCGGACGTTGCAGACGGTGATGGGGTGGAGCAATTCCCACCTTCATCAATTTCTTTGCGTGGCGGGTAAACGATGTTGTCCACCTGAAGACTGTGGAGGGCCGGAAGGATTTGCAGAGCTTCTCAAGGCACTCCAGGACGCCAATCACCCGAATCACGATGAGACCTGCGAGTGGCTGGGCGACTTTTTCCCTGAATCCTTCTCTGCGGATGAAGTTAACCGACGACTATGCCGTAGGAAACACTGACGCACCCAAGCCCGGTCAATGAGCGCTATCGCCTGTTTGCCACAGCGACTCGACTGGAAAGTGGCTTCGACTGGCTCTGGTCTATAGAAGAGGTAGACCCCTGTCAGTTTTTATCGGTTTCTTCCTCGCCCCTCCCTACGTGGATGGCATCCAACAGGAAAACAATGGGTTTCCTTAGGATCAAGCCAATTCTGCAAACCTGGGGCCGGGCGCTACAAGGCCGAGTGCCATCCCTTTCTATTGAAATCACGCGTGAATGCCCGCTGCGTTGTCCCGGGTGCTACGCTTACGAAGAAGCGCATCTCGGGACAACGAACTTGCGCAGCCTGTCCGACTTCAAGGGGCAGGAACTGATCGAACGCGTCATCGATGTGGTGGATGAATTTCGCCCCCTCCATCTGTCGATTGTTGGAGGGGACCCGCTCGTCCGCTACCGCGAACTCGAAGTCCTGCTGCCGAAGTTGGTCAAGCGTGCCCATATTCAGGTTGTGACCAGCGCGTTCCGCCCGATCCCATTGTCATGGGCCACGCTGCCGAACCTGCAACTGGTCGTCTCCGTCGATGGCCTGCAACCGGAACACGACGTGCGCCGCAAGCCCGCCACCTACGAGCGCATCCTGCGCCACATTCAGGGACATCACATTGCGGTCCACTGCACCATTACCAGTGCGATGGTGAAGCGTAGCCGATACCTCCCCGAGTTCGTCGATTTCTGGTCAGCCAACCCAGCGGTGAACAAAATCTGGATGAGCATGTTCACGCCCCAGCGGGGAGGGCAGAATATCGAGTGCCTCACCACCGACGAGCGGAATGAGGTGGTGGAGACACTGCTTCGTCTTCGTCGGGATGAGCGGAAGCTCGACATGCCGGAAGCTATGATCAGGGAATTTCTGGCTCCTCCGATATCGCCTGATCGGTGCATTTTCGCCCAGACAACTTGTACTCTTTCGGCGGACCTCACGACGCGGGTTGAACCATGCCAATTCGGCGGCAACCCCGACTGTTCGCGCTGCGGTTGTATCGCTTCGATGGGGCTGGCTGCGGTCGGACACCGAAGACTCATAGGTTCGATCACCGCCGCGCATATCTTCTGGACCTCAATCACAATTGGCCGCCACGTACAGAGTGCCGAGAAAGAGATTCGGCAGTTCGTGAACCGCAAGCGAGGCGAACCAGGGAGAGACGGCTATCGCGGAGTCTCGCGCTCGAAGGATCTGCTGAAGGTTATTGACTGACGAGGACTGTAAATCCCCTCGATGAGATCCTTCCCCGGATCTGATGGCTATAGCTGGCGAAGAATCTCCATGGCACTCATTGACCCTCAAAGTGGGCGAACAGACGGCGCACACCTGTGTAATCGCCTTCCATGAGAAGGCCGGTCGGAGTCAAGTGGGTTCTTTTGTTTTTTCGTTGGGCAAGGTTTTTCTCCCCGCCGAGTCGCCACCACTGTCGCCACCCTTCCATCCGCAC
>JAIQFW010000083.1 GCA_020073105.1 Terriglobia bacterium
ACCCTATGACCCAGCCGTGCCAAGGATGCTGATCACCGTGCGAGCCCCACCCGATGTAGACCACGCCGTTGCTCAGGATCAACGCCGGCCGTTGGTTTTCTCGTAACGGATCGAACGATAGCTGACCACCCGAAGACCCTTCACCGCTTCCCGATACGCTCGCCTGAATCACTACTGGACTGCCGGACCTCTCGGCTCCCGTCGTTATGTCCAAGGCGTGCAGTCTCTGCACGTAGCCCGAGCCCTCCTTTGTCTTTGCCACCACATACAGTGTGCCGCTGGCAGAGTCAATGGCGGGTGTTCCCGTGATGCCAATCTCATTCGGGATATCTCCGCATTCGCCCGTGTCACCGCATGGCACCGTCTTGACTCCCCCACCTAGGAAGCTGACCTTCCACAGAGGATTGGTACTCAAGCCGTCGGCATCCCAGGCGTAGACACTGTCATGTTCTGTTGCGGCATAGACCACGTTGTGGAAGCCCTGTCCCGGAATGCTCACATTGGCAACGTACAGCGGCGAGGCAAATGCGATTCCGTCCATCGCATACGAGAAAAGCTTGCCGAATTGCGTTTGGTTCACCCTGCTCGGAGTCAATACTGTCTCATTCGTGTTCTGCCCGGTGCGCAGGTTGTCATTGTGATGCGTGAATGTGCCCGCATAATTGGTGATATAAACCGCGGCGCTTGCTGACTGTGATTGATCTGTTGTGGTCGCTGTTACAATGTGCGTGCCCACGCTGTTCGGGGGAGTGTACAGACCGCCGGTCGTGATGGTGCCTGAGCTCGTCGATCCGCCTAACACTCCGTCAACCGACCAAGTCACCGTTCCGCCGATGGCAGTAAACTGCTGCGTCCGGGTAAACGTCAGCGCCGCAGCCCGAGGCGTGACCGTCAATGTGGCATTCGTAACTGCGCTGGCTACGTTGGAGTATCCGCTCAGGTTCCCCGCCGCATCCCTTGCCCGTACCCGATAGCTGTAGCTGGTATTTGCCTGCAGCCCCGTGTCGTTGTACGTCGTGCCGGTCGAAGTCCCAATCTGTGCGAAGTTATTGCATCCCGACCCCTGACACCGCTCCACCAGGTACCCCGTCACCCCCACATTGTCCGTCGACGCCGTCCAGCTCAAATTGATCTGGCTGGTGCTCACAGCCGTCGCTCCTAGATTCGTCGGCGCCGTCGGCGGTTGCGTGTCTCCTCCGCCTCCACTCCCGATCGGAGTGTTCATGTCCGACTGGATCTGCGTCGCCGTCAGCGCTATGTTATACACTCGAACTTCGTCAATCGTCCCCTGGAAGTATTGACCAAATATACTGTCTCCACCAATCTGCACCGGATTCGTCGAGACACTGAAGTTCCCCGTCTGCGCTTTACTGGCTACCTGGGTCCCGTTCACGTACAGCCGCAGGTTCGCCCCGTCATAGGTTAATGCCAAGTGTGCCCACGTGTTGGAAGTCAACGCTGTCGTCCCATAGATCGGTCCGTGCGAACTTCCCCACGTCCCGCCACCGGCTGGCTTCGAGCTGTTATCCGATGTCCCTTCCAGGTAGTAAACGTCGTTCCCCTTGTACACCACATCTCGCCATGCACTGCTTACTACCGACGGGTTCACCCACGCTTCGATCGTCATCCCGTTCGCCAGATGTAACGAAGTGGAATCCGGTATCGTCACCAGTGAACTCGTACCGTTGAATACCAGTGCGTTCCCGTATTTGCCCGACGTCGTCCACGTCGTGTTACTTACCGTCCCGGTATTCCCTGTCCCCGAAGAGTCAGCAACCGCCGTCCCCGTTCCTTCATTGAATGAGTAGGCTGCTACCAGGCCAGAGCCTCCTGCCTGGGTCGTGGCACTGGCTGCATTGGAGTACGTACTCAAGTTTCCGGCTGCGTCCGTCGCTCGTACCCGGTAGCTATAGCTGGTGTTTGATGCCAGCCCTGTGTTGTTGTAGGTCGTCCCCGGCGTGGTGGCTATCTGGGCGAAGTTATTGCATCCCGACCCCTGACACCGCTCGACCAGATACCCCGTCACCCCCACATTGTCCGTCGAGGCCGTCCAGCTCAGGTTAATCTGGCTGCTGCTCACCGCCGTCGCTCCTAGATTCGTCGGCGCCGTCGGCGGCTGTGTGTCCGAAGATTGTGCGGTGGCCGTGGCTGTGTTCGAGTACGCGCTCAGGTTCCCCGCCGCATCCGTCGCCCGTACCCGATAGCTATAGCTGGTGCCGTTCGTCAGTCCAGTGTCGCTGTAGGTATTAGTGTTTGACACGGCGACGCGGAAGAAGGTCGTACAACCAGCACCTTGGCACCGTTCTATGAAGTAGCCGGTGACGCCCACATTGTCAGTTGAAGCTGTCCAGCTCAGATTGATTTGGCCGGAACCCACCGCAGTTGCTGTCAAATTGCTGGGTGCCGTGGGCGGCTGAGTGTCCGGGGTTTGTGCGGTGGCAGTCGCCAAGTTCGAATAAGGGCTCAGGTTCCCGCCTGTATCCTTCGCTCGCACCCGGTAGTTGTAAGTAGTTCCAGTTGTCAAACCTGTGTCGTTGTAGTTAGTACCCACAGATGTGCCGACCTGGACGAAGTTGGTACAGTTGGCCCCCTGGCAGCGTTCTATTAAGTAACTGCTGACCGCTCCACCGGCCTCTGTCGACGCTATCCAGGAGAGATCGATCTCAGTATTGGATGGAGACGTTGCCGTCAGATTCCCCGGCAACGATGGGATCGCCACAGGCGTAGTAACACTAGCGACATTTGAGTAAGGTCCAACATTGTTGTTAGTATCCTGCGCACGCGCGCGGTAGCTGTAGCTGGTGTTTGGCGTCAACCCCTTGTCATTGAACGTGGTGGTCGTGCTTGTGCCGACCTGAACAAAACTACTGCAACCTGCACCTTGGCAGCGTTCCACTAGGTAGTTGGCGATCGTCCCTCCGACCTCGGTTGATGCTGTCCAAGAAAGCGTCGTCTGATTTGCATTGTTAGCTGCTGCCACCACAATTGACTGCCAAGTTTGTTGTGTGTCGAGGGTGAACGTCGCATTGTACGTTCCGGGGGTTGCTCCGGTCCTCGTCTCCGCCGCGAGGAAGTTGGAGGAGGCTCCGGGTTGCGATGTAAAGCCTGTACCCGCCTGAAAGACCGCACCAGCGGAAACTTTTGCGAAACCAGCCAACAGATCATTCGTGCCAGTGGTCGTTATATTCGGACTGGCGACGTTGACCGTCTGGGTTCCATTGTCGCTGCCGATAAGAGAAACAGCGTCAATTGGTGAGGAAGTATTCGACCCCTTCACGACAATCACCGACATCGCCAAAGACATACCCTGGGAAAGATTCATTGTGACTGTGTGACCCGGACCCACAATGGGAGAGGGGGCATACCACATTTGGGTCCGTAGATCGAACCCGAGGCTGGTATTCGTCGGCCCAGCCACCGAGATCCAGGCGTTACCGAAGTTATCACTGGGAGTAAGAGTGACGCCAAAATGGGAAGAGGCCAACAGGACAATCAGATCCCCCCCAGTGCTATCAAATGGAGCTGTGGTATGGGAGCTCAAGAATGTCGAATTTAAGTAGCTCTGAACTGTAGCTACGACTGGGCCCGGCCCTCCGGGAACGGCGGAAAGATTCGCGGGAGCCGTCGGCAGGAACGTGATGGCACTGGCCACGTTGGAGTACGGGCTCAGATTCCCCGCCGCATCCGTCGCCCGTACCCGGTAGCTGTAGCTGGTGCCCCCCGTCAGCCCCGTGTCGTTATACGTCGTCCCTGGCGTTGTCCCGATCTGCGCGAAGTTGTTACACCCCGACCCTTGGCACCGTTCCACCAGATACCCCGTCACCCCCACATTGTCCGTCGATGCCGTCCAGCTCAAGTTAATCTGGCTGCCGCTCACCGCCGTAGCCCCCAGATTCGTCGGCGCCGTCGGTGGCTGCGTGTCGTTCGAAGTCTGAGTGGTCGCACTCGCGACGTTGGAGTACGGACTCAGATTCCCCGCCGCGTCCGTAGCCCGCACCCGGTAGCTGTAACTCGTGTTTGCCGTCAGCCCCGTGTCGTTGTACGTCGTCCCCGTCGCCGTCCCGATCTGTGCGAAGTTGTTACATCCTGCCAACTGGCATCGTTCCACCAGGTAACCCGTCACCCCCACGTTGTCCGTCGACGCCGTCCAGCTCAAGTTAATCTGGCTAGCGCTCACCACCGTCGCCCCCAGATTCGTCGGCGCCGTCGGCGCCTGCGTGTCCCCTCCACCCCCACTCCCGATCGGTGTCGCCATGTCCGACTGGATCTGGGTCGCCGTCAGCGCGACATTGTAAACTCGCACTTCGTCGATCGTCCCTTGGAAGTACTGCCCGTATAGACTGTCCCCACCAATCTGGAGCGGGTTGGTAGATGTTGCGATGTTCCCCGTGCGCGCCTGGCTAGCCACCTGGGTACCGTTCACGTACAACCGCAAGTTCGCACCGTCGTAGGTTAGAGCCACGTGCGCCCACGTGTTCACCGTCAAGGCTGCAGTACCGTAGATCGGCCCGCCGGAACCCCACGTCCCACCACCTGCCGGTCGTGAGCTGTTCTCCGATGACCCCTCCAAGTAGTAATTGTCATTCCCCTTGTAAATCACATCCCGCCACGCATTCGTCACTGCCGACGGATTCACCCACGCCTCTATCGTCATCCCGTTCGTCAGATGCAGCGAGGCCGCGTCCGGAATCGTCACTAGCGCGCTCGTGCCGTTAAACACCAGCGCGTTCCCAAATTTGCCCGACGTGGTCCACGTCGTGTTACTCACTGTCCCCGTATTCCCCAAGCCCGAGGAATCGCCCACCGTCGTCCCCAAACCTTCGTTAAACGAATAGGCCGCCACCAGATTTGGGTTTGGAAGCTGGGCACCCACAAGCTGAACCATCTGCGCAACAGAGGGTACACCCGAGGTGTTCAGAATGAACAACATGTAATACCCCGGCGGCGCGATGTTGCCATTGGGCGGGGCCGTGACTGTCAGGGTACCGTTCCCCGCCGTGAAAGACAGGCCTACTAGACGCTGATCCTGGTCGAACGCGTGCGTCGGCACGCCGGGTCGCACTAAAACAACCTGCGAAATTGCCGCTGCATCTGGAGTCTGCACCGTGAACGGATTGCCATAGCCGATCGAACCTGGAGCGCCCGTGATCGTTGGCCGCACCGCCAACGTCCCGTCCGGATTAAACAGATATGGTGGCTTGTAGATTTCCATATGCTGCTCGTAACTGCCGCGGCTCGGGTTGCCTCCAGCGAACCAGACTGTCGCATCGGGGAGCAGAAGCGCGACCGAGTGATACAAGCGGGCATAGGCGTTCGCGGCCATAGTTGAAGAAATGTACTTGCCAGGGTTGTTAGGGTCAGGGCCAATAAGATCCGCGTTCAGGCTGGGGTTGGTTGTGTCCTCGTCATTCAAAGATCCGCCCATCGCGAGAACCTTACCGTTCGGCAGGATGGTAGCGTTCATCTCGATGCGTGCCTGCGACATGTTTGGCCCAAACTGCCACGCCGGGGAGGGTACACCGAGGTCGATGATCTCCGTAGTGGCGGTCGCGGGATTTCCCCCTCCCATGATCATCACCTTTGGGTCGTAGTTGTTGACGGGTGTTAGGGGCAATAGAACAGAGCTTCCATACGTCCGTACATTGCCATACTTGGTCGCAGCTACGTTCGAAGTCCAGCTCTGAGTCGAAGGATCGAAGAGGGCGGAACTTGTACCCGATCCCGAATAGAAGACTTTCCCATTCGGCAGAAGGTGCATCCTGGGGTATAGCGGCGGGGTCCACCCTGCTGGGTACGGCTGGGTCCACCCAAAACCAGGCGAATAAAACTCTACCCAACTGTTAGTGCCACCGCTCTGGTCCAGCCCAGAGAACGCCATAACTCGCCCGTCTCCCAGGTTGGTCACCGTTGGGTACCAGCGTCCGGCTGCCATGGTCTGCACGTCCGTGAAGGTGTTAGTCGAAGGATCGAAGACGGATGAACCCAGCGCGCCGTGGAACGGATCGTACTGCAGAGTACCGCCATTAATGAATGCCCGCCCGTCGAGCAGAACTACCATGCCGTTGCAGAACATATCCCAATTCAGTGTGAATTGCGTAATAGTTCCGGCTACAGGATCCCAGATCGCTGCCCCTGATTTGTTCGCTGGGCCATATGGCGCGCCCGACGGGCAACCCGATTGTGTCGGTGGACAGTTTCCCGAGCCCGAAACGATTAAGACCTTGCCGTTGTGTAGCAGTGCGGCGTGGACAGGGTTGATGGGCATCAGGTACAGCAGCGTATTCCACTGTCCCTGCACATTCGCTTGTCCCACTGCGCCCGGAGCCAAGGCGCTCAGGATCATTGCTACCAGAGTAAGAGTGCGGAAAAAGGGCGAACGGACAAGGTAGCTCATAGAAACCGCCTCACGTCGACGGGACATAGACACGTAGCATCGCCTGGTTTGTCAGATAAGAGAGGTTTGGCCTCGTCGCTAGCTAACGACAACGCTCCTTGCATCCTGGGTCCGAGGCCGAAAACAGTAAGTGAGCGTACATCCCTTGGCATTTCCATGTCAAGATTGCAATGTCTTGCGACGGTTGCAAAGAATTGCAACCACTCGACGCCTGGCTGCCGGTTCTCCTTCAATCGTAAATGAGCGTCATAAGCTCCCGCTCTGCGGGGCCGTTGGTATATGCTGTTTATCGGCGTAACGGCTCCGGACTGGTGAAGGCGTTTCTCCGCGGCCGGCTTTATGCCCCTGCGTACTCTTAGCGACACATTAAACGAAGCCCTTACGAGCTGCAGGATGGCGGTGATTCTTGCTGTGGGCTGGGCATTCTTGTTGCTGAATGGAGAATGAGTGTGAAAAGCGGACGCCTTGCTCCTCTACTTCCCTTTCTTGTGGTCTTGCTCTCCTGGACAAGTTCCACGTGCAGTGATAATGCCGGCAATGCTCAAGCGAACCGTGCTGCGTCTGGATCCGCTCATCAAGCTTCGCCGGATCTCACGGGAACATGGTCTGGCACCCTTGCATCGAAAGATCGGAATCCGAAGCCAATCCCGATCAGCATCGTCATCAGCCCAAATGCAAAGGGAACATTGTTCGCCGTTTCAAGTCTGGCGTCGGACTGTATCAAGGATCCTCACCTTCACGTCAGCATCACCGGCTCGGTGATCGTGCTGGCGGGTAGCGACGCTGATGGTGACAGCCTTACCCTGCGTGGCACCCTGGACAAGAGCGGCACCGTGCTGACAATGACTTACATAGCCAACGGAAGTGCAAGCGGCAGGTGCCAAACCACCAATGGAACTGGAGTGCTCCGAAGGGGTTCACCGCTTCATTAAGGCTCAAGTCTTGAGCATAGGACGAATTGAGATGTCCGTGACCTCAGCCGTACGCGGTAGCATGAGTATCTGAACAACCACGGATGCCACGTCGTCCGGTTGCAGAAGAACTTTTGAGTTATAGGCCCTTCCTTCTTTCTGAAACAGCGCTTTCTGCATCGGAGTTGCAGTACGCCCCAGGTACACCGAGAGCACACGAATTCCTTTCGGGTTCACCTCATGACGCAAGCTGTCGGCGACCGCCTTCAAAGCGTGCTTCGTCGCGCTATATTGCCCCACATCTGGTCGTGTCGCCGTCAGCCCAACACTGGAGTTGATGAATACGACTTGCCCACGCGTCGTTGTTAACCAAGGCAACAAGCGCTGGGTGAGCAGGTACGGCCCTCGCACGTTAGTCGCATACTGAACATCGAAATCCTCGATGAGAGCGTCTGCCATCGGAGCCTGATAAATCACGCCAGCACAGTGAACGAGAATATCCAGCTTGCCTACTTTTCGTTCCAGATGCAGGGCGAGTGGTTTTAGAGTTTCTTCTACCCTTAAGTCGATTTCAAAACTTGCAGCTTCTGCAAACTGCTGGCTTGCCGTAAGCGTCTCCGCCAAAGTCTTTGGATTCCTTCCCACCAGGCACAACTGGACTCCCTGGCGCGACAAAGCTAGGGCGATCGCTCGCCCGATACCACTGCTCGCTCCCGTCACTACCGCAACGCGTCCTGCCAGAGACCCGACTTTAGATTCCATCGTAGTCCAACACAGCGAATGACAAGTTCGACTCGGCCGAACTGGGGCAGTGGAAACCTTTGGTTACCCCACCGAGGTTCCACCACTAGATTTACCATTGCCGAGCCTCGAACAGAGGAATATTCGATGGCGAACAGCAGACTCATGAAGCGCAGGGTCTCGCCAAACCACGCCGATCGTTTCTCCTTCAGACCCCTTCATCGTTCTCACAGTACGGACGACCGAAAAGAGAACGTTTTCGGCTAGGCAGCTAACTCATGTGGAGCAACAGCGCCAACAGTTGTCACATCCAATTGAGTCAACTAATTTGTTATCGTCCAGGTGTAGCTGGCGGTGCTGCTCTGGTTGCCAGCCGCGTCTTGTGCCTTGACCGCAAACGTGTGGTCCCCCACGGCCAAGCCCGTATATTTCTTTGGGCTCGAGCAGACACTGTACCCGCTGCCGTCAAGCTGACAGAGGAAGCCCACCTTCTTCTCCGTATCGCTGAAGCCGAAGCTGGCGCTGGTCTGCTTCGTCGGGTTGGCCGGCTTCGAAGTAATGACCGGTTGGGGCGGAGGTGTAGTATCAACGGTCCACGTGAAACTAGCGGGGCCGCTCCGGTTGCCGGCAGCATCTTGCGCCCTCACTGAAAAGGTGTGCTTACCCTCAGCCAAACCCAAATAACTCGTCGGGCTTGAGCAGGTGCTGAATCCGCTGCCGTCGAGCTGGCACTGAAAGCTCACCCCCGGCTCTGTGTCACTGAAGCTGAAGCTGGCGCTGGTCTGGTTTGTTGGGTTGGTCGGTGCCGAGGTAATTACCGGTTTAGGTGGGGCCGTGGTGTCGATGGTCCAAGTGAAACTCGCGGCGTTGCTCTGGTTGCCGGCGGTGTCCTGCGCCTTGACCGAAAAGGTGTGGCTTCCCTGCCCCAGCCCGGTATAGGTCTTTGGGCTCGAGCAAGCGCCAAATCCGCTGCCATCGAGCTGACAGAAGAAGCTCACCCCCAACTCAGTGTCGCTGAAGCTGAAGCTGGCGCTGGTTTGGTTCGTCGGATTGTTGGGCTTGGAAGTAATAACCGGCGCCGGCGGTGGGGTCGTTTCGATCGTCCACGAGAAATTCGCAGCACCACTCTGATTGCCCCCGGCGTCCTGTGCCTCTACTGAGAAAGTGTGAGTCCCCTGGTTCAGGCCCGTGTACGCGGTGGGACTCGAGCAGGAGCTGAATCCGTTGCCATCGAGCTGGCACAGGAAGGTTACATCCGCCTTGGTATCGCTGAAGCTGAAGCTGGCGCTGGTCTGGTTGGTCGGGTCGGCTGGCATCGACGTAATGATCGGTGTGGGTGGGGCCGCGGTGGCCAGCGGCTTAAAACCAACGATAGCTGTCTGCCATCCTATTGGAGCGTCGTACTGGAAGTGCCCCGTGTACGAACCGTCGCTAAGCACTGTCTGAAACTCGGCCCACAAGAAGCTGGTCGATTCCGGATCTAGCGTGTAGCCGTCGAGCGCGGTGGCGGTCGCACCTGTCTCGTTCTTGGCCCAGGTCAGCAACAAGGAGTTGGCCGGTGCCGTGATTGGTGCCGTCACTACGTCCGCCGAGGTCCCACCGACGCCAGGATCGGTAATGGCCGAGAAGATTGGCGGTCCCGTCACGTCCGACCCGGACACCGCGAAAACATGAACCACCAACGGCGCGGGATTGGTCAAGTTCACCGTGACCGTGTGCGTGGCGCTGGTGGCTGGAGAATTCACATAGTAGATCGACGAGAGCAGCGTCCACGATTGACCGACCCACACGGTGGGACCAGTCAGCACGTTCCAGGTGTTCCCCATGCTGTCATTCAGGCCGCTGATGCTAACCGGTAGGCTGTTCCACGGGGTATTCGTGGACACGAACGCTACCAGCGCGGTGGCGCTGCTGGAGTTGAATGGCGCTGTCGTGTGTGTCGTCGACGGCGTGCCGTTGATATATCCTCTGCTGCTTACCACCGCCGGCCCCTGTACCGTGATGCGGACCGTCGCCACGTTGCTGTCGGTTATTCCATCGTTGGCCTTGAAGGTGAACGAGTCCGGGCCGATGTAGCCTGTATTTGGCGTATAGGTCAAGTTAGGAGCAGTCCCCGACAATGTGCCATTGATTGGTCCCGCCAATACGGTGTAAGTCAGCGGGAAACCCTGCGGCGAAAATGCTGTCACCGTGATGCCCACGGGCGTATCTTGGTCGGTCGTAACCCCTTGGCTGAAAGCCACTGGTCCGCCGAGCGGCTTGAGGGCGACGAGGGCTGTCTGCCATCCGATGGGCTCGCTGTACTGGAAGTGTCCCGTGTACATACCATCGCTAAGCGCCGTTTGGGACTCCGCCCACAAAAAGCTGGTTGATTGCCCGTCCAGGCTGTAGCCGTCTAGAGCAGTGGCGGTCGCGCCCGACTCGTTCTTAACCCAACTCAGCAACAAGGAGTTGTTCGGTGCCGTGACCGGCGCACTCACTACGTCGGCCGAAGTTCCGCCTGGGTCCGGACCGGTAATGGCCGAAAACAGTGGCGGCTCGGTAATCTCCGAGCCCGACACCGCAAAAACGTGGAATACCAGCGGCGCCGGATTGGTCATATTCACCGTGACCGTGTGAGTGGCACTGGTGACCGGAACATTCACATAGTAGATGGCCGAAAGCAGCGTGAACGAAGCACCCGGCCACTGGGTAGGACCGGTCAGCACCTTCCAAATGTTTCCCACATTGTCGCTCAGACCACTGATGCTTACCGGAGAACCGTTCCAGGTCGGATGGCTGGACACGAACGCTACCAACGTGGTCGAGCCGCTGGAGTTGAATGCCGCTGACGTGTGCACGGTCAATGGCGTGCCGTTAATGTAGCCAGAACTGCTCACGACGGCCGGTATCGGCGTCTGAGCAAATGCCGGAGCCGTTGTGATTATCGCGAGAGCTAACACTCCAACGAGAGGAGGTAGGCCTTTCAGGAAATGGCCACGATACAAAGTCAGGAAGTTTCGCTCTAATTTCTGGGGAGTTTTCATGTTGATTCAACCTCTCGTTAGATTACGCACCATGGTGCGTTCTGCAAAACCAGATTCAGCCACAGGCTCGGACTTCTTATTCCTTCAAGGGCAAATAGTCAGCCAATGGCCCTCTGCAACGTCGATACGCGACAATTAGGTACCGAAAAAAAGGTCACGCAATTCTTACGGCCTTACATCTAGCCGACACAGCGGGGTTGCACCTAGCACTCGCGGAACCAAGCTAGAGCGTACGGCGCGACCATGGCAGCGCTACCCAGGCCGCCACACCCCATATGATCGAGAAGACGCCAATTCTCATGGCGTTGTCACGCAGGCGTTGAATGAAAGTTTTCTGCTGCACTGTGATGTCGACACTGGCCATGTTGCTTTCGGCAGTACCATCTAAGGCCTTGAATATGAAGACGTCCGGGCCAGCGTAGTCCGCATCAGGCGAATATGTCAGGTTCGGGGGAATGCCCTGGAGTGAGCCATGCGTTGGTCCGCTAATTAATCTCCAGCTTAGGGGAAAACCCTTGGGTGAGAATGCGCTGAGAGTGATGCGCACCGGTGTGCGAGGGGCAGTCGCAACGGCTCGGCTGGACGCCACCGGCATGGCCATCTCCCTTAGCCCAACGATCGCCGTTTGCCAGCCAATGGCGGTGTCGTAATGGAAGTGGCTGGTGTACAAACCAGCTTTATGAGTGATCTGGGACTCCGCCCACAAGAAGTTCGTCGATTGCCGATCAAGGATGTAATTGTCAAGAGCTCTTACTTTGGCGTTCGACTCGTTCTTCGCCCAACACAGCAACAAGGTATCAGCCGGTACGGTAATCGGTGTTCCCGCTACGTCAGCTGATGCCCTGCTAACTCTGAGACCGGTGATGGCCGAGTGGATCGGTGGCTCAGCAATGTCCGACCCCGACACCGCGACGACGTGGACCACGAGAGGAGCCGGATTGGATAGGTTTACCGTGACCGTGTGCACAGTACCGGTGACTGGAGCATTCACGTAGTAGATAGCTGAGAGCAGCGTGAAAGAGTCGCCTACCCACATGGTTGGACCGGCCAGTACCCTCCACGTATTACCCATGTTGTCGCTCAAGCTGGTGATGCTAACGGGCCGCCCGTTCCACCAAGGGTGACTGGAGACAAACGCTACCAGAGTGGAAGCACCCCCTGAGTTGAACTCGGCTGTCGTGTGGGCTGAAAGTGGCATGGCGTTGATGTAACCGCGGCTGCTCGCTATTGCGGGTGCAACCGTCGTGGCGAAGGTTGGAGCGGCAAGAAGTATTGTAAGAGGCAAGAAGACAAACAGACAGCGCGCGACTCGTAGGAAAAACTCACGATAAGATCTCACACCAACTCTCCCCGTCTTTTCTTACGTCTCGGACTGCGATCTGAAGCCGCCGTTCACAACACTAGCTTGCGGCAATAGAAAGCCTCGGCGTAACCGCTCGGCGCGTTACATTCCATTCCGCGCAAGCGCATTAGGGAGAGGAACGTATCTTGCTGAAACCACTGCTTAGTGCGTTGAGACTGAAATGCCTCCATCAGATACTTGGTCTTCTTATTGCATAGCTCCGCTTCGAGCTTCACAAACACGCTGGGTTGCCCCATGTCACCATCGTATTTGGGAATCTCATACTCCAGGATCAGATGGTCACGAAACGTGTTCCAGGTCAATTCCGAAATGAGACGGTGGTCTTGGTGTGCGTCGTTACCGTTATGCGTGAAAATCAGATCTGGGGAAAGCTGCTTGAGCTCTCTTTCGAAAACTGCTTTTACTTCGCCACCGACATAAGGCATAAACCCATCCTGAAAGGTCTTCAGCACTGGCCCGGACTTTAGGCAGGAAGCAGCAAACAAGGTGGCTCCTTGCCGTGCCTCTTCTTCCCGGACTCCGATCGCGCTGAATACCACCCAATGCAAGGCGATATCCGGATGCTGCTCTGCAAGACGCAGAATCGTTCCGCCACATCCGATTTCAATATCGTCGGAGTGGGAGCCCAAACATAGAACTGTCAGTGGCTTGCCAGCGATTCGTTCTAGGTCCAAGTGGATCATGCGCGAGCCGACACCACCTCCCGACGGTTCCCAGCCGCACTTCCCGCGTGATTCCACACCTTCCAAGGGGCCACACCCTGATTTAGTTCTTCAAGGTGTTGCTTGTCCTTAAATGTATCCATGCACTGCCAAAACCCGGCGTACTTGTATGCCAACAAAGCCTGCTTCTCGATCAAACGCTGGAACGGCTCACGCACAAGTTCCTCGCCGGGCTGGATGTAGCTGAAGATCTCATTTCGCATCGCGAAAAAGCCACCGTTGATCCAGATGTCAGTGTGGCTTAAAGGACAAATCTCCCGGACCATTCCACCATTTTCCGAGTGAACAATGTCAAAGCTCGCCGTCGGCTGTACCAGCAGCAAGGAAGCAACAGCTTTACTCCGCCGGAAGGTTTCAAGCATTGCCGGCAGAGGAACATCGCTCAAGCCGTCACCGTAATTCGCGAGAAATATTTCTTCGCCACGCACGTAGGGTTCGATGGTCTTGAGACGTTCTCCGATGTTGGCATTGGCCCCCGTCTCCACGAAGGTAATTGTCCAGTCGTCGATGTCGCGGTTCAGAAACTGAATATTCTTCCCGCCCTGAGACCACACAAAGTTGTTGGAGACGGATTCATCGTAGTGCAGGAAGTAGTCCTTGATGGAGTTGCCCTTATATCCGAGGCAGAGAATGAAGTCCTTGTGACCGAAGTGAGCATAGTACTTCATCAGGTGCCACAGAATCGGCCGCGTCCCGATTTGCACCATGGGCTTGGGGACATCATCGGCATATCCCCTCAGCCTCATCCCCGCCCCTCCACAGAAAAGAACTACCTTCATGGCATCCTCCAGCTCTTAATAAATCGCTACTCTCGGAATGGGCACAACGAACCTCCCGCCCCACTCGCGAATGAACCGCAGCTGCTCCATGATCTCATCCTTCAGATTCCAAGGCAGAATTACGACGTAGTCAGGCTTGGTTTCGCGGATCCGCTCCGGGTGGAAAATTGGAATGTGATTGCCCGGCAGGAAGCGCCCTTGTTTGTAAGGGCTTCGATCTACGGTGTATTCGATCAAATCCTTCCCAATTCCACAGTAATGCAGTAGCGTTGCGCTCTTGCCCGGTGCTCCATAACCTGCCACCGACTTGCCCTCGCGCGCAGCCTGGAACAGAAACTCCATCAAGGCAAGCTTCGTCTCCTTCACTTGCTGAGCAAAACCCTCGTATCCGCCTGGCGAATTTAGCCCAGCCTTCTCTTCATCCGCCAAGACTTTTCTGACACTCGGCTGAACTGCGTAAGCTGAGCATGCAGACCGGCAGGCATACACACGAAGCGAGCCACCGTGCGACTTTAGTTCCTCTACGTCGAACACTTTCAGACCGTGCGCTTCCACGATGCGTAGTGTTGTGAGCAGCGAGAAGTAAGAGAAGTGCTCGTGGTAAATCGTGTCAAACTCGTTGAGTTCGATTAGCTTCAGCAGGTGCGGAAACTCCAGCGTCAGAACGCCGTCGGGTTTTAGTAAGACTTTCAGCCCCTCGACAAAGTCATTCAAATCAGGGACCTGGGCCAGTACATTGTTGCCCAGAACCAGATCAGCACAACGACCCTGTGCCGCCAGCTCTCTCGCCAGTTCTGTGCCGAAGAAACGTACCAGACTGGGAACACCCTTCTCGATTGCTACTTTGGCTACGTTGGCTGCCGGCTCAATACCCAGCACCGGCACATGGTCCCGAACAAAATATTGCAGCAGATAGCCGTCGTTACTTGCCACTTCAACCACTAAGCTTCGCTCGTCCAGTCCGAACCGGCTGGTCATCCTGTTGCAGTAGTTCTCACAGTGCTTAAGCCACGAATCGGAGTAGGAAGAGAAGTAGGCGTAGTCACTGAATATATTCTCCGCACTCTCATACTCTTCCAGTTGCACCAGGAAACACCGCTCACAGACGTAGACGTGGAGCGGATAGTAGACCTCGCCACGATTGAAATCGGCTGCCGCCGGATAGGTCTCGCACAGCGGAGACAATCCCAAGTCGACAAACGTTCGTTGCAGGCCGGTGTCACAGAATCGGCACCGCGGGGTTACGGCTCGCTGCTCAGTCTCAACGGGAAGTGTCATCGTAGCCATATTTGTTGGAGAAAGCCTGAACTCAGGCAACGACTGTTGCCTCCTTCGACTGCCAGCGCAGGGACGTATCCAACCTTCCAGCCTCGAGAAGACGCTGAATGTGCCGGATCCGAAGATAGCGACCTCGCTCGAGATCTTCCGCTGTCAGCCCCGCAGTGCGATAGGCGTCATAGAGCTCTTGGGCGCCCTTGCGAGCAGTCCACTGTGGGCGGAAACCGGGCAGCACGCATTGAATCTTGTCGCAATTCACGCGGTAGCAGCGTTTATCCGGACCGCCATCAGGAGCGTATTCCACACGGCAGCCAGGCACAGTCTGGGCAACGATATCCGCCAGTTCACGGATGCGATAGTTTTCCTCTGTCTTGCCGACGTTGAAGGTCTCGTTGGAAACTACTTCCTCCGGCGCGTCAAGCACGGCGAGAATGGCTGCGACAATGTCGCGGATGTGCACTATTGGACGCCAAGGTGTGCCATCGCTCTTAATGTAAACTCGCCCGGTCGTGTAGGCAGATGCAACCAGATCGTTTAAGACAATGTCCAGCCGCAAGCGGTTAGAAACACCGTATGCTGTCGCATTTCGCATGAAAGTCGGGCTGAAGTGTTCGTCTGCAAGCGGTGCGATGTCCCGCTCCACCAGCACCTTGGACTCGCCATACGGCGTCACCGGATTGAGCGAGGTACCTTCATCAAGGAAATCATCTCCGGCCGCGCCATAGGTGCTGCAGGATGAGGAGAAGACAAAGCGCTTGACCCCTGCTGCCTTTGCCAGCTCCGCCAAACGGACTGAGGCTTTGTGGTTGATGTCGTAGGTAAGGTCGGCGTTAAGGTTCCCCAGCGGGTCGTTTGACAGTGCAGCCAGGTGCACAACTGCGTCAAAGCCATCAAGGTCTTTCCTAGTTAGATCGCGGATGTCCTTGCGAACCTCCTTAAGGTCCGGGAAGGTTATACCGAAATCGCAGCCTGCAAAGAGATCGGTGTCCAAGCCGACCACGTCATGCCCGGCGGACCGCAAGATCGGTCCAGCAACGGCGCCAATATAGCCCTTATGGCCAGTCAGAAGTACTTTCATGTCAATCCTGTCAGACCCTGATTCGCACTAGCAAAGTATAGGTTGATGGAGATTGCTCAGTTCGTAAACTAGGGGATTAACCTTCAAGAAATGGTAGTTGTTCACCCCAATCCTTACATGTAACCCTTGCTGCGGAAATGGCCTAGTGGTCATCGAGATCAGGTAACTTTGGCTACGTTACCGGCCCTCCTACCCGATGTTCCAGTGGCCAGCTCGTCGAAAACTACGGAGAGTAGGCCGCTTCCACGAAGCAATTCAGCAGCCTGGCTAATGGTCGAGAAAGGCAAGCCAGAACGTTCAGCAATGTCCAGCAAGGAGTGTTTTCCATCGGAAAGATTCAAGACCCAAAGCCGCGCGTTAATCTCCACCCCGATGGCCTCACCACCCGTGGAACGGTATAGATTCCGTTTCCCGAGTTGTGGTTCGCAGTACGGATTCAGGTTACGATACCGCCGATTGTTTTCCAATACATCGAAAATCGCGGCGCAGATGCGAAGCGATTCGCCTAACTGGGCCGGTCTGATAAAGTCGAGATTGTCGGCCGACGTGTGATACTCGGGAAAGGTTCCCCAGACACTCCGCATCAAACAACCGACGGGGAGATCAAATCCGGGAGAACAGTACTGGCGCTCGTCGTAACCGTAGGGTGAAAACTCCAGGATCTGGGAGGAATCGCTGTGATGGCGGAGAACGTGTCCCGCTGCCTGGTCAACCTCGGCATCTCCCCGACGACTCTTCTTGTAATGAAATCCGCCCGCGTCTCCGATACCAGTCAGCACTAATCCATGACGGGTGCGTCCAACATGCTCTCGGTTTCTCGCGAGCCAGGTAATGGCACCAATCGTTCCCGGAATGAACAAGAACCGATACGAATAGTGAAGGTCGCACCCAGATAGAAGCTTTGCCAAAGCGGTTGCTACAACCAAGCCGGAGAGATTGTCGTTCGCCAAGGAGGGGTGGCAGGTATGACAGGAGATCAAAACCTCGTCGGAAGAGTGCCCTGGTAGGTAGCATTCTCCGTACGTCAAATGCCCATCCCCTAGTGTCGAGTCGATGCAGACCTCGTACGGGCCATCCTCCAGCGCCAGCATCTGGTTGTGCGATAGGCAGAAGCCCCAGTCTTCTCTGTAATATGAAGTCCGGTAGGGGATCCAGTCAGGATGTTCAGGGATGGTAAACAGGTGTGGCCTGAGGTCACATAACGGCATCTTGGCGTGCACTGGCGCACTGTAATTCAGTACGTGCAGGTTGCTCTGCTGAAAATCTACAACACGGTTACCGCGCGCATCCTTTATATACGCGTCCCGGATGTTCCATTCTTTGGGGACGCTCCAGTCGAAAACTGCAGTCCCGGTTGGGACTTCCGAAATCTGCAGCGGAATCCGACCCTGAATGATGGACAAAGTCCGCCTGATCCCGTCTCCGGTGATACTGCGGCAGATAGGATAAAGTTCCGACGCAAACCGGTACAGTTCCTGTCCGATTCCTGTCAGATTCTTTTCGTCGAGTTCCTTTAGCAGGTGCATTGCACTGAGTCGAAATTGGAATAGGTCCGGTCCCGCTCGGAGATCACTTTGACCTCTCCGGGCCAGTTAATTCGGAATACCGGATCATTCCAGCGCACTCCGCGGGCTGACTCCGGATGATAGACCTGTGACATCTGGTAAAACACCTCAGAATTGTCTGTGAGAGTCAGAAAGCCGTGGGCACAACCTTCGGGAATATAAATCATCTGCCGATTCTCCGCGCTGAGGATTACCGCGTGCCAACGCTTGAAGGTCGGTGACTGTGGACGGAGGTCCACCGCAACATCATAGATCGATCCTTGGGTGCAGCGGACCAGTTTAGCCTCTTGGTAAGGCTCTTCTTGGTAGTGGATCCCGCGTAGAGTTCCCTTTCTGAAGTTAAAGGAGAGGTTACATTGCACCAACCTTGGATTCAGTCCGTGAGCCTCAAATTCCTTCTGGCACCAGGAACGCGCAAAGAGACCGCGTTCGTCAGAAACGGGCTCAAGGTGGATTTCGGAAACCCCCGGTAACGTGGTGTCGTGGAAGATCATGTTCCGGTCACTTCGTAAACTAACTTACCGTTGACGTTCCTCGCGTAGGCCAGCACCGCTCTTTCTGCGCCCTCACCCACAATGCACCACGAGTTTCCGTCCTTCTCAACAGACATTTTGCTTCGCGCCCTCCACCAGGCATCAATATCGGTCGGGAGCGGACACCACATTTGCTCATTCTCCCGCAAGGCGCGCAAGGAGCCCAACAAGGCCTTGTAAACCAACTTAGTGTCTTCTTCCAGCACATAGTCTGGATGAATAATGAAGCTCGCCAGGCCATGCTTCCTGAAGATGAGGTCAACTTGAGTTTTCCACAAATCAATGGACCGCTCATTCAGAACATGGAACACCGTATAGTCCTGTGTGGTGGTCACAGGCAACTCTAGAACATTCCCGATGAAATAGGGCATCACGGTGCAGCAACCACCACGTTGGGGATCAAGGTGTGCGACGTTCGGAATCGACATGTCGAAGGAGAAATCAAAGCTGTCATACCACTCAGGGCCTCGATAAAGCACACCGGACCGGAATCCCTTGGCACGATATTCCACCATATAACGATTGATTTCTGCGGCACGTCGCAGAAACTCTTGCCTGTTGTCATAGAGCTCAAATCCACGGTTTCGGATCGTGTCGAGAAGCTCCGCAGAAACCGCATAGCGTTCCTCGGGCACGATCTGGAAGGACGCCTTGATTCCAAAAGAATCATCGATATCCATCAGATCCGTGCAGAAATCCCTTCCCCGCTCGGTTTCGACGTCGTGGGTCATCAGGACACACCCACGCGCCCCGTGTGGCCAAAACCAGACGAAGGGAACACTTTCTACACCTTTGGCCATCAACGACTGTAAGAGAAGTGTTTCGCAGACATTTTCGACCGTCGTGTCTACAGGCCACTGGGGAAACGAAAGCTTTCGCCAATTACGAGCATGAAACCTCTGGACTTGTTTTCTTGCGTACTGGTTCATGAAGGGCCGAAGCCAGTAATACACTGTCTTGAGAGTTCGCTCATAACCGCTGAGACCGCGGTATGAATACCGCTCCAACCGCAAATTGTCGATGACTTCAGTTGGATCGAACGGCAAACCGACCTTGCCATCAATGATTACAACGTCGTCGAGGATGTCGTATAGTGAAGACCAGACGTCAGATTCGCGAGTGCTGCGGCAAGATCGGCCATAACAGATGGTGTTCGGACCAAAACGAAAGTAGGACGAGGAGGAGGACATCTCTCCATTCGCAGCAAAATCCAAAAAATCCTCAGGACAGCGAAAATGGTCGAGAACATTCTGACTGAGCGAGGTCGGAGCATGTGCGGTTTTCTCACAAGCGAAACCGGCTGATCTTAACTTCGACTGCAGCTGCTTCTTCAGCTCCACGCCCCACGATTCCAGTAATTCAGTGCTCATTTTGTATCACACTACAACGCATCAATGGGAAGCTTTACTAGATTAGATATAAGTGTGAACAACTACGTGGGCAGCACATACCGCTATCCCATGTGTCTATATACCAGCCTGCCCGCAGTGGAAGAAAACGCGTCCGGCAACATCGAGAAAAACTGCCGAATTGCATGCTCTCCCCAAGCAACTGGCTTCTGTTTAGGTGCCTGCGGATATCGATAGTAGTTCAGCAGCCTCTTGGTTGTGCCGAACTTGTCCTTGAAGGTGATCAAGCTTTCTTGATCCAGGTCAGAGCGACCAAAATCGATCTTCTCAGCTCCCGATGCTTTGCTCTCCTCAATAAGTTTCCAGAGCAAGAAAGGCATGGCACCGAGGTTGTGAAGCCTCTCGTCGGAGCAGCCGTACTTGTAGGTGACAGTTGACCCGTGCCTTAGAGTCAGCATGGCAGCGATCGGCCTGCCCTTTTTCCCAGTCACCCGAATCTGAACCTTATCTCCCATGCATTCCACAAGATTGTTGAACCAAGCACGAGGTTGAGGAAGCAAATGATGGCGCCTCCGGGTAATCAATAAGAGCCGGTAAAAATCGTCCACGAGTACTTCAGATCGCCCTGTTGCATACGAAAGTCCCTCCCGCTCCGCCCGCTGGATTCTTCGCTGGACAGAATCCTTATGCAGGCTCCGAAAGATCTGCTCCAAACTGGGCCTTATATCGAGCTCGTGGAAGCAATACGATCGACTCGGTTGCAGTCCACGGCCCCCGTCCTGAATTCGTGATAGTGGGCGGATCTCGACGTACCTCCATCGTTGACAGTCGCGCTCCGCACGTAGCCATTTCAGGAATTCAGGGAGATCTCGCCGATCGGTGAGCAAAGGTTCACAGTGGTCCGCAAACGGGAGTGACACCATGCGAGTTCCCGTGATCCAGCTAGCAACGTGGCACAGAACGATGCCATCACTCAATGGTTTGTCGCCGGCCGCGCTGGTCAACACCAACGGCTGGTAATTGTACGTTCGAGACAACGCTTCGAGCCACCCGCGCTGATGGAAGACTGATGCCATTGCGTGACGATCAACTAAGGCGTCCCAACGTGGATCTGAAAGCGGGTTCGTGATGTAGACGTTCATTCGGCGCTCGTTCACATAGCTGACGCGGCGGTTGTACCTTCTACTTCGGATGCGACCACCTTACCGTGGCGGAAGAAAAGCGCTAGTGATCACCATGCACAAACATCTCTTCTGACCTCTCCCCTGCGATTTTAGGGTGCGCGTTTGCCGAAAGCGCCACCCCAACCTGAAATACCGAGGCATAGCGTATATCCCAGTCGTTCCGGCATCGATCAAATGGTCCCAAGCCCCAGTATTCCAGAGGCCAGTCTTGCCGGAGAGATGGATCTCCCTCGTGGATTTCCTTGATCAGTTCCGTCACCGGTACCCATCCGAGTTCCCGAGCGATCTTAGTCCGCACTTCCAGGTCAATCCCTGATACAAAGAGGTAACCTCCCGGCTTCACCAAATTCGCCAGATTGCGTAAGCAGGTTTCTGCTTGCTGGGGCTGCATGTGGCACAGAAACCGGTTGGCGACCACAATGTCCTGAAGGCCAAACAAGTTCACCAACTTCGTGTCCCCGGCATCTCCGAGGTGCCAAGTAATTCCATCACGGAACGGCGGTTTGACCGTTGCTTGCTCATCCTTGCATTCGAACATCGCTTCGATCTCCTCTGGAGACATTCGTTCGAACACCGAACTCGTCTGATCGCCAAAGGTCTTCGTGGCCAAGTCTTCCCCCGGGATAACCGAACCTGAACTGAAAGTCTGCCCGGGAGCACGACTCTTGAGGGAGTAGAGGCCTTCTTCCGCAACCTTAAGAACATCCGGATCGATGTCTAGAGCACGTAATCTGACCTTCAGATCCGGCCGTGCTGAGCGGATCGTATACGCAAACGAATAAACCTCGGCGCCTTTGCTGCAACCGAGAATCGTCAGGTCGAGCGCGGATGCTTCTGCCTTGATATTCAGAAGGCGAATCAACAACTCAAGTTCGGGGCGATTGCGAAAAAAGAAAGTGCCCATATGTTGCATCCGTGCTGACCGAAGCTGAATCAACCTGTGCAAATGAGTCCCATATACCCCGCCGAGGCACGAAGACGTCAAGGAGACCGGCAGATGCCTCCAGATCCACGTGTTCACAAGAAGATACGGGCGCCCCAAGTATCTTCTAAGACGTCTTGACTGAGACATCGCGTCGGTAGTGGCTGTTAGCCAGGAGCTTACCTTCATAGCGAATCCCATACCGTCGCTCAAGCGGTTCGACAAATTCGTTATCTTCTAGGTGAGAATGAGCCGCGTGTGATTGCCGCGATTGTTTTCGAGGATCGCTCGGCTCACGAGATCAGTGTTTTCGTAGTCAGTCTGGTGCTGATATAGAGGTTTGCGCCGCGTGGGCTTGTGTAGGCGCTGTGGGATGCATGTTATCAAAGCCCTCCGAGATCGCCAATCCAGGAAACATGGACTCGAAAATGATGCTGTACTGGTCGTCCAAAGCGACGCGACAGTTCTCTGCCCTTTCTCTAATCAACGACTTTACGGGTCCTGCGTTCTTTTCCAGTTGGCAGAATTGCTCGATCAACCTCTCACCGCTTAGATCGTTGATGTCCTGCCAATATTCTGACAGTCCCATCTCGCTCATCAGGGAAACACACTTATGATGAAACGAGATAGAAATCACCGGCTTGTTGAGAAGCAATGCTAAGAGAACATTGTGAAACCGGGTCGCCACCACGACGTCGGTTGCTGCAAGCTGCGACAATAGTTCCGCAGCGGAAAGAATTGGTTCGTCGATAATGCGCCCTTCCTCGTACGCGACGGACCTTTCTTTTAGCAGGAATGTGAAGTCCTGCGTCACGGCCCTGTCGCAACAGTCTCCGACGAGTAACCTTATGTCATAGTCGTGGGCTATCAACCACCGCACGAAGACCACAAGAGCATCCAAATAGGCCAGATATATTGCGTGACTGGGTTTTTCGACGCTATACCTTCCAGGGTACTTCATCAAGCCGAGGCCCACGACCGATCTACCCTCTCTCTTGGCGACATCATGCGGTATCAGAGCCGCGGGTAAGCTGAATGCCAAATCGGGACAGACCCGGTCATTCTCCGCTCGGAATCCGATGCCTTTAAGATATTGCAGTGTCGAGTCGTCTCGATAAGACCGGAAGTCTGCGAGGGAAAGAGCTGATCTAACGAGGCATCTCCCGACGCGACTGTAGAGGGGACCCGCTCCGACACTTACAAAAAAGAGCTTGCAGCCGCACAATTTTGATATCACCGACCATTTGAACATATTATAGGGGCCCCAGCCGAGGAGGCTCACGGCATCCGTCAGCAGTCCCGTCCCTGGAATGATCAGTGCGTCGGTGCGCCAGAGCGTCATGACGCCCTTGAGCCACCGGTAAACCTCGCTGGGTATTCCAATAAAAAGCTTCCGCCCCAATCTAGCCACCGGGTTTCGCAGCTCCCAGGGTTTGACTACTATGCCGCTAATTTCAACAGCTGAGATGTTGTAGTCTACGGCGACGGCTTCTGGGTCAGTGCAAATACATGCAACTTCGGCATGCGGTATCCGACGGCGAAGATGGTAAAGAATCGCTTGAAGCGTACTCTCATTGCCGAAGTTGCCCTGCCCAAAGTGCCCGAACAGGCAAATCCTCGGCCGTTTGCGTTTACGCTCGTTGGAATTCCGGTCTCGATATTTGCTTGCGAACCGGTACAACGGTATACGGAAAGACATAAGAAGCATGGACTCCTATCCGATGGTGCTGTTTCACGTACTCCTTCAGGCTCCGTATTGCCCACAGCCCGGATTGCGTGTCATGATTCCATCGGATCCCGTCAGTTTGAATTGCCGCTCGTCTCTCTCCAGCTCTGGCTTGCCACCTCCCTACGCAAGGGGCCTGTAGTTTCACGCAGCACTTTTGTAGTTGCGTGCGGATTTGGCAAAGCCGTGCGCGGGATGTTTGCTCCTCGTCGCCTCATGGCCCTCGCGCATTCAGTTCTCTTCACTCCGGATTCTCCGAGGGCACCGTTCCACCCCAGCGAAGAGTACTGCGTCGGCTTCGTCTCCCTAGGGGTTCTCAGGCGTTCTTCCTAATCTCTTCCTGGAAACGGGCCGCAACGGCGGTCGGGGAGAACTGGCTCTTGGCACGTTGCATGGCGGCCCTACCCATGTCCTCCCTTTTTCCCGGATTTCGATAAAGGAATGTCAACGCGTCTGCCAGGCTTTCCGGTGAATCCTGCGGTACTAGAATACCTGTCTCGCCATCGACTATGGCATCGGGGATACCGCCCGCTCTCGATCCGACTCCTGGAAGTCCGAATGCTGCAGCCTCAACAAACGCCATGCCGAAACCCTCATGCTGCATTTTGGGGTCCACACGCGAGGGCATCACAAAGACGTCACTATTCCGCAAAAGGCGCCATTTCTCGTCGTCCGCGATATGGCCGGTAAACTGGATCCTATGCCTCAACCCCAGTTCGTCGACAAGGCCCTCGAGCAACGTTCTCTCGACGCCGTCCCCTGCAATGACGTGCCGACAGGGAATTCCCCTCCCATCCAGAATCTTCAGGGCGCGGATTACGGTGTCAATGCCCTTGGGCTGGACCAGCCTGCAGATCGATACAGTATTGAGCTCGTCTCGCGTCGAACGATTCTGCTCTAGGTCGACAAGGGCCCTAATCGCCTCTTCAGCTATCGGTGGATGGATAATTTTGATTTTGCCGCTTGGAATCCCCCACATCTCGACCAATGATTTAGTGTGTCGAGAGTTGGCCGCTATCCATTGTGCGCCTTCAAGCATCATTCCCCTTCTAATGAGCTCGTTTTTTCTATTCGGGAATCGGTAGATCTCGGACTCATGAGCAATGATCCCATACGGCGCCCGCCGCTCCAAAAAAAGCAGCGCAAATGGATAGAGCCTCATGTCCAAATGCCCAAAGACGACCATGGTTGGCCTCTCAGCTTCAAGAACACTCTCCAGTCTTGCGACCGAATTGGCCGATGCCCTGAAAAAACGAGTCCTCTCAAGAACACGCTGCGCGTTCGGGCTCACACACCGAACGATCTCCAATAAGCTGACGAATTTATTGCCCAACCAGTCTTTAGGGCGCTCATCATGGACCACTGGGAATGGGATCACCCATTCCTCGTACTTCTCCAGAAATGCCAACCGCTCTTTTCGATGCGACTGTACCACCGCTAATACCTTGGTTCGATTGCCTAGGCTTATGAGGCCTCTCGCGAGCTGATCAATGTACTCTGCTCGCCCTCCTGGCTTAGGCTTGTAATCCGACGCGATGATAAGAACGTTGCTGGTGTTCATCCTACAGACCTGTAGTGCGAGTTCTGTTCGCGGGCAAGAGGCAATCGATGTGACTTTGTACGCTGGCTGTTGGGAAGCGCGACTTGGCCCTTCGGCGTCTAAGTATTTTCTCAACCGTCTGCTTCGGGTTAAATAGTAGGTCCGCAAGTTTCATGCAAACGGCTCCGACGATCCTGGCACCACTTATTGGGCACCCGAGAGCCTCGAGTCGTGAGTGCTGATATCTCCAGAACCGCCTCCCTCTCAGGTTGACAACGCCCAAAGCAAGGTGCCTATAGAGCTCACGCACTAGTTCCTTTCTCCTACGTTTGATCTCCTCCCAGTTCAGGTAAATCGGACCGTACTCATCAAGAAACTGAATATGATCTATCAGAAAACCATTAAGCTCACGAACATTAGTGCTGAGCGCCTCGACGTGAATCCGCTCATAGGAAAGAATCTGGTGCACAAAAGCGAATTCCGCGTCTTTCAGACAAATTAGACAGGCAGCCCCGTCCGCATTGGGCAGAGTGCCGGGATAAAACGATTCGCGAGATCTCAACAGTGCTGATCGGTACAAAAGGGTAGACGGAGCCCCGAAAGAGCTTATACCACCAAGAAGAAAAAGCCGGCAGACTTCACGACCCTCGAAGACAGATCTATGGGAAGGCAATTCAATCCAGTGGATCCCAATGTCATTGATGGCGTAAGATCCCGCAATCGCCGCTCGCGGATTGCGCTCAGCTACTTCAACTAGCTTCTCAACGCATTCAGGAAGAAGGTAATCGTCGGCGGACACTACCTTGCAGTATCGACTCTCTTGAGAAATGAGACGAAATGCGACGTTGTGATTCTCAATAACGCCCACGAAATGATGATTACTCACTACCCTAATCCGGCTATCTTGCTCTGCGTATTTGCGAGCTATTTCCAGGGTATTGTCGGTACTACAGTTGTTGACAATGATATATTCCCAATTTCTATAAGTCTGGCCTAGCACACTCTCGATGCATTCGACTAGATACTTCGCACCGTTATATACGGGGGTTACTATGCTCACCAACGGCTCTCGTGCAGGGCTCATGTGCTCTGTGTGGGCTGGAAACATTCTGCGACTCACGACTTCAAGACCCATGGACCAAGCACAGATCGTGCCGTCCAGCTCTCCCAAACAGGTCATCGAACTCGCGCGCTAACACAGTCCGACAGGTCTGGAGTAGTACGTCGGAACTGGCACCTAAGATCACCGCTGTTTGCATGGCAATGAGTTGAATCTCTGGATGAGCTTAGCGACGCGCAAGTGCACTAATCCAGCCAGGGGGATCGTAACTCCCTCTACTAAGCTGGAACCAGGTTCTTATCCTCCACCGATGAGCTCTTCGTTAATTCACGGAGAAGTCCCATGTAGAACGACTTCTGCCCCGTAACGAACACGAGCAAACCGAAGAACGTAACGAAAAGAGAGGCGCTCTCTAGCATAAGTCGGGGCAAAGTAGGCAACAATTGAGCGCACAATAGCCGTACTGCAAAGGCAAGTGCGGCAGCCACAATGCCCGAAGCCAGCGGCTTGCTCACAACCAGCAGAATATCTCGAGGAGAAATGATCGTGCCGTGCAGAGCCCAGATAACAAGCGGAATGAGCCACAATGTCATCATCGTCGATAAGGCAAACGCAACACCTCTCGGTCCATAAGGCACCGCCACGAGGTAACCCGCGATCATGATGGGCGCGATAACCGAACTCATTTTCAAGAGTCGGCCGACCAGCCCGATGGAAGAGAGCAGCCACCCTAAAGGATTGGCTATCGCAAAAACCAAGATGGTCGGAGCCAGCAAGCGAAAAATTGGTACTGCCTCCTTCCACTTTGGCCCCAAGAGAACGAAAATCACATCATCAGCAAAAAATGCGCACGTAAACGTGATCGGAATCGTGAGTGCCAAGATGAGAGAGTAACCCTTCAGGAAGTAACTCTTGAGGCGAGAGGGATCGTCCTGGAGCCGGGACAGCGCCGAAAAACCTACTTCGGCGGCTGCTGAGTTTAGGTTGTCGGTTGGGATGTTAATGAGCTGGTAGGCCCTTCCATAAATCCCGATGGCGTCGGCTCCCCAGAAGCGGCCTAACAGGACTTTCTCAAAGTTGTTCGCGATATACACGACGAGGCCACTCAAAGTAAGCGTACCGCCGAAACGCATCATCGAACGGATGCCAGCTCGCCGACGCGGCATCCCCGGGATCCAGCCCGTGGTCAGCCACAAACCAATGGTGTTGGTGAGTGGAAAACTGACCGTCATTGCTACGAGGGCCCAATACCCGTAGCCAGCCTTGACCCCGCCCATGGCAATGGCGGTGCCTATAATCAAGGAGGTGACGCCTATCACCGCCAAGGCAGTAAAACGCATCTGGCGTTGTAAAAGTACTTGGTGTTGCACCCCGGCCGCGTTGAAAAGGAATCCCGCCGCTAGAATGACCGTTACCCCGAAGAGCCGGGGCTCGTGGTAAAAAGCTGCAATGACAGGTGCCATGGCTACCGCAACAAGCCCGAGTAGCACGCCAAGCAATATGTTGATCCAGAATAATGTTGAGACCTGCTCGTCTGTGACAGTTTCGCGCTGAACCGCGGCAGACGAAAGCCCGAAGTCTCGGAACAGAGTCAAGACTCCAGTGAAAGCCGTGACCATACCCACCAGTCCGAAGTCTTTCGGCCCCAGGAGCCGGGCTAGTATCATGAGAGAGACCAGGCGCAAGAGGAAATTCGCCGCTTGAGCGCAAAGTCTTGCAAAACCACCACGAATTGTCTTGGCCTTCAAATCCTTCATTAGGTTCTCAAGGTGCTCAAGGGAATATCAGCCGATTGCAGCTGAATGCGATTTACCCCGAATGAGTAGTCTAGGAGCTTGTTGAAAATACCGTTAACGCAGCGTGCGGATCATTCCAAGAAGCGCACGCGCAGACTGAGTTTTGTTGTTTGGGCTTCCGATCTGCCCGCGAAAGTCAGGTCCGTTGCTGCTTCACGCGCTCTGCGCCCGCAGTTTCGGGATACGGATCAGGTTGAAGGCCGCGCAACTGAACACGAATAACCAATCCACCTTCGCCAGTCCGCGCA
>JAIQFW010000084.1 GCA_020073105.1 Terriglobia bacterium
CGAGGTGAATTGGAGCGGCGCCAACCGAACCGCGCGTGCGGAAATCGCCAATGTGGGCAATCGCCGCGCCGGACCATTCCTGGTGCTGATCATCGCCAGCGGCGCGTCGGCGCGCTGGCTGGGCTTGCCCCATGAGCAGCAGCTCATCGGACACGGGGTCTCGTCTTGCGCTACCTGTGATGGGTTCTTTTTCTCCGGCAAGGAAATCACCGTAATCGGTGGGGGCGACTCCGCCATGGAAGAGGCAATCTTCCTCACCCGCTTCGCGACAAAAGTGACCGTCATTCACCGCCGCGATGCCTTCCGTGCCTCGAAGATCATGCTGGACCGGGCGCGGCACAACGAAAAAATCCAGTTTCTTCTCGATACTGTCGTGGAGGATGTCCACGACGTGGACAAGAAAGAGGTCACAGGGCTGAAGCTGCGCAATCTGAAGACCAACAAGGTTTGGGATTTTCCTACCAGCGCAATGTTCCTGGGTATCGGCCACATTCCTAATGCCAAGATGTTTGAAGGACAGCTCGATGCGGACGCCGACGGTTATCTGAAAACTACCAAGTACGTCTTCACCCGGGTGCCGGGCGTATATGCTTGCGGAGATGTGCAGGACCGGCGCTATCGCCAGGCCATCACCGCAGCTGGCACGGGATGTATGGCGGCCCTGGAAGTGGAGAAGTTCCTGGAAGAGCAAGGAGCCTGATGCGTCGTTGCCAAGAGGCACACTGGATTCGAGTCCAAGTAGGCTCCTAATACACTTCTAATGTGGCCCAAAATCCAGGTTGGACATGACCAAGGTCATCTTTTCGTAGGATTACCGGTTGGTTAGCCTAAGGTTGTATGAGGCGCACGCTCCCAGCCTCGATGCTGGTCGTCCTTTGGATTCTCGCTTCCGCAGGCGTTCTCTCTTTGGCTCAGCAGAACCAGAGTGAGCATCGCAAAGTAGTAACCCGGGTCACTCCCGAGTATCCGTCCGTGGCAAAGACCATGAACATCGCGGGAATCGTCAGGGTAGAGGCGGTGGTCGCTGGTAATGGCGTTGTGAAATCGACCGAAATAAAGGGTGGGCATCCGGTGCTAGCCGAAGCCGCGGTGCGCGCGGTCAGAAAGTGGAAATGGGAGCCGTCCGACCATGAGACCCACGAAGTAGTAGAACTGAAATTCCAGCCCTAGAACACGCCCCAGCGTCTCAACTTCACTCCCTCCTGTGATCCCGGTCATAGCTCAAATTGTCTCCAGTTGTGATACAAATTCCTGTGAACTTCATGCATGTGCACGGCATTCTTCTTAAATCCACCTCCTCGGCGCATACGGACCAGCCGTGCTGAGGGCGCTCTTCATCTCCCTCTCGGAAAGCCGTGGGCTGCGGGCGATGGCCGAACGTTCAGCCATCGGTCAGAGATTCTCCAGCCGTTTCGTGGCTGGTACGCAGGTGGAGGACGTGCTTCAAGCCACGCGCAAGGTCAACCAAGCCGGCCTGAGCGTCTCCATCGACAACCTGGGGGAGAACGTCACGAATGCAGACGAAGCTCGGGCCAGTGCTGCCCTCTACCACCAGCTACTCGACGACATTGCCGCCCAGAAGCTAAACGCCAACATCAGCTTGAAGCTGACCCATATGGGTCTCGACGTGGACGAGAAGCTTGCCCGCGACCAGGTTTCCTCCCTGGTTGGCAAAGCCGCCGCCATGAGCCCGAAAAACTTTGTGCGCGTCGACATGGAAGGCTCCCCGTACACCCAACGCACCCTTGATTTCGTCCACGAACTACATCGCAGACCTGAAAATGAGGGGTGCGTAGGGGCTGTACTCCAGTCTTATATGCGGAGGTCAGAGAGCGACGCCGAGAACCTGCTGGCCGAGGGGATTCGCATCCGGCTCTGTAAAGGCGCGTACAAGGAGCCGCCGGATATCGCCTTTCAGAAAAAATCGGAGGTGGACGACAGCTACGTCAGGCTGATGAAGACCCTGATGAAAAGCCAGACCTACCATGGTCTGGCCACGCATGATGAAAACATCATCAAACAAGCGACTGCCTTCGCTACGCGCGAAAACATCGCTCGCGACTCTTTTGAGTTCCAGATGCTCTACGGCATTCGCCGTGACCTGCAGCAAAGCCTAGTGAAAGACGGCTGGCGCATGCGGGTCTACATCCCGTTCGGCAGCGAGTGGTATCCCTACCTGATGCGCCGTCTGGCGGAACGTCCCGCCAACGTGTTGTTCATCGCCAAGAATCTGCTGAGAAGGTGACCCCGCCGCAGATTCACGCAGATTAGCGCTGATTGACAACTACTCGTCTGGTCCCTGTTCGCTGGGCTCTGCGGGTTCCGCCGGTTCGGGTGGGGCAAGCGGTAGCTTGGAAGCGTCGTCCAGCATGTTGCGCTCTTCCGGAGTGAAGCGCTTCTTGAAGTCTTCGGATTCGATGGCCCGCTGGCGTGCATCGGGGGGCATCCCCCGCAGCGCTTGCAGCGCATGCTGGACCTCGTGCCGCCGATCGGGTGGCAACTGCCGCCACTGCCGATAAAGGCCCCGCGCTTGCTGTTTCTGATCCGGAGTCAGGTGCTCCCAGGTCTCCATGCGGTTCAACCAGCGGTCCTGCTGCGCCGGAGGCAGGCTGTTGAAGCGCTGCAGTTGACCGCGCAAATGCTGCTGTTGTTGAGAAGGCAGATTGCGGAACGTGGGATCGTTTTCCAGAGCCTTCTTCTGCTGCTCCGGGGTCAGGTTGCGATGCTGGCGCAGCCACTGTCCGGCATGGTGTTGCTGTCGCGGTTGCGGGGCGAACCGCCGGTTCTGTGCGACCAAGGGAGTTGCACAGGCCAGCGCCAGCGCGAGGGCGGCCGTTCCCACCCACACCGTCATGGATCTCAACCGTGACACCCTTCCCCCTTGCTTGCCGATCCGCGATCCAGTTACGGATTCGCATTCACATCTGGTTGCACTTGCAAATCATCCAGTACGTCGAAGTCGGAATACAATTCACTGTTCTTGTCCAGCGCCTGCAGGTCGCCCACTGCCGTGCCAGGCTCTTGGTCGACGACCGCGATGTCAGGACCAGGGCGTGAGCCCTTGGAACTGTAATTGATCAAAGTGACGCTCATGACCATGAGCACCGCCAGCGACACCGCCAGAGCAGGCTTGCGCAGCCAGTACAGCCAGCCGGATGGCTTGGCCTTTTCTTCACGCACGCGCGCCATGAGCCGGACATCGAAATAGGGGGAGGGCTCAGGCGTCTGCCACGCGTCCATCAACGCCATGGTCTGACGGATTTCCTCCAGCTTGCCGGCGCAGGCCGCGCAACTCTTCAAATGGTCATTCACTTCGGGCGTGGCCGCGTTCAAGCCGGCGGCCAGGTCCGGCATCAGTTCGTAAATCTCATTGCATTTCATAACCACACCCTTCATACAAACTCTTTGAGCTGCACCCGCAAAGTCTCATACGCCCGAAACAGCAACGACTTGGTGGCGGACTCACTCAACTTCAGAACTTCGGCAATCTGCCGGTAATCCATCTGCTGATACTTGTGCATGACCACCGCCATCCGTTGCCGCTCGGGTAACGCCTGTACCCGCTGGCGGATGGCCGCCATGCGCTCTCGTCTCAGGATCGCTTCCTCTGCCGTCAGCGAACCGTCGGCGACGTCCACCGTCAGCCCGGTCTCCTGGTCCGGTTCATCGATGCTGACCATGTTTTCCGGACGCTCGTGCCGGGTATCGCGCGCGTGGTTCACTGCCAGGTTGGTCGCGATGCGGTACAGCCAGGTGGTGAACTTGGCGCTCGGCTCATAATTTTCTCGCGAGCGATACACCCTCAGGAACACTTCCTGCGCCAGATCTTCCGCGGCCCCGGCGTTGCGCGCCATGCGATACATGAAGCTCACCATCGGACGGCGGTATTTCTGAACCAGGTATTCGAAGGCGGAATCGTCCCCGGCCTTCACGCGCAGCATCACGTCGGCATCGCTTAACCCTGCGACGGGCCGGGCGACCGCCTGCTCCGCCTCGGTTTGCAGCGGAGTGCCCCTCGTCGCGAGCAACCCGCGGTCCATGGCTACGCTGCTCACACTGGAATGAACCCCTCCCGGGGAGGAAAGTTGCGTCCTCGCCGGGCCGGAGCTTGGCCCCGAAGTCCCTTGGGAAGAGGGATCTACAGGTGCCTTGGCGGGGATGGATTTGCCGGGCATGGAGAGCCGCTGAAACTCCTCAGAAATCCACAGTTCCGCAGCGGCCAGGGCTGCGGAACTCCTAGCCTATCACGGAGATGCATTTGTCGGCACCCCCAGGCGAAGCTGGTGGCGAGGAGCGTCGATTCGTGTATCTAGTTGCTGGAAAGGCACTTATTCCATGGAGGACGGGCGTCCCCACCCGTCCCCATCACGGTGTGACCGTGAAAGTCCCGGAGCTTATCGCAATCCCGCCTTTGGTCTCGATGCCGACCTTGCCTGTCTTCGCACCTGCGGGAACGGTTGCGGTCACCTGCGTGTCGGAGTCAACCGTGAACTGCGCCGGGACGTGATCACCAAAACCAACACCCAGAGTTTGAGTCAGACTGACTCCTGTGATCGTGACTTGCGTCCCGACCGGCCCGCTTGGCGGGTCGAAGGTCACGAGCTGTGGCGTGACACGGAAAGGTTTGTTGCTGGTGAGCGTGCCGTTGAGCGTGGTCACGGTCACAAAGCCGGTGGTGGCTCCGTCGGGAACGGTAGCCTTCAGGAACGTGTCGGACACAACTTTGAACTTTGCGGGAGTTCCGTTGACTGAAACGTCAGTTGTTCCGGTGAACCCTTGCCCAAGGATGCCGCCGGTACCGCCGACTCTGCCTGAGTCACGCACGAACGCCACGAATGGTCCGAGGCCCATATCAAGGCTGAAGATCGTGCCCCAAGTTCCCATTCCTTCTCCGCTCGTTCCGTACAGGATACCGTTCGTAGCTTGAAACAATCCGCCTTTGGGCCAAAGACCGTCCTCGAAGTCGAATCGATGGAGCGTAGTCAACTCTCCCCGCTTCGTAATCTTAAAGATTGTTCCGCATCCAGAGTTACAGGCGAGACTGCCGCCATAGATCGTTGTGCCATATAGGTTGCCGTCGGTACCTTCGAACAGTCCCGAGACCGGGTTCTCACCATCGCTGCAGTTCGCTTGGGAACAAAAGGCATAAAGGGTCGTGAATTTTCCGCTTGCAGTCATCCTAAAGACAGTTCCGGCTCCGTTCGTCCCACCCCCATAGGACGTTCCATAAAAACTCCCGTCGGAGGCTCGAATTAGACCTGCCGCGGGATTGCCACCGTCGTAGCCGTTGAACGTATGCAAGGTTGTTAGTTGTCCGCCACCGCTAATTTTGAAAATGGTGCCGTAGCTCCCCTCCTCCCCACCTCGGTAGGTTGTTCCATAGAGGTCTCCATCAATACCTTCAATCAGTCCTGCGTAGGGATGTGATCCGTCGGGGCAGTACGGCTTCGAACAAAAAACATACAAAGTCGTCAGAATCCCCCAGGGAGTCATTTGAAAAACTGTGCCATCACCACTGAGATCGCCGCCCGTTGTGCCGTAGAAGTTTCCATCCGTGGCTTGGATTACACCGAGAGGGTAGGAGTAGGTCAAGTTACTGAAGCTGGCGAGTGTATTCAGGGCCCTGCGGGGGTTAATTTTGAAAACTGTGCCACCGCCGTTCACGCCGCTCGAACCTGTTGTTCCGTAATAGTCCCCGTCGGTAGCTAGAACTAGGCCTGAAGTGGGATACGCACCGTCGGTGCATGGAGGCTGGACGGCGCAAAAGCTGTATAGTGTTGCCATCCGGCCGTCTGGGGTCATTCCAAAGACAGTGCCATAACCAGTCGGCCCCAGAAAGCTAGTCGTTCCGTACAGGTTTCCGTCGGTGCCCTGAACAAAGGACATGCGGGGGTTGCCGCCACTGTTCCAGTCGAAGTGTTGCAACGTCGTGAAAATCTGCCCGAGCGAAGCCCCTCTTGTGGCAGTGCAAAACAAGACAAGGGTGCAGGCCCATTTCCACCCACCAAGTCTTGTCATATGAGAATCCTCCATGGCGCAAAAGACGGGGTCGCTCGGCTGCCAACCGCAAGGGGAGCACAGCGTGCGGTGGGCCGAGCAGGGAGAATTATCCCCTCAATTGAACTGAAGAGCAAGGGCCACTTGGATGATAGAATGGCGGCCATTTCTGGAGGTGCCTTGTGCGGAAATCAACGATTAGCTTGGTCGCGGTGTTGATGTGCGCGTGGGTGAGTAGCTTTGGGCAGGACAACGGTTTGCCACAGTGGAAGGTAGTGAAGGAATTTCATTTGACTGGGCAAACGGCTGCGGTTCCACCCACAACCATCTTTACTCCAGTAGTAGACGGATTGTATCGAGTGAGTTTTTATCTGTCTACATTCACGCAGATACCCCAACAGAACAGTTGGTCAATTAGCGTCAGATGGACGGACCAAACCGGATTTTTTGGAGTTATCGGAGGTCCTCTTGACCTTAGTGCCGGCGGGGAGTGGAATCAATTCTCCAGTATCTTTCGGCCAAGGGTCGGAACTGCTGTAACGTATCAAGTCTCTTTATCAGACCCACCTCCGCACGACGCGACTTATGATGTTGCCGTAGTCATCGAGAAGCTGACCCACTGAGGCGGTCAAAATTGACGGATCTTGCCGTGAGGCAGCCCAGCCGGCGAGAATCCTCGTATGGCGCCTGCGCCCTTGCCCTTGAGGCCCCAAGGGCTGATCGAGGAGCCAAACGCCTTGTCCGATCTGAGCCAGAGTTCTTGCGCGCCGAGGGCGTCCCGACTGTTACAAGAGTTCGATGGTGGGCGCTATAGGATTCGAACCTATGACTTCCACCGTGTGAAGATGGCACTCTACCGCTGAGTTAAGCGCCCACTGCTTTCCATTCAACCATTAGCCACGCCTTTCCCGCAACTGGGCGGCGGGGTTTTGTGGCGCATAGCGGTGCAGATTGCGCTGACGGTTCTACAATAGACAAGACTTGAGATTTGAAAGTCCAAAGTCGGTGGCGGCGGTCGTCACGCTGCAACACTTCCGCGACATTCCGGAAGCGCTGCTGGCGAAAGGCAAGCTGGAGTCCGCCGGTATTCCCTGCGTGCTAGCGGATGGAAACCTGGTGCGCATGGACTGGCTGCTGTCCAATGCGATTGGTGGAATTCGCCTGCAAGTGCACCAGCAAGACCTCGAATCCGCGCGGGCCGTTCTGGAAGAGCCGATCCCGCCGGAGTTCAACGAGGAAGAGGTCGGCGAGTCCTATGCCCAGCCGCGCTGCCCGCGCTGCTACTCGCTTGATATTGGCTTCGAACGGATCAACCGCTTCTGGACTTACGGGTTATGGCTGCTCCTGTCGTTTCCGATTCCCATCCGCAAGAACAATTGGAAGTGCTACACCTGCGGCATCGAGTGGGTGGAGGAATAGCTGCGCAAGTGCCGCAGAATGAGCACCAGAAGCCGGGCTTGGGCTCGACCCAGCCGGGCTAATCTTTTCCCCGGCGATGCCGATGAGTTCAGAGTGGCCACTCCCGCATCTTCCCGTGTGTCGGTGCCGAAGCCGGGCGTGCGGTTCGTCGCTCGCCAACCGATTCTGACCGGAGATGAAAAGGTTTTCGGTTATGAGCTCCTGTTTCGCGACGGAGTGGACGACTACTTTCGCAGCACCGATCCGGATGCGGCATCGCGCAGCACGCTGAGCGCCTCCATGCTGGTGGGGCTTGACGTGCTGTGCGACGGGCGCCGGGCGTTCATCAACGCCACCCGCGACATCCTGCTCAAGGGCTATATCACCTTGTTGCCCTCGGCCCAGGTTGTGGTTGAGGTGCTGGAGACCGTTCCCCCGGACGATCTGGTCATCGAGGCCTGCAAGCGGTTAAAGGAGGCGGGGTATCTGATCGCTCTTGATGACTACACCCCATCCGATCCGCGCGAACCGCTCACGGACTTTGCGGACATCATCAAGGTTGACCTGCGGCGCACCCCGCCGGAGCAGGCCGCTGCGCTGGTGAGGCGACACGGCCCTTGGCGCTGCCGCATGCTGGCGGAAAAGGTCGAAACCCGCGAGGAATTTGCGGTGGCCAGGAAGGCCGGCTTCCTCTACTTCCAGGGGTATTTTTTTCGCCGGCCGGAAACCGTCGAGACCCGTGAGATCCCCGCGAACCAGGTCAACTACCTGCGCATGTGGCAGGCCGTGGCCAAGCCGGAGATCGACATCCGGGAAGTGGAAAACGTGATCAAGAGTGAAGCCTCGCTGTGCTATCGCCTGCTGCGCTACCTGAACTCGCCGGTCTTCGGACTGGGCACCGAGATTCACTCTATCCGGCATGCGCTGGCGATGCTGGGGGAACGCGAAGTCCGGCGCTGGGTCCGGCTGGTGGCCACGTTGGGTGCGGGCCAGACCAAGTCCAGCGAACTGGTGCTGTCGGCCCTGGTTCGCGCCCGGTTCTGCGAATTGATGTCTCCCAGGATCCAACACGGCGACTCAGACTTGTTTCTGATGGGGCTGCTTTCGCTGATGGACGCCATCCTGGAACTTCCCATGAGTCGTGTACTGGAAAGTGTTCCCGTAGACCAGGAAAGCAAGGCGGTGCTGCTGGGCGGAGCCAGCCGGTTGCGGCCGTTTTATCAGCTCATGCTGGCGCAGGAATCCGGGGAATGGCAGATTTGCAGCGAACTGGTCCGGCAGTTGCACCTCAGCGAAAGCGAAGTCGCGGAAAAGTACTGGGAAGCCATGCAGTGGGCGCGGCGGGTGAGTGGAGGCCAGGCAAGCGATCCCTGAGCTGGTCAGCAGTTACTTCTGTGCAAAAGTTCGGCCACTTTGGACTTGCGCTCCATCCTCGGTCAGGGATACCATGATTGTGTTCCCTGACGGCCATGCTTCCTAGCTGGCTTTCCGCGCCCCTGGCTCCAGGCGCCTGAAACGGACAACGATCATTCAGGAATGAGTTCCAACGCCAGTGAGTTTCCAATGCTCTTCCGCGCACGCGCGCGCAAGGTGAGCACCATTCAGGAAGCGGTCAGACGGAAGGGCTGAATTCGATTCCGCCGGAAACCCGGCGGACCGTGAGGCAGGACTACATAAAGGCAGCGTTACACAAGCGAGACAACCCTATGAATGTTGGACCCGGACGTCCCTCCGGAGGTGGAGGGAGAGGCAGGCGTCGGCGGGGACGTCGCCCGTCAAACCGCAGCGGGCAGCCTGGCGGTCGCGACCGCCAGCACAGCGGCATCTACACCGCTCCCATGGACCACAGCTACCGCGCCGCTTTGAGCGGCGACAAATCACGGGGCCGGGGCCGGGGCGGCTACGGCCCGTCCTATTCGCCAGCTGAACCCGAGCCCTTGCCGCAGCGCGACGATGCCACCTCCCGCATCTTTGCCTTTGTCGAGGACCTTTTCTTTCAGGCCAAGATTCAGGAGACCGCCCGCAAGCTGAACGTCAAAGTCGAGTTCGTGAAAACCGACAAAGACCTGGGCGAGCGGATGCAACAGAACGGCGAGGAGAAGCCTTCGCTGATTATTTTTGATCTCAACAACGCTAACGCTAAGCCCCTAACCTTGATCCCCAAGCTCAAGACCAAGCTCAAGAAGGGCACTTCGATTATTGGCTTTTTGTCGCATGTGCAGGGAGACCTGAAGCAGAAGGCACACGAGGTGGGCTGCGATATGGTGTTGCCGCGATCGGCGTTCTCCCAGAATCTGCCGCAGCTTTTGCGCCGGCACGGCGCACCTGATGAGGAATCGGCCACACAGTAAAGTTTTTGAGGCCGCTGTTCCCACGCCCGGAGCGGCTGTTGTACGGGATCGCCTCTATTCCGGGATTCTCAAGTTAAGTATCTCCAGTTGTGCGGCGCCAACGACGTAGACTCTCTCGGGATTGCTTCCAGCCTCGATTTCCCTTCCCGGAAGCCTCATGTCGCTGAGGGCGTTGATGAGCGAGGTGGTACTCTCAAAGCGCTGACTGGAAAACGCGTCAGATATGAGCGGCCCAGCTAGCCGGTAAGCCAGCACCGGGCCCTCCGGTTCGTGGGTCACCCTGAAACGCACGGCGAAGGTTTCTCGGGCAAGGCTTACGTTTCTGGTTGTCCGGCCCTTCAGTATCCCCAATTCCTCGACAATCCGCTGCAGCCTTTCCAGTCGTTCCTGATGCCGGAATTTGTGTGGCTGGCTGCGATGTTTCCGCATGAGATGCAATGTGTTGGCCGCGTGGATGCTGGCTAGTTCGTTCCTCAAAGCCTGGACCTGCTCGTGGACTGTATCGTGATTCATAGTTAGACCTCAAGTGTGGTTCTGTGAGAAGACGTGACGAAGCTATCGAGTGTTACCGACGAGCCAGCTTGTCCTTATCTGTGACCGCAACAGCTTCGGATGGCGTAAGCCGAGAGGCATCACAATAGCCGTACCCTTGCGCACACGCCGTGTAGTTGCGGAGGTGCTCGGCGGCCGCGATTCCACTGATTTCGGCCGGGGTCAGCTGGGAATGATCACAAGCATAGCCGTCGCCACGGCAGGCAGCCAGGTTGCGCTGGTGCGCCGCACGGACCACCGCCTTCGTTTCCTGCGCGGTCAGCATGGATCGGTCGCAGGTACCAAATCCGCTCAGGCAGTTGGAACCATTGCGTTCGTGCTCAGTCCGGACTACGGTACGGGACTCTTGCGGGTTCAGTTGGGAGTGATCGCAGCTCGTAAAACCGTTCATGCATGAGGAGACGTTGCGCTGGTGCTCGGCAGCGGCCACCGTCAAGGCTTGCGACTGAGTGAGCTGCGAGTGATCACAGGTTCCGTAGCCGTCACGGCACCGGGAGACATTTCGCTTGTCTGCCGCCGCAGCCATGGCATTCGTTTCCGAGGGAGTGAGTTTGGCGCGCTCGCAGTCTCCGTAGCCATTCATACACCCATCGGTGTTCCTGTCATGCTCGGCGGTGAGCACGGCGCTGGTTTCTCCCGCAGTCAGACGGGAATGATCGCAGGATCCAAGGCCCCGTGTGCACTCGTAGAAATTACGCTGGTGCTCCGCCAGCGCCACTGTGCGGGCTTGCGACAACGTCAGCTGGGCGTGCTCGCAGGGGTCGAGGCCGCTGCTGCAATTGGAAAAATTGCGCTGCCGCGCAGAACGGTCCACAAAGCCGGTTTCCGCGACCGTCAATTTGGCGCGATCACAGTCACTGTAACCAGCATTACAGCTAAAGACATTGCGCCGATGTTCGGCTTTGGCTACCCCACTCGCTTCATTGGGGCTCAGCGCTGCGTGGTTACACGTCCCAAAGCCTTCGGTGCAATTGGATAGGTTGCGACGGTGCTCTGCCGCAGCCACCGTTGCGCCTTCGAGTTGCGTCAGCTTGGCGTGGTCGCAGGTCCCCAGGGCGTCGGCGCAGTCGGTAAAGTTGCGACGGTGCTCGGCCAACGCTACTGTGTTTGCCTGCGGCTGGGTCAATTTGGCGTGGTCGCAGGACATGTACCCGTGCGTGCAGGCCGAGAAGTTTTCCGTGTTGTCAGAGGACTGCGCGGTGACCACAGCCGGACAAAACGCGATGCAGACTACGAAGACCCAAAGGGATGATTTCAAACTAGCCTCCTGGAGGTACGGTGCTCTTACTTGCGGCCCGGTTCGGAGTTAGGCAGACGGCTGGTCGCCGAGATCTGGGGACCGCCTTGATTTAACGTCCGGCAAAGGATTCGAATCCGCTGCGATCGTTGTGTGAACTCGCGCAGTTCGGGATCGGAAATCTTGGCGTCCCGCTTAAGGGTATGAATTTGCTCATGTATCAGATTATCGAGTTCCCGGGTGATGCTAGTGCGGTCCGCAACCATGCTGGCGCCTCCCTAACGACGATCTCCTTCAATGCTTGCCGGCTTGCTGCGTTGAAGCTTTGGGCCTGGCCTCTTCCACTTTGAGTGGGTTTCCCCACACTGTCGTGCCGTTCAGGTTCGAAACTGCCTTCAATGCTTCGGCGTCATTGGTCATCTCAACAAATGCAAATCCGCGTGAGTAACGAGTGTTAACGTCGGTCACGATCTCGATGCGCTCGACTGTGCCATAGCTTGCAAACAATGTACGGAGCTCGTCCGGGGTCAGGTTCGAAGAAAGATTGCCAACAAATATGTTTTTCACAATTGCATCCCTATTGGCCCTCATCCGATGTGACTGCCACGGCGCTCAGGCAATGGACGGTTCTGCCGAGAAGGAGTTGACGCGGCAGAGAGCTTCTTCCATCGACCTAGCCGCCTCCGTGCTTTCTTCCTCCGTCGGAGCCTGGATTTGCAGCGAGCCGGTTCGGCCGAAGTCAGGGGATGGTGAGAACGCCTGCTGGTGCCGCATGATGAATTCCAGGGTCTGGGTTAGACCTTCAGACTGAAATCCATTCTCGAAGTGAATGCCGCTGACGTGAAACGCAGATGGTGACATCCAGTACTCACACGCAAGGCGCCACTGGCCACGGGTCACGGATGACCAGACCTTCAGATACTCCAGGGAACCGTTGGGAGCAAATGCGTATTCCAGATGAATCAATCCCGACTTGGCGCTTTTCATCAAGTCTGCCCAACTTGCAATGACAGCAGATTCAAGGATTCGGTTGAGACTCTGGCCGTTGTCCAGTTTCATAGCGACTCGCTTCCCGGCATGCGATCGGTGATCGACGCTATGGACAGCTTGGGCTTTGGCTGCAACAGCTCGAGTGAGAAGAAGAACAGAAGCACAGCAAAGGAACTCACCATCGCAAATGTGTAGTTGGAGAATGCAAGCGGAAACACAGGGTTAAACAGGCAGGCAACCGTCACAAACAGAGTCATCCAGACATACCGGCGCATGGTGGCGGCTTGCGTGAGAACGACGCCTGCGGCCGCGACTACCACGAACTGCAACGCCAGTCCAAGATTCGGCAATGATCGCGCGAGCGCACCTCCGATCAAGGCGGCAATCGCACTCCATTTTATGATTTTAGTAGGCACTTACTCGTCCTTTCCGATCTCGTATTTGCACTGCTATTTAGCCGGTGGCCCATTGCGCGTCTCGCCGTCCGGTCCGCCGCTGTTCAATGTCGTCGAGTTGGCAACTCTGCTGGATGTGCCGTGAATGCGCGGATACGGTGGCATAGGGCATCCCCCAAAAACGCTTTGCCACGATGCTGGTCACTTCCAGGCAATTGAAGTTCTGCCCACTTACTTTTTCCAAGATCCGCTTCAACGCGCCCTGGATCTTCGTTGCTCCAATCGCACCGAAGAACATCACCTTGACTTCCGCTGCCATGAAGAAGAAATTCCAACCGGCGGCATGGATCTTGTCGTCCAGGGCAAAGCCATCCAGAGCCTTGACTACGCTCCAATTTCCCAAGTAGGGCTCACTCTCCAGCGCGAGAACTCCGGCCATGCGCGGCGATTCCTTCTCGATCAGGATCGTGCCGACTTGAACGGTTGATGTCATAAGAGGCCTCCGGATTTGGTGTGAGGTGGGAACCGGGACGGCTGCGCGGCCGCCCCGAACCGAGTGACGGACCGCTTATGCAGCAACGCCAGCGGCGGTCTTGTGAAGAGTTGAGCTGATCACGTCGGACACCCGCACTCTGGGATTGCCATCCAACACCTTCTCTAGTCTATTGAGAACTTCGGGGTACCCCGTCGTGTTGTAGGCTTCTGCGTGCTCCTTGGTGTCCCACAGGCTGATCGCGATCACATCTGTCCCGCCGGGCGTGGAAAAGGTGATTTCGTCCTGGAAGCCCGTCTGTTTTTGCAGGATGGGCAGCACTTCGTTGTCGAAAACCAGCCTGAATTCGCTCAGGGTATTAGGCTTCAAGTGAATGGCAACATTGCGAGCAAACATAGTCTACCTCCATGAGTTGATAGGAATCTAAGAGGGAGGACTTCAGATAGGCTGACTTAGCTCAGAGGACCTGAATGAGAGACAAGCGATATTCGCTCTGTTACGACCCTAGTCTGATTCCTGGCGGTTGTCAACGCGATTCGGCAAAGAGAACTTTGTGACGCGCTCGAGCCCGCAATGATGAGTTCTGCCGGGCCTGTGACCCTTTGAGGCAGGGAAGACTTAGGCAGCGCGGCCTGGACGGCGAGACTTCTCCCACCACACGGCGGCATCCCCGGGACGGTCCAGGATTTTCGACAGCTCCAGCTTGATTTCCAACAGGCGATGGGTACGCACTTCCAGGTCCGCCCGGTCTATCGGGCTGTGCGCACTCTTCTCCGAAAAGCTCGCATTCATACTCCTCAGAGCGGTGATTTCCTGGCGAAGGCTGGAGAGGCGTTCAGAGATGTAAGGCATCTCTTCGATCATACACGGTATTGCCGGAACCGCCGTTTTATATTGCTTCCCGCCGCCAGCAACTCTCGGCCATTTCGCTGTGTCGAGGCCGCTCGAAGGGAGTAGGATAGGCTGGCACCAAGACTGGGGAGTCTCCTCAAGTGTCTAAGGACCCACGAATGACGTGGCAGTACTTCGCTTTAGCGGCTTCCCAGGAACCGGACATGAAGAAGCTCAGCTACCTCCTGCAGCAACTCCACCGGGCGCTCGACCGGGCTGATCCTGAAGGGGACGAACTCAGGGCGTTACCCAGTCGTCCCTAGGTTACTTCGTGGGTTACTCGCGTAACCCAGCTTCCCGGATCGACCGCCTCCTTCTGCTATACTAATCAGGACGCTTTTGCCACGGTTTGCTAGTCACGCGGTGGTCCTTCAGTTGGATCAGATTCATCTCCGCCTTTCCTGCCCGCCGTTCAGTTCAGCGCCAAATCTAAAATCAATGTGAGCGGCACGAAAGTTCTGCACGTGTATCTGAGTGTGTGACCACAGGCCCCTCCAGAAAGAACAAATTTCGAATGACAACCTTTACTGAGCTGCCGCTGATTTCTGCGTTGCAGCAGAAGCTGGCAGCAGCCCAATTCATTACCCCAACCCCTATCCAAGCGCAGGCGATTCCGCCGGCGCTGGAAGGCAAAGACGTACTCGCCACCGCGCAAACCGGTACCGGTAAGACGCTGGCGTTTCTGATTCCCCTGATCGAACTGCTAAGCCGCGAGCCTGCACGCCAGGTCACCGCACTCGTGCTCTTGCCCACGCGCGAGCTGGCCATGCAAGTCAACGAGGAGTACGAGAAGCTGCGCACCAAGACTTCACCCAAAGCCGCGCTCGTCATTGGCGGCGTGTCGGAGGGAGGCCAGATCCAGGCCCTTCGGAGCGCACAGGTCGTGTTTGCGACCCCGGGACGGCTGGAAGATTTTCTCGATCGCAGACTCGCCGATCTTCGGCATGTGAAGATGCTGGTGCTCGACGAAGCCGACAGAATGCTCGACATGGGGTTTCTTCCCTCCATCCGGCGCATCCTGGCGATACTGCCGGTACGCCGGCAGACGCTGTGCTTCTCCGCCACCCTGGAGCAATCTGTCGCTACGCTGGTGCATGACTACATGCGCCAACCGGTGCGTGTGGCCTTGGGCTCAGTGCTCAAGCCTGCGGAAAGCGTGCAGCTGAGAGCCTACGAAGTGCGGCCGGGAGAGAAGCTGGATCTGCTTCGGCAACTCCTCTATGAGGAAAAAGGGCAGACCTTGATCTTCACTCGCACTAAACGCGGGGCGCAACGTCTGGCCAATGAATTGGTGCGGGACGGCTTCGCCGCCGCCATGATTCACGGCGATCGCACGCAGGCGCAGCGCAACGGCGCTTTGAGCGGATTTCAAGAAGGGCGCTACCGGGTGCTGGTGGCCACCGACATCGCGTCGCGCGGCCTGCACGTGGACGATGTGGCCCACGTGATCAACTACGATCTGCCGAAAATGGCTGAGGACTTCATCCATCGTGTCGGGCGCACGGGACGGGCCGGGTTGCAGGGCCGAGCTTCTTCGATCGTCACTGGTGTCGAGGTCATCGAGCTTCGCAACATTGAGCGAACGCTTAAGTTGCGCATGGATCGTATGCAGATAGATCCATCCGCTCCAGAGAGGCCGAGGCGGATGGTTCAAAACACTCTTGCCTCGCGGACGCTGACTGCCCTACCGGGTGAGGTGTTTGTGTAGAAGCACGGACGCTGTGGCGCGGACACTCTTGTCCGCGCCTTTTTTCTTTTCGATCGTTTGGAGTTACCTGGCGCCCCTTAGCAAGCCTCGAAAACGGGGATTGCCAGACTCCATCATGGAAAAGGTTTTCTTCGCGATCTTTGCGAATTCTTCGCGTACTTCGCGGTTCGGCTTTTGACCGCAAAGGCCGCCAAGGGTTTCGCAAAGATCGCAAAGAAAACCTTCCCGAACCTGTCGATAATGGAGGCTCTCATTCGACTAACCAGCAGTACGGGCGGGGAGGCCTGACCAAGATGCAATATCTGCTGCTTATTTACGGAAACGAAGCCTACTTTGGCAAGCTCAGTAAGACGGAACAAGGGAAGGTTGCCGAGGAATACGGCGCCTATACCAAAAGCATCGCCGACAGTGGGCACCTGCGCGGTGGCAATGAGTTGGACGTCACTTCGAAAGCCATCACGGTACGATTGCGGGACGGCAAGAAACTGGTAACCGATGGCCCCTTCGCCGAAACCAAGGAACAGTTGGGTGGCTATTATCTGGTCGAGGCCAAGAATCGGGACGAAGCCCTCGCGCTGGCCGCCCGAATTCCTTCCGCGCGCTGGGGTGCGATCGAGGTGCGGCCGATCATCCCGCACGAGATGCCGTGACTACGGATGGCCAGGCACCCACTGCTCGACCTGGGCGGCGAACACCTGGCAGTCCACGCCCCAGTCAACCTTCTTGCAGTCGGTGAAGTAGATCGTCTTGCCGTCCGGCGACCAGCGCGGTTCCGTGGCGCGTCCCTCGGTGTTGGCGACCAGGCGGATGTTGCTGCCGTCGGCGTTCATGGTAAAGATCTGGTAGTTGGCGTTGCGGTTGGAGGCAAAGGCGATCTGCGTGCCATCCGGTGACCACGCAGGCCAGCCGTCGAACGCCGGGTGGTTAGTCAGATTGTGCGCATTGGAGCCGTCGCCGGCCGCCAGAAACACTTCCGAATTCATCTCCCCGATCATCCGGCGAAAAACAATCTTGTCTCCGCTTGGAGACCACGAGGGATACGTGTTTGTGCCTCCGGTAATGAGCGTGCTGACCTGCTTGGTCTTGAGGTCGACGCTGAAGATGTCCGATGCGTTCTTCTGGGGCGGCTTCAAGTCGTCGTCTGAGCAGTAGATAATCTTGCTGCTGTCCGGGGACCAGTTGGGGTGGATGTACTCATGCCGATCATCGCTGATGCGCTCCTCGCCAGTGCCGTCCGGGTTGATCGTATAGATGACGGAGTGGCCGGTCTTGTCGGAAGCGTAGGCGACCTTGCGGCCATCGGGAGACCACGCCGGGGTATCGTGATTTGCGGCGTCGTGCGTGATCTGGGCTGGGCTGGAGCCGTCGGGATTCATAGTGAACAGCTGATAAAAGCCCGCGATGCTGGTTTCGAAGATGATCTTCTTGCCATCAGGGGAAGGGAAGGGCTCCCCGGTGTCAACGTGGGTAAGTTGGTAGGCGAGAGTCATAGCCGCACGCTGCGCCTGGGCGGGCGTGGGGAATGACCAGAACACGAAGGCCGCCGCGAACCAGAATGCCATCCGATGTTTGAGCGGACGGAGATCGAGACCCATGTTGGGAATTGACGGCGGAAGGAAGAAAAGGTTACTGGAGCGTATACCCACCCATCGAAAATCGCGATGGGTGGGGCAGCCTAGGTTTTAAACCGGAAGTGCCCTACCGTTGGATTCCCTTGTGGTCGTCGGCTGGGGACGGCTCGGCAGAACTCGGCTCGTCGGAGCCGATGTTGAACAGCGCCGCCTGTGCCGCGGCGTGCTCCTGCAGTTCGCGCATCTCATCCACGCTGCCTTCCGGCTGTTCCTGTTTGCGCTGGCTCCTGCGCTCGGCTTTTTCCCGTTGTTTCTCTTGCCGCGCTCGTTCTTTCTGGCGCTTGTTAAACGTCGATCGGCCTTGTGGCATGCCCAATCTCCCCTCTCTCGTATGTCGTTATCGGTGGCCGGGAACACGCAGCGCCCGGCGAATTGCAGGGAAACGGACTGGCTACCAGCGGGGCTCACGGGGCTGGCGGGCGTGGCCACGATAGTCATCGCGGTCGCGTCCCCCTCCGCCTCCTCCGCCAAACCGCTGTCCGCCACCGCTTCTCGGCCGCTCAGTCTTGGGCTTCGCTTCGTTGATCTTCAACGTGCGCCCTCCCAGCTCCGTACCGTTCAAAGCGGCGATCGCCTTCTCGGCTTCCCCGGCATCGGTCATTTCAACAAACGCAAAACCGCGCGCGCGGCCGGTGTCCCGGTCGGTCACAATGCTGACTTTTTCCACCTCTCCGTGCGCCTGGAAGGCTGTCCGCAACTCCGCCTCGGTTGTGTTATGGGATAAGTTACCAACGTAAAGGTTCTTCATTGCATTTCCTCTCTGAGTAATTCATCTAGGGTTCGTTTGGACAGCCGTATTTCAGAATCCCGTGGCGGCGCGGGTCTCTCCCGCATCGCCTTCGAGCGAGCGTCAGATACCGATCGGACTGCTGAAATTCGCCGGCACGCTTCCAGAATTCCCCAACGTTGAGGCAGACTTCCAACATTGGCCGAAAGCGCCGCTCTCACGTCCCTCGGCAGGGCTTGGTGGCCGTCCGGGCAGCCTGGTGCTCCGTCGGCGTTCGGCGAATCCGCCAGGTATTCAGGTTTGCCCACCAGAAACGCAAGCTGCTGGGGTGGTGTGGCGCCGCGGATGTCCTGGCAAAACTTGTCCCGGTGACCGAGTTCATTTTCGATATTGATGAGCACCAAGTTGTAAAGGTCAGCCCGCCACCAAGAGCGCGATCCCCGCGACGCGGGCGCCCGGAAAGAGCGGCGGGCGAAGCTCCCAATGCGTGAGCAGGTGCGGGACGTAGACGATCACCGTCGTCGGGACGACG
>JAIQFW010000279.1 GCA_020073105.1 Terriglobia bacterium
TGCTGCCAGCGTCCGTTCTGCAGAGTGAGAAGCACGACGCTCTCCGGCTCAAGAACGATCATGGTCTGGGTGTTAGGCATGCCGACGTCGAGAATGCGGTTCTCATCCGTCCACAAAAGTGTCTTGTGAATGGTCATTGGGGCGGCTGGATGCGCTCCCGCGACCGGCCCGGTGCGCGGCGTCGAAACCATGGCTACCGAGGACCCGTTGTTTCCCAGACGGATCTCCGCCACCCAGACGTAGCTCTGCAGATTCTCCGACAGCGAAACCTGGACGGTCGCCGCAGCCTGATCTGCCGGTACGAAACGTACTCCGAGGGCCCCGAGCTCGGCGAGCAATTCCCGGCGAATCTGGTCGACGTCCGTCTGGTTGAGGGAAGAACGGTTGATCACATCGAGTGCGACGGCTCCCGGCCCCGTTGTAGCTGCGATCTTTTGTGCCAGCTGGGTCTCGGGGACGCTCCATTGACTTGCGAAGCCTGCTGGCGTCAGCCACATCCATAACAGCAGACCCATTACGCGCGCCCGGCGTAGAGTTCGAAGATGCATCTCGGGAATGCGCGAATTATAAACCGGGCTGTGATCGGTGCTTGGCATGACGCTCAGTACTGTCTGGAGTCGTGCTCCCCAATGTCTTTTCGTAGCGCCGCCGTCCCGTCGGCTGTCGTGCGGGCGTCGCGCCCGCACCCGAGGGCAAGATGCCCTCGGGACAGCCGGCAAGGTGCCGGCGCTACCTTCACTTCGGCTGCCCATCCTCCGGTTCTTCAGCCTGGCTCGTGTGGTTGGCCACATTCATGCTGCGTAGCACGTCATTGGCAAAGAAGAACTTGCCATCGGCCGGCACCATCATGATCTGCAGCTTGTCCGAGAGCCGCTCCGCTACGATCTTGTTGATCAGCAGAGGATTCTGCTTCAGGATCGTGCCTTCCTTCTGCATGCGCTCGGCATCGGCGGCGGCCGTCACCCGGATGCGGTCTGCTTCTGCTTCCGACAACAGCTTGCGACGTTGCATCTCAGCCTTGCTGTCAATCACCTTGGCTTCCGCCTGGGCCTCGGCATTCTTGACCGTTGTTTCTTTGCGAGCTTCCGCTTCCAGCTTCGACTGCTCAATCTGCTTCTGCTTCAAGGGAAGGGTGTATTGCATGGCATCGGCTTCGCCCTTGGCCTGCAACACCCGGACTTGAGCTTCGCCTTCTGCCTGTTTCACCTGCTGCGCCTTCGTGGCTTCGGCCTGCAGTTCGGCGATCCTCACCTGTTTCTGTTGAATGTCCGTGTCCACGCTCATCTGGTCGTCCTGCTGCTCCTTGAGCAACAGATCTTCCAGCCCTTTGGCATACTCCGGTGGAAGTTGAATGTCACGCAGCATGACTTCTTTCACGATGATGCCGTCGGCAGCAAGCTTCTGGGTGATGACGTCAGATGCGCGTTTGCGAACTTCCTCCCGTTTGGCCGCGAACACATCGCGGACGGTGTAGTTGGGCACCAGTTCACGCCAAGCGCTGGCCACCACCGAGGGCACGATTTCCTTCTCCACCGGCTGCGGCAAGTTGGCTTGAATGTAGTCCAGATGCCTCGAATCCAGGCGGTAGCGCACGGTGATGGCGAGGCCAAGAGTGAGTCCCTCTTTGGCCTGAACGTTCATCGGCTCCGCCCTCTTGCTGCCGCCCGCTGCGGCGCCGTTCTCCAGAGAACCCGTGGTGAACAACTGATCGCGGGTGTCGAACAACGCAACATTCTCCGCAAGTGGCGTCACAAAATGGACCCCGGGATAAAGCGTGCCGGGAAGCGTGCCGCTGGTTTGGCTGACGCGGACGCCCGCCATACCGCTGGGGACTACAACGATCCCCAGCGCCAGAAAGATGGGACCCCAAGCCAGCAACGCCAATGCCAATGAGACTCGCCAGCGGACCCGCGATTCCGGCGGGAGTGTCTCCGCTTCGCCCCCCGCCTGCGCCAGCCGCCTCCGCGTCCGTAGCCAAACGTCGTGAGCGAGAATTCCGACTGCGGTCGCGATCATCGCGATCCCGCCCCACATCAGCAAATACTTCAGGAACAACATACGTCCTCCTTGCGGTTTCAGCGCCCTTGTCCTGACTTGACCCGCACCGCCTGCGGCTTGAAGAAGAGGCCGAGCACTCTTCCGAAAATCAGTTCTTCCACGGTGATGGCGACCGCAAGCGAGAAAACCATCCCTGCGGTCACCGCGATGGCTGTCATGAGGAGCTGCATGAGACCTCCCTGCTATCCGAAGCGCCCGTTTGTGCGCCTACGCCAGCCAACAGGGCAGGCTAGAGGCCAAAACAAAAGATGGTTGATGCAGAGATAGTTACAGTGACCGCACTCGATGGTTTCCGTGTCCGAGGGGAAACAATGTGTCACATCGGCCACAGTGGCGACAAAGCCATCCCGGACGTGCCGCCATTTACTTTCGTAATCAGGCCCGCTATCCCCCGTAAGCCCACAAAAACACAAGTCCTGGATTGGAACATCCCTGTCCCCGGTCACCCCTACCTGTGACTCGAATCACCGCCTCCTTTGTGATTGGCCAATTACGATCCGGGTTGAGAGCTCATACATGTTCATCGCGGGGCGCGCCCAGGCTTTTGTTACCGGGGTTGGTCTGGAAGTCTTTCTGTCAAGCATTCTTCCAGCAATCTCACGCTGCCTCCCTAATGGTGCCGCCCGCAATTCCGCATCGAGGCTGGCATGGCCCAGAGACTGACCACTTGCACATTTTGCGGAGTCGGCTGCGGTCTCTATCTCGAGACTGCGGGCAACCGGGTCATCGGCGCCTATCCCAGCGTGTCGCACCCCACCAACGCGGGAAGGATCTGCTTGCGAGGATGGCACGGGCATGAAATCGCCAGTTCGCCGGACCGCCTGAGAAATCCGCTCCTGAAGAAGAACGGCCACTTCCAGGAAGTGAGCTGGGATGAAGCTTTCGGTTTTGTCGCCACCCGCTTGCGGGAGATTCGCGCACATCACGGGCCGGATGCGCTGGCCTTTCTGAACTCGCCCCGCTGCTCGAACGAGGAAGCGTATCTGCTTCAGAAATTCGCCCGCGCCGTGATCGGTACCAACAACGTGCACCACGGGACCGGTGTCTACTCCAACAACTCAATCAACGTGCTGCTCGAAATGCTGGGCGTGGCGGCGACAACCAACTCCATCTCGGAACTCGCCGGCAGCGAGGTCATCGTCATCGACGGCGTGGATCTGGCCCGGCGCATGCCGACCCTGGGCGGCGCCGTCCTGCGCGCCAAGCTCAATGGCGCGAAACTCATCGTGGTAGGCACACGCCGCCACCGCCTGGCGGAGAGTGCCGATCTCTTCCTCCAGATCAAGCCGAGCACCGAGGCGCTACTATACGGCGCCATGGCGAAGGTCATCGTGGATCGTGGCTTGGAGGACCTCTCCTTTATTAAGAGTCGCTGCCAGAACCACGATGCCTTCGCAGCCGAGATTCATCAGTACGATTTGCTGGAGGCGGCGGAAGCCTGCGGTGTTTCCGCCGACTTGATCGAATCCGCGGCTCTGGCTTACGCCCGCGCCAAGTCTGCCGCCCTGCTCTTTTCCGCCAGCATGGAGGAACGCACCCGGGACAGCATCCGCGCCGTGGTCAATCTGGCGCTGCTCACCGGCAACCTCGGGAAGCAGGGAGCCGGACTCTTCGCTCTCACGGAACAGAACAACCTCCAGGGCGTGTGCGATATGGGAATGCTTCCCGACCGGCTGCCAGGCTATCAACCGGTTACCGACTCCGCAGCACGAGCCACCGTGGAGGCAGCTTGGGGAGCCAGGATACCAGCCACCCCAGGATCAGGGGCCCGAGCCATTCTTGGCAACCGTG
>JAIQFW010000280.1 GCA_020073105.1 Terriglobia bacterium
TGTGAGTCGCGCCCGACTGCGGTATCTGGTCGCCAGCGGCATATTGCGAGTTCGCGATCCGCGCATCACCGGGAGTTCCGTAGTGCGCTGGCTCGAGAAGAACGACCCGGTTGGAGATAACACCCACAACCACAGACCCAGAGCCGCCATTGTCGAGCAGGATGCCTATTCTTGGAAACGAGCTGCCAGGCTCTTGGGCATCACCATCGAGGACACTCAGAGACTGATCGCCGAAGGGCAACTCAAACTGCTGGACACGTTTGTCACCGACAGATCGTTCGAGGACTTCTGCCGGAAGCACGGAAACGAAATCAATCTGTCTCTTATGGACTTGGCAACCAAAAAATGGCTAATGGGTGAGTATGGCATTTCAGAAGCGGCTGATGGCAAAGTGGTTCCGCGCGCACAGAAGCACGCCCTCATAATCCGAGAATGCAGCTGCGGCCGGAAAATAGCTGGCAACGTCTATTTCAGACATCTGCGGCATTGCCGGCTTTCGAAGGTGAGGACGATTGTTTAGCAACAGGGCATCCACGCGGAACCAACGCATTGGGGATGGGCCGGGATGGCGGCCATGCGAGGCCTGATCGTGGATGTTGAGCCTCTCGCGCCCTTCACTGGAGAAAATTGTCCGCGTGACCAGACCTACGACCGGCGGTAAAGCGCCGCCTCGGCCACCGCTACCGCCGCATTTAGAGCATTTCCATTGTGGTCCGACGCCGGATCGTAGGAAGCTATGCCCAACGCAGAGATGGTGGCGTGTCTTTGGATCTCCGCGATTGCACCTGTTAGCGTTTCCAGACTAATTCCACCTGGTGGCGCCCACTGATTCGCTATGGCTACCATCGGATTGAGGACATCCAGATCGACGTGCACGTAAACCTGATGGAAACCTTCCGCATTCGCGGAGAGAATCTCTTGCAGTTGCTCGGACTTCGCCAGTTGTAGTACGCCCATGCGTTCGAGCAGGGAGCGCTCTGCGGGCTCCACATCGCGCGCACCGAAGAGGACAATGCGTTTTCCGGGCACCGGAGTAAATCCCGGCACGCCTTCTGCCAGAGTACGCCAGCACTGCCCGGCGAGAGTGCTGATACCCATGCCGTCCAAAAAGCCCGAGGACGTGGTTTCGGGTGTTGTGGATTCGCCGTGAGCATCGAACCAGACAATCCCGGTATCGCGCGCGCCGCAGCCACTCACTGTCCCCACCGCGGCATTGCAATTTCCGGAGAGCACGATTGGGAACATTCCGCGTTGCTTGCATTCGCGAACCCGCTCCGCAAGTCTGCGGCACAATTGGAAAGCGGCACTGATCTCGGCGGCATATCCAGAGCCGAGGGAGATTTCCTCGCAGACAAAATGTGTCCCCATCCGGCTGAATAGATCTCTTAGCCCGGCCTCGTAGATTCGTTGAGGGCCAAGTCCCATTCGTTGGCGGAGATGGCCGGAATCGTAGGGAGCAAGAATGACTTGCACATGCATAGTTGCCAATCATCCTACTTCAGCCCAGTTCCAAAAAGGTGCAATCAAAAATGAAAGGGTTTGCGGCATCGCCAAAGTGATGCCTTGACACGAATTGTGATTTTTCCGCAACTAGCGCGCGTGCCAGGGGCTCCGAATCTGGCTTGCGGGCTGCTTGACACGAAATCTGCATCGGCATAGCCTTTTCTAACTTTCAAAGGAGCCCCATCGGGGTGAGATTGTTTCGAGGTGTAGGGCATGGGACCCGGTGTAAATATCTGTGCGTTATTGGTGGGCCTGGCAGCTTTTGCGGGCTGGACGGTCTCTCGCTTCACTGTGCCTACCCGTGTGGGATGGGTCAACTTCCTTGGCGGAGTGGGTATCCTCGCTCTCTTCTTTTCCATCGTATCTCCCGATGATGATCGACTTCAGCAGGAATTGATCCGCCCAGCGACTCCATCCGTAAGAGTGTCTGCGCAAACGAGAGTTTTACTGCGGCGATCGTCGGCAGACGTGTCGATCAATGCGTTTGTGGAAGCAGGAGATCCCATCCGGGTCCGCAGGGCGGCTCAATCGTTTGTCATGAATCAGCCTCTTGAGCTCGACACGCACTTCTACGCTCGAATCCCCATCCATTCCCCGCCAGTTGCTTCATGATCTGCGCGATCGTTTCCCACCTTGATCTGAAATGGAGTGCATGTGGCTCAGGTGGACGAGCGAGTCGCACCAGCGGGACGCGCGGATAGGAATCTTACTCATTTGCGCGAGAGCAGTGGAATCTCCCGGCATCGACGCTACGGCCAGAGACTAGGACCTGACATTACGACCCTTAGTTGAATGACACACATTGAAAGGAAAGACTTCATGAAACGGATCGCTCTATTGGTGGTTGCAGTTGCATTAGTGGCCGGCATTGTCGCCGCCTTGGCCCGCACATCTACACGCGCCAATGCAGAGCCCGCTCCTCAGAGTGCGAAGGAGGTCCGCGGCGCCACGCCGTACGCTGAAATTAAGGACGAGCCTCCACCCAAGCTGATAGTGGACCCCCCGCTTCCCGACCTGTTGGCTCATACCCCCAGCATCGTCTGGATCCAGTGGCGGGTAGAGAACGTGCACATCGTACCGGTATTCGGGAACGGCGCCCTCAACGTATCTCCACGGGTCGGGCATCTGCACATACAAGTGGACGACGTGCCTTGGTGGTGGGCGGACGCGAGTAACATCAACACGATCGACGTGGCGGGGATGCCGCCTGGCCCGCATAAGATACGGATCGATTTGGTGAACGCCAACCATGAGGTCTTCCCCGGTCAGTCCAAGACAGTAACGTTCACAATACCCGCCCCGGCGAAATAACCGAGGGCAGGAGAACCACGTGGAGAAACGATCCAAACGTAGAGCAGATGAGATCGTCGCGTTGGTGCGAAACTTTCTCCGTTCTTCACGTGCAGCCGCCAAAGGGCAGATCTGACTTTCGATTTATGTGAATGCATAAGGAGGACAAAATGGCAACTTTGAGTGCAATCCGCAACAATGAACCGACCACGAACGCAAATGCCGTAAAAATCGACATGAAGCTTGAGGTGGTCATCATCCCGGTTTCGGATGTCGACCGCGCGAAAGAGTTCTACGCCGGGATCGGGTGGAGGCTCGACGCCGACTTCACCGCTGGTGACGACTGGCGTGGGGTCCAGTTCACGCCGCCCGGCTCCGGGTGCTCGGTGATCTTCGGCAAGAACGTCACCACGGCAGCACCTGGCTCTGCCCAGGGCTTGTACCTGGCCGTCTCCGATATTGAGTCCGCCCGGAAAGAACTGCTCCGTCGTGCCGTCGAAGTCAGCGAGCTGTTCCACGGCAGCAACGTGCACAGTGGCTCAGATGAGCCCTATTTATTTGGACGTCTCCGCTCCAGCGGTCCCGACCCTGCACATACCAGTTACTCCTCATTCGCTTCCTTCCATGATCCGGATGGAAACGGCTGGCTGTTGCAGGAAGTCACAACCCGGCTGCCTGGGCGAGGGGTCAGCAATTTTGACGTTGCGACGATGACAGAGCTTTTGCGCGAGACAGAGGAACATCATGGCAAGTACGAACCGACGGCTCCGAAGCACCACTGGTCGGGATGGTACGCCGCCTATATTGTCGCGCGTCAGAACGGCAAGACGCCCGAAGAGGCCGCTAAAGAGGGCAAGCTCCAAATCGAGGGTGCACTAGCGGCATAAATCACTTCGATGAATCCTCCACCGGCGTAGTCGGCCGGGAGGACATCGAGGACGTGGTATCGCGCTGGACCGGCGTGCCCATCACTTCGATCAGGGAAGAAGAGTCGCAGAAGCTGCTGCGCATCGAAGAAGAGCTGCACAAGCGGATCATCTCGCAGG
>JAIQFW010000085.1 GCA_020073105.1 Terriglobia bacterium
GTTTCCGGTGATTCCGCTGTGTTGTCCGCCCTCTTCCGCTTTATGAATCTTGATCGGCAGTTCCAGGGGAAATCGTTTCCCCGTCCGTGCTTCGGACACAAGGCCTCCTCGCTCCTGGCCGTTCCTGCGTGCAAAAGCCAGCTCCATGCCGCACCTCTCCTGATGGAGTCCAGGGTTCTACTAATCCGCCCTTATATCATGGATAAGACCCCGGACGAAAGGCTTGTGGTCACCAAAGTAACCAGTAGCAATTGGGTTCCCCCCTTTGGTGGGTAGGGCGGAGGGAGCATTGCCGGGCCAGGCTTAGCGGACCCCTGCTCGGCTGCATTCATTTAGACTGAACGAGTTGCAAATCACGCCAGGAGTCACTTCCATGCTCGCCCTTCCCAACCCCAAGTTGTCTTGCGCACTCAGCACTGCCACGCTTTTCTTATTCATGGCCACGCAGGTCGCCGCTCAGCAGGCAGCTGCCAACCCGGGAACAGCACGGCAGAACACGAAACCTGAGTCCACAGCCAAGGCTGCGACTTCCCCTCCCCTGGAGACAACGCAGGTATTGCAGCAGCTCAATTCTGCCCTTGAAGGTCTGGTCGCCAGGGTTTCCCCGGCGGTGGTGCAAATCCAAGTCACCGGGTACGGTGCGCTGGACGAGAGCAATCGTAGCGAGACGGCGCTGATCGCACGCCAGCATGCGATCGGCTCCGGCGTGATTGTGGATTCCGACGGCTACATCATGACCAACGCGCACGTGGTGCAGGGGGCGCGGAGAATCCGTGTAGTCCTGCCTTTGCCCTCACCGGACGTTCCTCAGGTCTCCCCCGTGGGGAAGCAACAGGTGGTCGACGCCAAGATTGTCGGAGTGCACAAGGTGTCCGATCTGGCGTTGCTCAAGATCGATCAGACGGGTCTGCCAACGCTCTCGCTCGGCGGCTTCCGCCACGTCCGCCAGGGACAGCTGGTTTTCGCCGTTGGCAGCCCCGAAGGCTTGCAAAACTCCGTCACCATGGGTGTCGTGAGTTCGGTCGCCAGGCAACCTGACCCTGAAAGACCCCTGGTATACATCCAAACCGACGCTCCCATCAATCCAGGGAACAGTGGCGGTCCCCTGGTGGATATCGACGGTTACGTGCTGGGCATCAACACCATGATCCTCTCCCAAGGCGGAGGCAGCGAGGGGTTGGGATTTGCCATCCCTGCCAGAGTGGTGTGGTTCGTCTATCAAAGCCTGCGTAAGTACGGCCATGTGCACCGGGTGGAGATCCAGGCCGCGGCGCAGGACATCACTCCCAATCTGGCGGAAGGTCTGGGGCTCTCGCAGAGCTACGGCGTGGTCATCTCGGACATCGCCCCGGGAGGGCCGGCGGAGCTCGCGGGGTTGAAGATTGGTGACATTGTCATCAGCGCCGACGACCGCCGGATCGAAACGCTGCCCGCGCTCACCGCCGCCATGTATCTACATCCCTTGGATCAGGTGATGAAGTTGGTAGTGCTGCGTGGTGCGGAAAAGAGGACCATCGAAGTCCCGGTGGTCGAACACCGCGATCCCATGGACAAGTTCATGGACACCGTCGACCCGGACAAGAGCCTGGTGCGACCTCTGGGAATTCTGGCCGTGGATCTCAGCGAACAGCTTCGTTCCATGGTGGGAGAGCTGCGCATTCCGAGCGGAGTCGTGGTCATCGCGCGGGCAGTCGATCTCATTGGTCCCGAGACCGGCCTGAAGACCGGCGATGTGATTCATAGCGTAAATGCAACGCCGATTGTATCGGTGGATTCGCTGCGCGCAACCCTGCAGAAGCTCAAGCCCGCTTCCCCAGTGGTCCTGCAGGTGGAGCGTGACGGCGGGCTGCAGTGGCTGACGTTCGAGCTGGAGTAAACCGCAATAGAGGACCGGTGCCCCGCCCGTCATATCACAAGGCGCCAATGGATTCGGCGACCTGAGTTTCAGCGCCTCCAACTCGGACACGCGAACACGCCTGCCCATAACATGCCGGTGACGACACTGCGACAATTTCCCTTCCAACCCGTGCTAAGCTACTACTCCCAGTTGCGGGGTCATCGCTGCAAGGTCGTTTAGTTAAATTCTCAGTCGCACCCAGCGGGGGAGACAATGAAGACTCGACAGCTGATTCGGCTTGGACTTATCACACTCGCGGCCTTCGCGTCCGTTATCTGGCTACTGCCCGCCGCCCCTGCCCAGCACGCGGGCAACGGTGCAGTTCCAGCTCAATCGGCGGGATGGCCGAGTTACGCACACGACGCGCATCACTCCGGCGTATCTTCGCGGGCCGCCCAGTCTATGAAGAAGATTCACTGGAGCGTGCCGGTCGACTTGAGCCCTCACCAGGACTTGGGCATTGTCGCGCATCACTATGGTTCTCCCCTCATCACCCCAGCCAATACCACCATCGTACCGGTAAAGACCAGTGGCAATAGTTTTCGCGTGGAGGCGCGTAAGGGTCTGGACGGGTCGTTGCTGTGGAGCCAGATTACGGACTATGTGGCGCCTGATGCGGGCTTCACCCCCGGCATGTATCCAGTGCTTGACCACAAGTGGCTGATCATTCCGGGCGGAGGTGGCACCATCTTGTTGCGTGGCACACCGGATCAGCCCACCGGAAGGCTCTCCCGTTTGGCGTTCTATGGCATCAATAATTACAAGGCGGACCCGCAAGCGTATCAGCAAAATATGCAAATCAGCACACCGATCACCGCTGATTCCAAAGGCAATATTTATTTCGGATTCATCGTGACCGGACCCACGCCCATCGGATTGAAGAGCGGGCTTGCCCGGATTGGCGTAGACAGGAAAGGCTCATGGATCGCGGCGGTCTCGGCGACCAACGACTCCTCGCTCACCCAGGTGAACACCAGCTGCGGCCCGGCCCTGTCGCCCGATGAGAGCACCGTGTATGTGGGCTTGACCAATCCTGACATTGGCTACGGGGACTTGATCGCCGTCAACAGCCAGACGCTGAAAACCACAGGATTCGTTCGCCTCAAGGACCCGTCATCGGGGGATGATGCGTACATCTTCGGCTCGAGCAGTGCAAGCCCGACTGTGGGCCCGGATGGCGATGTGTACTTCGGTGTGATCGAGAATCCATTCCCTAACCACAACGATCGCGGCTGGCTGTTGCATTTTGACGGAACCCTCAAGCAATCGAAGATTCCCGGGAGCTTTGGCTGGGACGATACCGCCTCAATCGTGGATGCGTCCCTGGTCAGCTCCTACCATGGCACGTCCAAATACCTGTTAATGACGAAGTACAACAACTATGCGGGCATCGGTACGGGGGACGGCGTCAACAAACTCGCAGTACTGGATCCCAACGACACCCAGCCGGATCCCGTTCTGCCGGCCACCACAGTCATGAAGGAAATCCTGACGATCAAGGGTGTGACGCGCGACCCTAACTTCCCTCAGTTTCCGAATGCGGTCCGCGAATGGTGCATTAATACTGCCGCGGTGGATCCGGTGACCAAGTCGATCCTCGCCAATAGCGAAGACGGCAAGCTGTACCGCTGGGACCTGACCACCAACAGCTTTGCGCAGAAGATCACGCTCACCGGGGGCATCGGGGAAGCGTATACGCCCACCGTCATTGGAAGCGATGGCACGGCGTACGCCATCAACGATGCGGTGCTGTTCGCGATTGGAAAGTAGGCGTGTAAAGCATCCCAAGAAAGTTCTCCGCGCGATCTTCCTATCGGACGATGAGATGGCGAAACTTCTGCAACCAAAGAACCTCCCGATTTTTCTGCAGTGCGTCGGGAATACCCCATCTGAACCCAGGGTAGGAGTCGCTAGCGTCACTTGAGGCCGTCCGGCCAGGTGGCACCACAATCCTCGCTGAGATATCGCGATCATCCAAGCGTGAACCCCGCGTGAGGCACAATCACCTCCAGCATTCCGTCGTTCTTGCAACCCATTGTTTCTTACGTAGATAGCTAATGAAAACGGGCTGCTGGAAAAGAAAATCAAGAAAACACTTGCATTTTATATAGTGTTATAGTTAACTATAACAGTATGTCTCTCGTATGCAATCTTCAGGTTGATTCGGCAAGCGAACCTTGCAGCCTGAGAACCCCTGTTGAAACCCGCATGCGCCAAGGACATTTCCGCAGCTGCCCGAAAAAGACAAGAGGAGAACACAACATGAAATCACGTATCGCACTTTCCGTTCTATTCGTTTTGATCGTCGCTACTGCCTTTGCCCAGTCCGACCCGCAAAAACCTGTCGCGCAGACCGACGCGCAGAAGTCCTTCACAACCATGAAAACTCTGGCGGGTTCCTGGGAAGGACCCGTGACAACCGCCCCGCCGGCCGTCGAGGTCGAAGGCAAGCCCGCGCAGATCTTGCTTCGGGTGACTTCCCGGGGGAACGCGCTGATGCACGATTTGACCATCGCTGGAATCCCCGACAATCCCATTACCATGTTTTACCTGGATAGCGATCGCATGCTCCTGACGCACTATTGCGACGCGGGGAACCGGCCGCGCATGACCGGGAAGATGTCGCCCGACGGCAAGAAGGTGGAATTCGAGTTTCTCGATATCGCCGGCAACCCGCAATACCACATGCACCATGCCGTCTTCACCATCATCGACGCGGACCATCACACCGAGGACTGGACGTTCATGATGGGCGACAAGCCGATGCATGCGCATTTCGACCTGCACCGGAAGAACTGACGCCGGTTTGCGGGCGTCCGAGCCCGCAGGCGTCATCCTGAGGACAGCTTTAGCTCGACGAAGGATCTCGGCAAGGGCTATCTGGGACCCATTATGGACCGCGAGTGGAACGACAGTCAGCCGATTTATCGCCAGCTTCGCGACCGTGTCGTCGCCATGATTCTCGACGGCGTGCTCAAAGAGGGCGATCCGCTGCCGTCCGTGCGCGTTGTCGCCGCCGAATATCGGGTCAACCCACTCACGGTCCTGAAGGGCTATCAGCAACTGGTCGACGAGCAGCTGGTCGAGAGCAGACGAGGCCGCGGAATGTTCATCAATGCGGGCGCCCGCGATCTTCTGCTGCAGGGCGAACGCAAGAAGTTTCTTGCGGAAGAATGGCCCCGGATCTCCGCCACCATTCAGCGGTTGGGCCTCACGCCGGAAGAATTGCTGAGCGCCGGTGCATCTCGCCCCGTAGAGACGTTGCTTGCAACGTCTCATGAAAAGCCGACAACATCCCCCAAAGAAAAGGAGCCGAAGTCATGACTGTGATCGAAGCACGCGGCCTGCGCAAGGCCTTCGGCGCGACCATCGCGCTGGACGGAGTCGATCTGCGGGTCGAGGAGGGCCGCATCCTCGGACTCATCGGTCCTAACGGCGCGGGCAAGACCACCGCGCTCAACGCAGTTCTCGGCCTCACTCCATATCAAGGAGAGCTGAAGGTGTTGGGGCGCGATCCCTGGGCCGAGCGCGATCAACTCATGCGCGATGTCTGCTTCATCGCCGACGTCGCCGTCTTGCCGCGCTGGGTGCGGGTTTCGCAGCTACTCGAATACGTGGCTGGCGTGCATCCGCGTTTCGATCGCGCCAAGGCGGAAAGTTTTCTTACCAAGACCACCATCCGGCAGACCAGCAAGGTCAGGGAACTGTCGAAGGGCATGGTGGCCCAGTTGCACCTCGCGGTAGTTATGGCCATTGACGCACGATTGCTGGTGCTGGACGAGCCCACGCTTGGCCTCGACATTCTGTATCGCAAGCAGTTCTACGATTCGTTGCTCAACGACTACTTCGATCGCAGCCGCACCATCGTTGTCACCACCCATCAGGTGGAAGAAGTCGAGCATGTCCTTACTGATCTGATGTTCATCGACCGCGGCCGAATCGTCCTCAGTTGCACCATGGAAGAATTCGAGTCGCGCTATGTGGAAGTGGCAGTGCATCCCGAACATCTCGCTGCAGCCCGGGCACTCAAGCCGATTCAGGAGCGCCAGGCGCTCGGCCGCAACATTCTGCTGTTTGACCGTGTCGATCGTCAGCAACTCGCAGCCTTTGGCGACCTGCGCACCCCCAGCATCGCCGACTTGTTCGTTGCCGTGATGAGCAACCAGGCCGCACAAGGAGCAGCCCGATGAATACTCAATCCAACGCCATGCCCGAGTCGTTCGGCTCCCAGGGGACAGCACCCGCAACGATGTCCGCGACTCGGCCAATGTACTGGGCAATCCGGCGCGAAGTGTCGGAGTACCGGTCCATCTACATCGCACCGCTGGCCGTAGCCGGGCTTGCCCTGCTCGGCTTCCTGATCGCGACGATCGGGCGCGCGATGGCCTCACCCAGCCTGGCCCAGCGGCGCGCGGTTCTTGAAGAACCCTATCACTTCGCTACCGCGCTCATCTTGGGAAGCGCTTTCATCGTCGGATTCTTCTACAGCCTCGACGCGCTGCACGGCGAGCGCCGCGATCGCAGCATCCTGTTCTGGAAATCACTGCCGGTCTCCGATTTCACTACTGTGCTCGCCAAGGCCAGTATTCCGGTCGTTATTCTGCCCTTGCTCAGCTTCGGGATCGTGGTGGCCACGCACTTGATCATGTTGCTAATGAGCAGCGCCGTGTTGCTGGGGAGCGGGGTCAGCGTCACGCCTCTATGGACACGGTCGTCGTCGTTCCTGATGGCGCTGCTCTACCACCTTGTGACCGTGCACATGCTCTGGTACGCGCCGATCTACGGCTGGCTGCTGCTGGTCTCCGGTTGGGCGCGGCGTATGGCGTTTCTGTGGGCCGGCTTACCGCTGCTCGCAATCGGTGTGGTTGAGAAGATTGCGTTCAACACTATCTACTTCGCTACCTGGCTGAGGTACCGTTTCACCGGCCCGGAGGCCTTCGACTTGCCGGGTCACGGAAGCCCTGCCATGGGATCGATGACGCACCTTAGTCTTGGAACATTCCTTAGCACTCCAGGTTTATGGCTCGGGTTGGCAGTCGCCGCGGTGTTCCTCGCGGCAGCGATACGGCAGCGGCGCTACCAAGGCCCGATTTGAGACGCATGCACACTCAGATCGATCGTTCGCATAAGGAGAATGCAACATGAAATCCGCTCTTATCGTGATGTCGGTTGCCCTGATCTCGCTAACCACAGCAACCTTTGCCCAGTCCGGCGCCCAGAATTCCTATGAAAAACCGAAAAACCAGGATAATCCGCTCAGCGCCTTCAATAAGGTCGTCTACGGAGGGGTAAAGAATGTCCTGCTCCGCACAGCCGAAAAAGTGCCCGAGGAGAACTACAACTTTAAGCCCGCAGACGCGGTACGCAGCTTCGGCCAGATTGTTGGACACGTAGCCGACGCCCAGTACATTTTCTGTTCCATCGTACTCGGCGAGAAAAATCCCGCCCCGAAAATCGAGCAGACCAGAAGCGCGAAAGCCGATCTAATCGCCGCACTCAAAGACGCCTTCACCTACTGCGACAAGGCCTACGACGGGATGACCGATGCGTCCGCTACTCAAATGGTGACGCTCTTCGGAGGCGACACGCCGAAACTCGGCGTTTTGACCGCTAACAACATGCACACTTGGGAACACTACGGCAACCTCGTCACCTACATGCGGATGAAGAACATCGTTCCGCCAACCAGCGAGCCGGGGTTCATGCCACAGCAGCCGAAGAAGTAATGTGCCTGAAGGCCAGAATCGCCGACCGATGGCGACTCCATTTTTCGCGTAAGGAGAAGCAAGCATGACTCGTACGACGAACGCAAGAATCGCCGGCTTCACCTTCCTCTTCTACATCGCCGTCGCCTTCCCCAGCATGGTCCTGCTGGAGCGGGCAACCAGCGGGGAGGGGATCGCGGCAAAGCTCGCGAGCGTCGCTCAGCACGCCGCAGACGTGCGCGTCGCCGTCGTGCTCTCCCTGCTGGGCTGCTTCTCGGCGCTGGTGCTGGCCGTAACGCTTTACGCGATCACGCGCGAGGTGGATGCCGATCTCGCCATGCTGGCCCTGACATGTCGCGTCGCCGAGGGCGTGATTTCTGGCGTCTCAATACCGGAGACGCTGGGACTGCTCTGGCTCGCGACGGCCACGGGAGCAAATGCACCGGACCCAGGGGCAGCGCACGCGCTCGGCGCGTACCTTCTGAGGACGGACATGGCCGTCACGGCAACCTTCTTCGCAGTGGGCAGTACGCTCTTCTCCTACCTCTTCTTGCGCGGTCGGATGATCCCCGTCGCTCTCGCCTGGTTCGGCGTGCTGGCATCGGTTCTGCTTGTCGTGGGGCTCCCGCTGCAGATCGCAGGCATCCTTCGAGGCTCCATCACCCAACTCATGTACTTACCGATGCTTGCATTCGAGGTTTCCCTCGGGGTGTGGTTGCTCATCAAAGGCGTCAACACGGCCAGCGCAGCGGCGGAACGACGATCGTACGGCGCCATGCACTCTTGATTCAATCGCCCGCTAAGGAAAAACGAGCATGAACACAACAGTCACGAAGGAACGGCTAGCAGAAACATCGCCGCGTCTCAAGGCCCGGATCACCGGTGCCTTTTATCTCCTCACCATCCTGACGGGAATATTCGCCCAGGGTTTCGTCAGCGGCAGGCTGGTGGTAGACGGCGACGCCGCGGCTACCGCGGCCAACATCCTGGCGCACAAGGGCCTGTTTCAGTTGGGATTTGCAGTCTATCTCATCGAAATGGCGTGTCAGATCGCTATGACAGCTCTCTTTTATGAGTTGCTTAAGCCGGCGGGCAGGAGCGTCTCTTTGCTGGCTGCGTTCTTAGGCTTCGCAGGTTGCGTCATCAAAACCTTTAGCCGCGTCTTCTTTATCGTCCCCTTGTTCATCTTGGGAGGCGCGCACTACTTGAGCGTGTTTAAATTGGAACAGTTGCAGGCGCTGGCGCTCCTCTTTCTCAAAGTGAATGACCGGGGCGCCGCGATCGCCTTGGTATTTTTCGGATTCTATGCACTCCTGACGGGCTACCTCATTATCAGGTCCACCTTCCTGCCTCGGATTCTGGGCGTGGTGTCGATGATTGCAGGGTTGGGTTGGCTGAGCTTCCTGTATCTGCCGCTCGGATACTGTCTGTTCCCCTACATTGCAGCCTTCGGTCTGCTCGGGGCAGGAGCGCTGATCGTGTGGCTCCTCGTATTCGCCGTGAACGAACCACGATGGAAGGAGCAGGCCAGTGCCGCGAAGGAATGGTAAACATGGTGCGTCATTCACGCTTGATGAGTCACTCATGAAAGGAGAACGAATATGAGCACAGCTGTAATGACAGAACAGATCACAGCAGCGTCGCCGCGTTTCACGGCCAGGATGGCCGGGGTCTTCTATCTGCTCACCATAGTGGCGAGAATGTTGGTAGAGATCTTCGTTCGTAACCGGCTGATCGTCTCGGACGACGCCGCAGCTACCGCGACCAACATCCTGGCACACGAGCCGTTGTTCCAGTGGGGTTTCGCGGGCGACATCATTTCCTTTGCGAGCTATATCGCTTTGACAGCTCTCTTGTACGAGTTGTTCAAGCCCGTGGACAGGAGCCTTTCCCTAGTCGCAGCATTGTTCGGCCTCGTGGCGTCCGTGGTTCAAGCCATTAGCAGCCTGTTTCATCTCGCTCCACTGGTCCTGCTTGGGGGCGCACCGTACTTGAAGGTATTTACGGCGGAACAGTTGCAGGCGCTGGCGCTGGTGTTTTTGAGGCTGCGCGCCGCTGCCTACCACAACATCGGCCTGGTATTTTTCGGATTGTATCTGCTCCTGGTCGGTATCCTCATTCTCAAGTCCACGTTCCTGCCGCGGATTCTTGGCGTGCTGATGGTACTTGCCGGCTTGAGCTACGTGCCGTTTCTTTCACCCCCGCTCGTGCGCTCTCTGCAGCCCTACATACTGATTTTCCCCGGCGTCGGGCAAATATCGCTGTGCCTGTGGCTTCTGGTGATGGGTGTGAACGTTGCGAAGTGGCAAGAGAAGGCGGGCGGCTGGCGAATGCAGCGTAGCTGAAAACGGAAGGAAATCCTTGCTTAGGAGGCAACAAATGGCGATCGACGAGTCGCAACGTAACGCTGCAAAAGTCGCGGGCCTTGCATACCTAATCACGTTCGCGACCGTGGTCTATGTCAGTTTTGGTATCCACCAGCGTCTGATTGCCGGGAACGCCGCGGAAACCGCCCGGAATATTTTGGCGCACGAACGACTCTTCCGCATCGGGATTACCGGCTACCTTTTCTACTGCGTAGGTGTCGTCGTGCTGCTCGCCGCGCTCTACGTGGTTCTCGAACCGGTCAACCGGGGCCTTGCCTTGCTCGCGGCATTCTGGAGGCTGGTATGGGTCTTGATGTGGCTTGCTGTGACGCTCAATCTCTTCGATGCTCTGCGGCTCCTCCATGGCGCGAACTACTTGCAAGCATTTGAAGGGGACCGATTGCAGGCCTTGGCGAGGTCTTATCTCGGCGCGACTACGGACTACTATTACGTTGGCTTGTTGTTTAGTGCATTGGCATCTACAGTCTGCGGTTACCTGTGGTTCAAGTCCCGTTATATCCCTCGATCACTGGCTGCCTTCGGCGTGATCTCGTCCGCATTTTGCGTAGCGTGTACCTTCGTTTTCTACATTTTTCCCAACTTCGACCAGATCGTGAACCTGTGGTGGTTCGATACGCCGATGGCTATTTTCGACATTGCACTGAGTTTTTGGCTTCTAGTTAAGGGATTAAGTCCATCTGGCGTAACTGAGCCCGCCAGAGTGAGCGGCTGAGCGCGGTTTCGGGCCGCGTCGCTGTGGGCACCTCGACCAAGTTTGGCTGCACATTTGATCGGCAACTCGCGTAGGAGAAGTGACTATGAGCACAGCTGTATTGACCAACCGGTTGGAATTGAATTCCGTCGCCGATACCGCCTTGAAGGCGGCCACGCGCTTCTGGTTTGTGGTGGCCTTCATCGGCCAATTGGTGTTCGCGTTTACCCTGGCGTCTTTCTACGGTCTCACGGCGCTGCGCGGAGATTTCCATGGGTGGAGCAGATTCATCACTCACGGTTATGTAACTGGCGACACCATGGGCAATCTCGCCGTCGCCATGCATGTTGGTTCAGCCTGCGTCATCATGCTCGCCGGAGCGCTTCAGTTGGTTCCGCAAATCCGCAGCCGCTTTCCCATTTTCCATCGCTGGAACGGGCGTATTTATATCTTGACCGCTGTTGCCCTCAGCGTGGCCGGGGTATACATGCATTGGATCCGGGGAAGCGTTGGCGGCCCGGTTCAACACATTTCCGGTACCCTTAATGCTGTGCTGATCTGGGTCTGCGCCGGCACGGCGCTGCGTTATGCGCTGGCTCGCGACTTCAGAAGGCATCGCCGCTGGGCGCTTCGCGCGTTCGTCGTGGTAAGCGCGTCGTGGTTCTTGCGGATTGCGTTGTTCCTGACACTGCTCGCCTTTAAAGGGTCCGTTGGTTTCGATCCGGCTACATTGCAGGGCCCGTTGCTCACTTTCATGGCTTTCGGCAGTTACCTGGTGCCACTCGCCGTGCTGGAAATCTATTTGCGCGCGCAGGACCGCCCCGGGGCGCTGCGGCGCATGGCTACCGCCGGCATGCTTTTCGTGCTGACCCTCGGAATGGGTGCTGGAATTGTTGCGGTCGGCATGGCTATATGGGTGCCTCAGGTCAAAGCCGCGTATGACCCGCGCACATCCATTGCTGAAACTCTTTCGGCCACCATCGCTTCGAGCGGCGTAGATGCGGCTGTGAAGCAATACCACGACCTCAAAGCCGCCGGATCCGCCACCTACAACTTCGATGAAGGCGAACTCAACGCATTGGGTTACACACTCATTGGCGCCAAGAAGCTCAAAGAAGCGATTCGCATGTTCCAGCTCAATGTCGAAGCCTATCCGCAATCCAGCAACGTCTACGACAGTCTCGGCGAAGCCTACATGGACGACGGCAACAAACCGCTCGCCATCGCCAACTATCAAAAATCTCTCGAGCTGAATCCAAAGAACCGCGGGGCTGTCGTGATGCTGCAGAAACTCAAAGCTCCCTGATTTGTGCTACGGGAGATATATGGTGGACGACCCAGCCTTCGAGCTCAATTCACCGCAAGACAGCACGGGCAATCGGGAAGGAATGCCCACGGGGGCCAACCGCCGAAAAAGCACTGATGAGAAAGCGTCAAGGTTTGGGGGCGAGCAGCTAGAATGCACTTCCGCCACCGCCGCCGAAACCTCCGCCGGAGAAGCCTCCACCGCCGCCAAATCCACCGCCTCCGAACCCGGAACCCGTAGAGCTTGCCCGGGGCGCGGACACAAACACCTGGTGCATGTCGTTCGACATGCTGTGCATGGAGTTCGAAAAATAGATTGGATTAAATCCCGGACCGTAGCCCGGGCCGACGTACCAACTCGGCGGGCTGGTCACGATGCCGGCGAAAGCCTGCGCCCACTGGTGCTCGACGCCCAATGCCATCGCATAAGGCAGATACTTTTCAAATGTGTCGGGCGGCATGCGCTTGAGCCGGTCAGCGTCCACCCGGTTCATGAATTCCTGAAAACCCCGAACCGCAACCCACGTGCGCCCGCCCTTCACAGTCTTCGCAGTCATCTGCCGCGCAAACAGCCACCAGACTACAGGCGAGATAATTCCACATCCGATCAGCAGTCCGATTGAGCTGAACACATCCTTGTACCCAGTGAACTGGGCGATGGCGAATGGTGCAACGATTAGCAGGATTCCAAGAAAGCTGTATCCATTCGCCGATTCCGGGTCCAGCATGTACATGCCTTTCTTCTTCAGTGCCGACTTGATGTCCTGCTGGATGACTGGAAGCGCAGTGTAGAAACGGTTCTTCAGGCTGGAGAGACGGGTTTGTTGTCCACCTTCAAACACATTCTCCAGCATCACCCGCTCGTGGGGAGCAAGATCCGTCCATTGCGGCATCGGCTTCAGCAGGTGAAAGATGTAGTCTTTGTGGTGGAAGACCAGCCCTTTGTCATCTACTTCTTCGATCTTCACGTAGCCGCGCACCGCCAGGTCCACCAGCGTGGAGGTGATATCACGGGGATGGATCGTGTCGTCGAGCAACGTACCGGCCTCGGCCGGAGACATCCCCGCCGGTGGTTCGTACATCGGGGCAACAGAAATCCCCGCATCGGGATCCCGTCCCAGGTACCACCACATCACGAACATCACGGCGCAGGTCCAGAAGGGCAGAAAGACGATTGGGTTGCTCCCCAGAAACCACAGCAGCCGGGTGAAGGGACCGGGCTGCTTGAGAATCCCTTTGGGGATGTAAACATCGATGGTCAGGCCACCACGCATGGGCAACGGGTTGCTGGTTTCGAACGAAGCGTCGGCACCTTTGACTTCGGATGTGGCATCACGCTCGGCCGAGCCGTAGACTCCGGTGAAGGCTTGCGCGCGCAGCGATCCTGCCGCGGAGGCAGGAAAATTCACCACTGCGCTGGCATGGTCGATGGGCACTGGCCAGTCGTTGCCGGTCACATTCCAATAGAACTCATCGTGGTCTTCGAAGAAGCGCATTCCATTGCGAACGGTGTAATCGATATCGACGGTGCGTGTAGTGTCTACCGCTCCGGGGATATAAATCTTCAGGTCTCGAAAGCCGTTAGAGGTGGAGGATTCATACTTCAGCTTGCTGCCGTTATCGTCGGTGACATCAGCAACCTTCAGGAAGAGCGTGAAGTTGGTGCCTCGCGGGCCGGGATACTCGACCGGAATGAAGCGGTGGATGCCGTGCCATTCGCCTACAAAGACCACGGTGATACGTTCGTGGACGGCGGCAGAGCCGTCCGCACCGATGGAGATGGTGTCGTTGAAATCCGCGACCCGCCAGCTCTTGGCGAAGAGAGGTGGGGAGAACAGGAGGAGATAAACAATCATGTAGAGACGCAGCTTGCTGCGTCTCCGAGACCTTGCCAGCAACGTCTCTACGGTCAAGGCCACCTTCCGATTCATGGGTTAGAACTTCACCGCGACCGGCTCGCGGTCGGCCTCGGCGACTTCGAAGAACTGCCGCACCTGGAAGCCGAACATCCCCGCCAGGATGTTGGTCGGAAATGACTGGATCTTCGTATTGAGGTCCCGCACCACCGCGTTGTAATAGCGGCGGGCGTTTTGGATGGTATCTTCGACTTGGCTCAGGGAACCCTGCAATTGCATGAACTCCTGGTTGGCTTTGAGGTCAGGATAGGCCTCGGCCACAGCAAATAAGCTCTTCAGCGCGCCGGTCAACTGGTTCTCCGCCGCCGCCTTGTCTGCGGGCGTCGTCGCCTGCATCGCCATGGAGCGGAACTTGGCGACATTTTCCAGAGTGCCTTTTTCGTGGGCGGCGTATCCCTTCACGGTCTCGACCAGGTTGGGGATCAAGTCGTGCCGGCGTTTGAGTTGCACATCGATATCGGACCAGGATGAGTCGCAGCGCACACGCAACTGGACCAGGCTGTTGTACATCCCGGCCAGCATGAAGCCGATCACCACCAGAATGCCTAAGATGATCCAGCCCGCCATAGGTAGGGTTCCTTTCGCTAGAAAGTGGGATTCAAAGGGACGGTATCACAGGGGCCGAGGTGGTGCAATGATAGGGAGAAGAGTTGTTTAGAAAGGTAGAGGTGCCAGTGGCGATTGGCAGAGGTAAGATTAAGTAGAAGACTATGCCTGACTTCCGAAACCGCCGGATTCCGTTCCGATGTTCTGTGACAGCGCTCGTCCTGGCTCTAAGCTGCGCCGCTGCCGCACAAACCTGTTTCGATTCCGGCGACATGGACGTTCCCACGCGAACTGCCCTGGAAACCTCCGCCAAGCGATATTTCGACATGGCCGCGCGCGGCGATGCCGCGGCATTGAAGCAGAACTCTATAGCCAGCCTGGCTTCGGATTTTTCGGGCGTCGAGACGGCGGTCAAGGATAACCAGGCGAATTTTTCCGGAGCCCAGGCTACGCCCCGCCCTCCCTACTTGTTGAAGGTGGAAAGCAGCGCCCCGCTGCAGCGCGCCGAATTTCTGTGCGGTGTGTTTGGGAGAAGCGGGCAGACGGCCAACAGCGCCGAATTTGTCATTCCCAATCTCCCTCCGGGGAACTACGGCATCGTGATCCTGGACCTATCGGCGACCAAGGGCTCCCACACGGTCTCTTTTGTGCTGGAACAGCAAGGCCCCGATTGGAAGGTGGGCGGATTTTATGTGAAGGAATCCCAGATCGGCGGGCATGATGCCAAGTGGTTCGCGGACAAGGCCCGCGCTTTCCAGGCCAAGGGCCAGAACCGCAATGCCTGGTTCTACTACCTGGAGGCGCGCCAGTTGGCCGTTCCTGTGCCCTTCATGTACACCCAGATGACGGACAAGCTCTTCGATGAGTCGGAGAGTCTGCGGCCCGCAGACCTGCCTCACGATAGCACCACGATCGACCTGGCCGCGGACGGAAAGATCTACAAACTGACCACCATCTTTCCCCTGGCGGTCGGAGATGATCTCGACTTGATCGTGAAGTACGATTCACCCGATGTTTCCAACACCGCGAAAACGTTTCAAGAGAACAAGACCGTTATTCAAGCCCTGATCGCGAAGTTCCCTGAGTTCCGCGATGCTTTCGATGGCGTGGTCGCTCGGGCGGTCGAACCCTCGGGGCACGATTACGGTTCCCTGCTGCCGATGAAGGAGATTAAATAGCGGCTGGCTCCGCGTCCGATCGGCGCTCAGTCAGTTTCCTGACAAACAAACGGCGCAGGCTGTGCATAACGTGCAAGCGTGTGTCGACATGAGCAATCACTTCCACTGCCACCAGGAGACGCGAACATGCAGAGATTCGTAATCGCATATTTGCTGCTTGCGACTATTACTTGTACGGGGGTGGATGCTCAAATCAACAATCCAGACAAGCCAACCACCACACTCCTACTAAGTGTCAGAACTGACCAGCATGTCTACCGAATGTCAGACAAGATCAGAATGGAGACGCAGCTTTTGAATACGGGATCTGAGGACGTGTACATTTGGGATTGGGACCTTTGCTGGAATTTTGCCCGAGGACTGTCGATGCATTTTGCCGCGCCGGACGGCGCACTCGCTCATGGAGACTTTCTGTTCGACTGCGTACCTCCTCCACCAAAGAAAGGCGACGTTTACGCCTTCATCAAGTTAGAGCCGGGACGGTTTTATGGTATTGCAGATGAAATCAAGGTCACCGACGTAGTGAGCAAACCGGGTGAATACGACCTTAGCGTGACCTACAAAAGCTCAATTTCAAGCAGGTTCATCAAGGAGTTTCTAAACCATGATCTGGTCTCGCGGCTTCAAGTTTGGACGATGGAGCAACCGACGATTGAAGCTCCGATTCTGCGTATTGTGGTTAAACCCTAGAATGTTCCAGTCATTCGATGCGCAAGCATAGGTCTTATGTCCTAAGCTGGATAATCTCGCCCTCCAATTTACACTCTCTCGGGTCTTTGTCATCGCGCAGACCCATGAACACCGGAGCCCGCAACTTTGGGCCGCCCTCCTCTGTTTCGTGGGTCCATTCCGTGAACTTGATTTCAGCAACGCGCTGTGGCTCGACCCAATGAACCTTGGCGGCTTCGACCCCGCCATGAAACGGAGATCGGCTGGTCTCCAATTTGTGCAGCACCTGCCAGATTTGTTTCAGGGCTGCCTGATCAAAGCCGGTTCCCGCTTGTCCCACGTGAACCAGTCGGCCTTTCTGGTCGTAAAGGCCGAGCACGATGGCGCCGAAATACTCGCGGCTGCCCTCGGGATCGGTATACCCGCCGATGACGCAATCGATGGTTTGCGTAATCTTGATCTTCCGCCATTCGTTGCTGCGGCGTTCTTCGTACAGGCTGTCGCGGCGCTTCGCCAGAATGCCTTCCAGCCCCTGCTGTTTCGCGGCGTTGAAGAGCGCGATGCCCCTCTCGGGAAAATGCTCGGACAAACGCACCAGCTCGTTGGGGGCCACGACTTTCGCCAGAACTGCCTTGCGTCCTTTGAGCGGCACCCGGCGCAGGTCGTAACCGTCCACGAAAATCAGATCGAAAACGTAGTAGACCACCGGCACGTCCGAGCGGCCTGCCGCCCTCCGCCCTCCGCTGCGAAAACCCGTGCGTTGCTGCATCAGGCTAAAAGACGAGCGGCCTTGCTCGTCGAGGGCGACGATTTCCCCGTCGAGGACTGCTGTTTTCGCTTTGACGGCCTTCGGCAGATCGTGCAGTTCGGAGAATTGCCCGGTCAAATCGTTCTGATTGCGCGAAACCAAACGCACTTTGCCGTTTTCGATGAACGCAACCGCGCGGTAGCCGTCCCACTTGATCTCGAAGAGCCAATCGGGATCATCAAAAGGCTTGTCACCAGAAGTCGCCAGCATGGGGTGGATCGTGGTCGGCATGGATGCTTTGCGCACGCCCGGAAGGCTGCCAACCAAAACCGCAGAGGACTCGGAGGACGCAGAGTTCTTCGATGACCTTCCCGCACTCTTTGGGGGCTTTGCCTGGGACTCAACAGCTCTTGGTTTTCGTTTGTCTTCCTCTGCGTCCTCCGTGTCCTCTGTGGTTCTGGTTTTGCCTTTCTTCTCGAGCTTCGCCAACGTCTCCGCCAACCAAGGAGCCTTCAGCCTTCCTCGTGACGCTGGACGGCTGCTCTTCCACTCAGCTGCACCTTCATCCCCTGCCATCTGCGTGATGGTTTTCTTACTCAGCACCGATGTGTCGTACTGCTCGATGTCGTACCCTGAAACTGCTTCGTCGTCCTGCTTCTTGATCAGCAGCCACTCCGTGCCTTTGCTTCCGGGACGGCGGGCCTTGATGTGGATGAGCGCGAAGTCTCCCTTGAGCCGCTTGCCGTGTAACCGGATCTTGAAGTCTCCCTTCTTCAACATCTCCGTCGCTTCTTTGTCAGTGCCCGGTACGAACTTCCCTTTCACAGGTAGGGGGGAAAGTGGTTCCCACGTGCCTACATCCCAAACGATCACCGTGCCCGCGCCGTAGTTGCCTTCGGGAATGGTCCCCTCAAAGTCGAAGTACGAAACCGGATGGTCTTCCACCTGCATCGCCAATCGTTTATCAGCCGGATCGAGCGACGGGCCCTTCGGCACCGCCCACGACTTGAGCACGCCCTCCATCTCCAAACGGAAGTCGTAATGCAGGCGGGTCGCGCGGTGCTTCTGCACTACAAACCGATGCTGTGACTTCTTCTCGACTTTCGGCGGAGGCTCTGGCGTTTCCTCGAAACGGCGCTTACGCTTGTATTCCTCTAGGGCCACCGAGCTATTCTACTGAGAACCGGGAACTGAGTACTGGGAACTGAATTTAATTCTATGAAGCGCGAATACCCCGATCAGCCGCTAGTCGGCGTGGGCGCAATCATCATCGAGGGCGATCGCGTCGTGCTAGTGAAGCGCGGGCATCCGCCGCTGGCCGGCGAATGGTCGATTCCCGGGGGCGTGCTCGAAGTCGGCGAGACCTTGCGTGAAGCCGCCGTTCGCGAAGCTCTGGAAGAGACTGGCTTGACCGTCGAAACTGCCGACTTGCTCGGCGTTTACGACCGCGTGTTGCGCGATGCCGACGAGCGCACCATCTATCACTATGTGCTGATTGATTTCCTCTGCCGGCGCATTGAAGGAGAGCCGTCGCCCGCAGGCGACGCTATCGAGGCTCGGTGGTTCACGCGGGAAGAGGTTGCTGGGCTATC
>JAIQFW010000086.1 GCA_020073105.1 Terriglobia bacterium
GTAACCCAGCGTTGCGGAGATCGTGAAGTACGACAGGCCAATGAGAGAGTCGGCAACCACGTGGGGCCACACCAAACCCGGCTTGCCAAGGTAGCAATACCGATGCGGCAAGAAATTCGAGGCCAGAATGCGATCTGACCAGAGGAGGAATGGAACGACCGCAATCGCCAACAATCCCACCATCCCATAAAACACTTTCCGCGGGGGGAATCGGGGTGGTTCGAACACTCCATGGATCATTGCGGGGGTTGACATTGGACCTCCTGCCGATGGGTTGCTTGGGCCGTGACAATTCCAGCAGCTCTATGCCGCAGTTGATCCGTTCTCCCGCGGCCCCCGGGCGGTCTAGGAGGCGAAGACCCGGCTGCAGAGCCTCGGTGCCAATCCGGAAATGAACTGCGGAGAGTGACGCCGACTAGCCCCGCAGTTGGAATTGGGGCTAACTGATCGAGCGTTTTGGAAAGGCTTGAAATCCGCCGCGGCAGACCGGGCCGGGGCACAAGGGCGCTCGCCGGCACTACGGGAGCGTGGCGGCGACAAGAATTCCGCGGATCTTCGAAGTGGCTGTCAGAGGGCATTTGCGCAAGTCCGAAGGCTCGTCCCCCTCTCCGAACCTTGACGCAAAGAAAAGCCCGTTCAAACTCCGGCCGCCGCTATCTTAACCCTGATTTCTTCTGGCGCATAGCATTTAGTTGACGGCGTTCTGTTTTCGGAACACGCCTCCCCGGGTGGCGAATTACGCCGGCATCTCGCTGACCTTCTATAATCTTCCCTGTGGCACGTGGCTGGGAGAGTAAGTCGGTCGAAGAGCAGCAGGCGGAAGCGGCAACGCTTCGTGACAGGACCAAACCTCGGCTCACTCCGGTCCAGGCGGCCCGCCAGCGGCAGAAGGAAGGGTTGGTATTATCTCGAAAACACCTGCTGCAGCAACTGGAGGCTGCGCAAAATCCCCGTCACCGTGAATTGCTGCAGGCCGCCCTGGCCGACCTAGCCGCTCAACTCACCCAACTGGGCTAAGTCGGTGGTGTACCGTAGCTTGGTGCCCACTGACGTATAATGTCGTATCCCCCATGAAAGCCTACGTGTACGTTTCGCTGAAGAAGAGTGTTCTGGATCCCCAGGGCAAGACCATCCAGGGCGCCCTGAAAAAGATGGGATACAAGGGCCTGGAAGAGGTTCGCCAGGGCAAGTACTTTGAGCTCACATTGGATGGCGGGCTGAGCCGGACGGAGGCCGAAGCCGAAGTCGGTCGTATTGCTCGTGAGGTCCTCACGAATCCCGTGATCGAGGAGTTTCGTTACTCCCTTGAGGAGTAGTGCTGCTTGAACTGAAACCAGCCGGTGAGGCAGTGCCAGGAATAAGGAGTTCTTTTGCCTCCTATAAAGATCTTTCATAGCACCGGAATGGGTTCAAAGTGCTCTAATGATCTTTGTCCGCGTCCGCGGCGCATTCGAATCGGTCTCCCCGCCGAAATCCAGGAGTTAATGAAATATGTGCGGTATTGTGGGATATGTGGGCAAGAAGCAGGTCGTACCCGTCATCATTGAGGGGCTGCGCCGTCTGGAATACCGCGGCTACGACTCGGCAGGGATCGCGGTGTGCGGCAACGGCGAAGGCTTGCAGGTCCGCCGCGCCGAAGGCAAGTTGCGCAACCTGGAAGAGGTCATTCGCCTCAAGCCGCTCGATGGTACCTACGGTATCGGCCACACCCGCTGGGCCACGCATGGCCGTCCCACGGAAGAGAACGCGCACCCGCATCGCGACTGCACCGGAAAGATTGTCGTGGTGCATAACGGCATCATCGAGAACTATGTCACGCTGAAGAAAAAGCTGATCGAAGAAGGCCATCGCTTTACCACGGAGACCGACACCGAAGTCATCGCCCACCTGGTAGAAAAGTTTTTCATCCAGAGTGGCAACGGCCATCGTCCCCCCTTGGAAGAGGCCGTCCGCAAGACGGTTCGCGAGTTGAGCGGTGTTTTTGCGCTCGGAGTCATTTCCGCCGACGATCCTAACAAGATCGTGGCAGCACGCAATGGCCCGCCGGTAGTAATTGGTCTAGGAAACGAAGAATATTTCGTTGCCTCCGACGTACCCGCGATCCTGTATCACACCCGCGATCTTTTCTTTCTGGCCGATGGTGATCTTGCGGTGATCACGCCCAACGGTGTGCAACTCACCGATTTCAACGGACAGCCCGTCGTCCGCCAGGTGCAGCATGTCACCTGGGATCCGATTATGGCGGAAAAGGGCGGCTTCAAGCACTTCATGCTCAAGGAAATCTTTGAGCAGCCGCGCGCCGTGCGGGACACCACTCTGGGGCGCATCTCGCAAGAGACCGGCCGCATTTTTCTAGACGGGATGGAAGTTACCGAGGCCGAATTCAAGGCGGCAACGAAGATCAATATTGCTGCCTGCGGAACCAGCTGGCACGCGGCGCAAGCTGGCAAGTTCATGATTGAGCGCCTGGCCCGGATTCCGGTGGAAGTCGACTACGCCAGTGAATGGCGCTACCGTGATCCCATCATTTCACCGAACACGCTGACCATGCTGATTTCGCAATCGGGTGAGACCGCCGATACGATTGCTGCGCAGCGCGAAGCCAAAGCCAAGGGATCCAAGACGCTGGCCATCTGCAACGTGGTGGGTTCGATGATTACGCGCGAGGCGGCGGGTACGATCTACACCCATGCCGGTCCGGAGATTGGAGTGGCCTCCACCAAGGCCTTCACCGGGCAGCTCACCGCACTTTACTTATTCGCTCTTTACCTGTCGGAGATGCGCGGCACCATCAGCGACGACCAGGCGCGGAAGGCAGTGCACGAGCTGACCTGCATTCCGGGCAAGCTCGAGCACCTGCTGACCCACGAGGAACAGACCGAAGAGTTGGCCAAACAGTATGTCCGTGCGCAGGACTTCTTGTTTCTGGGGCGGGGCATTCACTACCCCATTGCCCTTGAAGGCGCCCTGAAGTTGAAGGAAATCTCCTACATCCACGCCGAGGGCTATCCCGCGGGCGAGATGAAGCACGGGCCCAACGCGCTGATCGACGAAAATCTGCCGGTCGTGATTATTGCCACGCGCGATGTGAACGATGAACTTTCCAGCCGGCGCTACGAGAAGACGATCTCGAACTTGAAGGAAGTCAAAGCGCGTTCGGGAATTGTCATCGCCCTGGCCACCGAAGGCGACGAGGAAATCAAAGAGGCCGCCGACCACGTGCTGTACGTTCCGCCGGCGCCGGAAGAACTGGCGCCGATTCTCGAGATCGTCCCGTTACAATTGCTGGCTTACCATATCGCGGTGCGTCGCGGATGCGACGTAGACCAGCCCAGGAACCTGGCGAAGTCGGTGACGGTGGAATAGAGACGGCTTCTGGCTTCTGGCTCTAGCCTTCGGGCCCCTGTCATCTTGAGCGGAGCGGTTCGATTCGCGTAGCGGATCGAATTGCGGAGTCGAAAGATCCCTACCTGCGCAATAAGACACCGGCCTGGCAAGGCATTCTCACGATGCACCGACTAGAGAAACTCCTCGATGGGCCGGAAGCAGATGAGAAAGGCATAGGGATCCTTCGACTGCATCGTCGTTCGCTCAGGATGACAAGGTTGCGTGGAGATCATAACGGCATCTTCGTTCATCTAAATAACTGATGGCGCCCTTCCAATCTTTCACCGCTCGCCTCACCCGCACAACTTCGCTTTCTGAACTCACCAGGCATCTCGAGTTCGAGATGGCAAGCATTCCCCGCTTCGGCTTCGTCGCCGGCCAATGGCTGTCGTTCAAGGCCAATATGCCCGACGGCGAAGAGATCACGCGCGCCTATTCCATCGCTTCGCCGCCCGGTAGCAACAGCAGCTTTGCCCTCTGCCTGAACCGGGTGCAGGACGGGTTCATGTCGAACTTTCTGTGCGACATGAAAGAAGGGGATGAAATCAGCTGCCAAGGCCCCTTCGGCGACTTCATTCTGCGCCCACCCATGCGGGACACGATTTTTGTCGCTACCGGCACGGGAGTCGCTCCGCTGCGCTCCATGCTGCACTGGTTGTTTCAGCCGGAGGACGGGCGTCCCCTCCCGTCAGACTCTCGTCATCAGGGCAAGCAACTGTGGCTCGTCTGCGGCAATCGCACCGAAAAAGACATCTACTACCACGACGAATTCCTCCGCCTGGCAGCCGAGAATACCAACTTTCATTATTTGCCGACCTTGAGCCGGGGTAGCGCAGGGTGGCAAGGCCTACGCGGCTACGTGCAGGAGCACGTCCCCGCCGTTGCTCAGGGCCGCACCGACATGCACGCCTACATCTGCGGCTTGGAGAAGATGGTCAAGGCCAACCGTGAACTGTTGAAATCGCTGGGCTGGGACCGGAAGTCGATTTTGTACGAGAAGTACGACTGACGACACCACCCAAACCTTCGCCGCAGATTCACGCGGATCAACGCGGATAAAGCTCCGTGGAAATACTATTCTTCAGGGACTGTGATGAGCTTATAAGTTCCGGGCCTCGCCTCGTCAATAGCCTTTGCAATTCGCGGCAGAATGGGATGGATGAATCGCCAACGGCTAAGTCCGAGAACCACGATCGCGATCTTACGACTCGCCAGGTTCTGCTGGTAAACCAAGTTCTTGTCGGTCGTGACGAAAACTTCAAACCCTGCGTCCTCGGCCGCGCCTAACAATTCTCCGTTTGAGAGCGTGCTCCAACCTTCTTCATACGCGGTGCGAACAGAGTGAGCTTGAAGTGAATTGCGAATTCCGAGTGGCGTGCCCTGGTCAAATAGAACACGCATCAGCGAGCCTGAGGCGAGGGTTCAAGGCTTTGAACGGTGAAATCGAGGACCGCCTGCACTTGTTCACGCGAAAGGCCCTCAAACATCTGCACGATTTCGTCGAGGCGGAGGCCATCTTCCAGATTCTCGAAAACAGCCGAGACGGGGATGCGTGTTCCGCGGAACACCCATGCCCCGCTGACTTTGCCGGGCACGCTTTCAACCGCCGCGCATTGTGACCAATCGAGTGGCATAGCCGCCTCGCCTCATTATCCCAGCTTACTGCCGAACGCGCCAGAAGCAATTGCGGACGAATCCCTCTCCCACGTCTTGCAAAAGCGGCGAGACATGGGGCACGGGCCATATACTTACAGTGTGGAAATATCAAACCGTGGTAGGTGTAAGGATAGCGATGTACGTACTTGATTATCTAGCGGGAAAGTACGGTAGCCCCAGCGATAAGGGTGCCATCGTGACAGAGTATCGGCTACTTTGTTCCGGTGAACTCTACAACGGTCGAGTGCAAACCCTTGGGGAGTGGCGGAAGAGCGACGTGACGCGGAATCTGCTCTCGCATCCATGTATCCTACGGGTTGTTAGCCAACCTTTCGACGACTATCCGCAAGAATTATTGCTTCGTGTCTCAGCACCTGAATCAGTTACGGAAACAAAGGGGAACTCCTCACTGATCCTTCGCCCCGACGATCACGTGGCCGAAGACCTCGCCGCCCTGCTTACCCTGTTTTTAAGGAGACTGATAACAGTGTCCGTGAAGGTGCGTGTCACATACCCAACGAACCCCTTGGTTCCCCCAGACCGGGAGTCGGGACCCCATGAGTGGGCCCTTCCGATAGTGAATCCAGCGACAAGAATCACTTGGAAGAAGAGGCCAGTATCCATCGGATGGGGCATGAGCGGCGTCGAATCGTTTGTTGATAACAACCCTCCCCCGCTCGGCGTGGACCCGGGGCGTCTGGAATCAAAACTCGCTGCTGTTGTCAAGATTCCGCATAGTGAGGCTTACATTCGGGCCGCGAAGCTATACGCCCAGGCGATGCGTCTAATTGAGGAGTGGCCAGACGTCGCGTATGAGCGGCTCGTTTCAAGTGTTGAAACCATTGCCGCCGAGGTTTGCTCGCTTCCTTTGCGGGACACGATGCTGAACAATAAAGCTATCGTGTGGAGGCGTGCTAAGGAAATGGGACTGGGAATGGAAGACGCGGAAGAGCTTGCCGTATTAGCTGCCAAAGACAATCCCTGGACTTCAAGGAAATTCCGGACATTTATCAAGGCCATGGTCGATGAAACGCTTTGGCAAGCTGACAAGGTGTTCAGGGGTCCAGACAATTTTCTGCCCAACCGTGAGACCTTTGACGACGCGCTGGCCGAGGTGTGCACGACTCGAGGCGCCGCCGTTCATGCGGGGGTTGGGTATGGTGCCAGCGTCGGTGTGGGTTCCGGCTGGGGAATCCCAGCTGAAGCTCTTCATGAAGCGCTTTCAGGAGGATCGAAGGTCCCACCGGTAACATGGTTTGAGCGTGTGGCCAACTTGGCCCTCAACCGCTACCTCGATGAGGCATCGACGCGACCCTCCGACTGGAAGATCAGTCTCTAGCCCCAATTCGGCCGCATCCACACATGCTGCTCCGGCATCTAAACCTTGACAACAGTCCACTCAAGTCTTAGCATAATGGACGGCGCAATCATAATCACACTGATTACAAAGCACTTATAAGAAACAGAGAGGAGCTTTTTATGGGAAAGATTATCGGAATTGACCTCGGCACCACCAACTCCTGCGTGGCGGTCATGGAGGGTGGTGAGCCCAAAGTCATTGCGAATGAGGAAGGTGGCCGCACCACCCCATCGGTGGTCGGGTTCACCAAAACCGGGGAGCGGCTGGTCGGCCAAGTCGCTAAGCGCCAGGCGATCACCAACCCGGAGAATACGGTTTATTCAATCAAGCGCTTTATGGGGCGGCGCTACGACGAAGTCAACGAAGAAATGAAGATGGTCCCCTACAAGGTGATCCGCCAGGGCGACCACGTGGCCATTGTTGCGCAGGGGAAGGAATATACCCCGCCCGAAGTCTCGGCCATGATCCTGCAAAAACTGAAGAAGGCGGCGGAGGACTACCTCGGCGAAAAAGTGACCGAGGCGGTCATCACCGTGCCGGCATACTTCAACGACGCCCAGCGGCAGGCGACTAAAGACGCCGGCCGGATCGCCGGACTCGACGTTAAGCGCATCATCAATGAGCCTACAGCGGCGGCACTCGCTTACGGTCTCGACAAGGGCAAGGACGAGACCATCGCAGTGTACGACTTCGGCGGCGGAACGTTCGACATCTCCATTCTCGAGGTCGGCGAAGGTGTGATCGAAGTCAAGGCCACCAACGGCGACACGCACTTGGGTGGCGACAACATCGACCAGCGCCTGGTGGATTGGCTGATCGACGAATTCAAGAAGGATGAAGGCCTCGACCTGCGCGGCAAGGGCAACGAGATGGCGTTGCAGCGCCTGCGCGACGCCGCGGAGCGCGCCAAGATCGAACTCTCCACCACCATGGAGCACGAGATCAACCTGCCGTTTATCACCGCCGATGCCAGCGGACCGAAGCACCTGGTGAAGAAGCTGACCCGGGCGAAGCTCGAATCGATGGTGGAAGACATCATTCAGCGCTCGGTCGGCCCCTGCAAGCAGTGCATGAAAGATGCGGGCGTTGATGCCAGCAAGATCAACGAAGTCGTGCTAGTGGGCGGTCAGACCCGCATGCCTCGCATCCAGAGCCTGGTGAAGGACCTGTTCGGACGCGAAGGCCACAAGGGTGTGAACCCGGACGAAGTGGTCGCGGTGGGCGCGGGCATCCAGGGTGGCGTGCTTAAGGGCGAAGTGAAAGACCTGTTGCTGCTCGACGTGACTCCGCTGACGCTGGCGATCGAAACTCTGGGCGGAGTGGCGACACCGATGATCCCACGCAACACGACGATTCCGACGAAGAAGACAGAAACGTTCTCAACCGCGGCTGACAGCCAGACCTCGGTCGAGGTCCACGTGCTGCAGGGCGAACGCCCGATGGCGGCGCAGAACCGCACCCTGGGTAAGTTCCATCTTACGGGCCTTCCACCGGCTCCGCGGGGCGTACCGCAGATTGAGGTGACGTTTGACATCGACGCCAACGGCATCCTCAACGTGACCGCGAAAGACATGGCCACGCAAAAGGACCAGAAGATTACGATTACGTCGTCTTCGGGTCTGAGCAAAGAGGAAGTCGAGCGCATGGCGAAGGAGGCCGACTCGCACTCCGCCGAAGACAAGGCCAAGCGCGACGAGATCGAGGCCAAGAATCAGCTCGACTCCATGGTTTACAGCGTGGAGAAGATGCTGCGCGAGCATGGCGACAAGATCTCCGGCTCCGAGCGCGGCGATGTGGAGAACGCATTGGCCGACGCCAAGAAAGCGCTGGAGGGTGGCGACAAGGCGGCCATGGACAAGGCCCGCGAAGGTCTGACCCAGGCCTCGCACAAACTGGCTGAGCAGATGTACAAAGCAGCCCAGTCGCAAGCAACACCGGGCGCGGGTTCCGCTCCCGGAGGCGATGGTGGTTCGTCGGCGGGCGGCAATGGCGAAGCGAAGAAGAAAGACGAAGGCGTGATCGACGCCGAGTACGTGGACGTGGAAGATAAAAAGTAAGCTGTCAGCTCTCAGCTTTCAGCAACAGCTGTGCGACCGGCTTCTTGAGCCGGCCACCCCGAGCAGAGCGAGGGATCTGGCGTGCAGCTTTGAGAAGCTTGGCCACGGGTTACACGGATGAACACGGATCAAGTCTGTGAAGATCCGTCAAATCCGTGGCCTGTTTTTCGATAGTACAATGCTGGCGGCATCGGAAGAGAAAGGATGGCGATGAAGCTGCATTCACGACTGACAGAGGTTCTGCAGTGTGCGCTGCTGATCGGTGGTATCACGCTCTTTGCCAGATTCGCTCTGGCGCAGGCAGGTGTTCCCGTTCCCGAAGACAGCCCGGTATTCAACGCTTTCCGGCAACTCGATAAGCAAAACGGTTATCGCGTGCACATGGACATGAAGGCTTCCGACCCACGCATGGCCAAGATGATGGCCGAGGGCATGGGGATGGGTCCGATTGAGAAGCTGGTGAAAGGCGGCGTCATTCAGACCAGCATGCACTGGAAGATGCCGGCGATGGACATGCGAGGCCAGGTGGACGACTGGGAAATCAAAGCCGTCGTCAAGGACGGACGAGGCGCGCGTATCTTCAATACGCCTGCCAAGGACCGCATCCTCAAGTACGACGACCAGATGATTGCCATGCAAGAAGCCATGCTCGAGAGGCAGGCGACCATGGCGATTGCCCAGGCGCTGGCGCAAGGACCGATGGGCGCGATCTCAGCTGGTCTAGCCGCATCCCAGGTCGCGCAAGGATTGGTCATGGCGGCGGGGGCACGCAAGCAGGCGCGCGACTTCTTTGCCTGGAAGTGTATGGAGGGCGCGGGTGGCGGGCAGTCTGCGGAGAAGAGAGCCAATCTCCTGACGGATCTTAAGAATTTGGGCGACGAGACCGTGAACGGCACTTCCACCAGTGCTTACGAATTCTATGCACGTGACGGAGACAAGCTTCGCGGGCCAGTCCGTTTCTATGTGGCGAAAGATACCGGCCTTCCCCTGCGCCTGGCCATGACGGATCCCGAGGGCCATGGCAGCATAAACATGGACTACGACTACAGCTCGGTGCCCGACATCGAGGTTCCCAATTGCCTGAAGTAAGTCCGCCGCAGGTTTGCGCGAATCAACACGGATCATAGGCAATCCGTGAATATCCGTCTGATCCGCGGCTTGACTTTTGGATTTAGGGAATGGCAACCACAACCAAAAAAGACTATTACGAACTCCTCGGGGTGAAGAAGTCGGCCTCCGCCGACGACATCCGCAAGGCGTTCCGCAAGCTCGCCCGCAAGTATCATCCAGACGTCAATCCCGGTGACAAGGCTGCCGAGGAAAGATTCAAGGCCATCTCCGAAGCCAACGATGTCCTGAGCGATCCCAAGAAGCGCAAGATCTACGACCAGGTCGGTTTCTATTCCGACAATATTGACGCCGCAACGGCGGAAGCCTATGCGCGTGCAGGTGGGGGCGGAGGTGGGTTCCAGGGTGGTTTCCCCGGCGGTCAAGCAAGTGCTGGCCCCCATGGTGCTCAGTTCGATTTCGGCGGCTTCGACTTTTCCGATCTGTTCGAAGGCGGGCGCGGCCGAAAAAGCACCAGTGCCGGCAGCGGAGGGTTTCGGGACATCTTCTCCGGCATCTTTGGTGGCCGAGGTGCGGCAACCCAGGAAGGACCTGAACCCGGCTCTGATCTCGAGTACCAGGTCAATGTCCCTTTCTGGACAGCGATTCGCGGCGGGGTCATGCGCCTCAATATCACCCGGCGGGATGCTTGCACCAACTGCCGTGGACGAGGTTACGTCGAGTCGCCTGGAAAATGTCCCGAGTGCAACGGTACGGGACAGATCACCCAGACCGGCGGGCGGATGAAGTTCAACGTGACCTGCCCACGCTGTCACGGCACTGGCAAGAATATCTCGACCTGCGCGGTCTGCCATGGTGAGGGCAGCGTGGAACGCACGGAACCGCTGGAGATTCGCATCAAGGGAGGAACTCGCGACGGTCAGCGCATCCGCATCGCCGGCAGGGGTAATGCGGGGCTGCGGGGTGGTCCCGGCGGCGATCTGTACGTCATTATCCGCACCGGGGATCACCCGGTCTTTCACCGCGAAGGCGACGACATCCACCTCACCGTGCCGGTCACGGCTACCGAGGCGGCTCTGGGCGCAAAAATTGAAGTTCCGACCATCGACGGTCGAACCATGCTCAAGATCCCTCCCGGCACCCAATCGGGGCAGAAGCTTCGTCTGCGAGAGAAAGGGGTTCCGTCGGCTACAAAGGATGGCGTTCGCGGCGACGAGATCGTGGAGGTCAAGATCACCGTCCCCATGCCGCGTGACGAGAAGACCAAGGAACTGCTTCGCGAACTCGCCAAGCTCAACCCGGAAGATCCTCGAGCCGAACTTTTCAAGAACCTTTAACCACAGAGGACACAGGGGAACGCGGAGGGTGATTGCCTAAAGAGCCTCCTCTGTGAAACTCTGTGCCCCCTGTGGTTAACGCTTTTCAACAGATCACATTAGTCTGGTCGTCACGGAATGGTCTTGGAGCCCGTGTTACAAGGGCGCCATGGCCAGCGCTCCCGCAACCTTCCGACCCCGAGTAAACCAAGTCACAGGAGCCATTGTCAGTGCCGCGATGAAGGTTCATTCCGTCCTAGGGCCTGGTTTGCTGGAGAGTACATATCAGGCTTGCTTGGCACACGAACTCCGGAAGCGAGGGCTCAGGGTGGCTTCGCAGGTCGGACTGCCTGTCGTGTACGACGGTGAAAAGATCGAGCTCGGATACCGGATGGATCTGGTCGTGGAGAACGCCGTCATCGTCGAGGTCAAGTGTGTTGAAACCATTCATCCCGTCCACCAAGCACAACTGTTGTCCTATATGCGCCTGAGCGGTATTTCCGTCGGCCTGCTGATCAACTTCTACGTTCCCCATCTGCGGGACGGGATCAAGCGTATGGTCGACGGAAGAGACTGGGAGAAAAGCTAAACCACAGGGGACACAGAGGACCACAGAGGAGCGTACGCACACCTCTGTGTTCCCCTGTACCCTCTGTGGTTGGTTCGATGTGCACCCGTTACCTCCGTACCGGGCCGCTGGCTTACAAATTTTTCAAATATTTTGTTGCATCTGTGGAAATTTGCCGTAATCTCTAATGTGCGAAGTAACTCCAGCCGAAATGCCTGGAATTCGTCCACCGGGAGCCTCGCAACAAGGGAGACGAGGTGGCTGAGAGTGATTCGCCCGGAGGAGGAAGCCATCGAAATTGGCAACCGCTAGCGCCACCTGTCAACCACTTCAATCCCCAGCCGTTGTCCCCACCCGGAAGAAATTCGTTCGCCTCACGCTCTGGCCCCTGGTCGCCGCCACCTTTTTTATGGTGTCGGGCGGGACCTATGGGATCGAAGACATCGTGCATGGCGCCGGATACGGGCGGGCCATTCTCTTCCTCGCGCTGACCCCACTTCTTTGGAGCCTGCCCGCAGCGTTCATGATTGGCGAACTCTCTAGTGCCCTACCCCAGGAAGGCGGTTACTATGCCTGGGTGCGGCGTGCCATGGGGAACTTCTGGGGATTTCAGGAAGCTTGGCTCTCGCTGGTGGCCTCGATCTTCGACATGGCGATTTACCCCACCTTGTTCGTCTTGTACCTGACACGGCTGTTTCCCTGGTTTGCGGAAGGGCACCGCGGACTGCTAGTAGGACTTGCGGTGGTTGTTGCCTGTACCCTGCTCAATATTGCCGGCGTGCACGTGGTTTCGACCACGTCGTTATGGCTCTTCTTCTTGCTCTCGGCCCCGTTCGCACTCATTGTCGTGTTTGCGCCCTTGAAGTACGGTGGACTCCTGCACGCCGTCACCACTCCGACAACCTCGAAAGTGGACCTGATCGGCGGTCTCCTCATCTGCATGTGGAATTACATGGGCTGGGACAATGCCTCGACTATCGCCACCGAAGTTGAGCGCCCACAACGGACTTATCCGCGGGCCATGCTGGCCGCTGTCGCGCTAGTTACGCTGAGCTACATTGTGCCCGTGGCCGCGGTGTGGATGACCGGCTTGGCCCCAACCGCCTGGGAAACCGGTTCCTGGGCCGATATCGCCGGACTGCTCGGTGGACCGCTGCTGCGAATCGGCCTGGTGTTGGGCGGAATGATGAGCGCTTTCGGCATGTTCAATGCCTTGGTGATGAGCTACTCTCGTCTGCCGCTAGCGATGGCGCAAGACGGCATGCTGCCGAGCGCGTTCGGCAAGCTGAACCGCCGCCGGGCCCCCTGGGTCGCCATCCTGGTATGTGCCATCGGCTGGGCCATGTGCCTCGGCCTTGGTTTCGAACGGCTGATCACGATCGATATCCTGCTCTACGGTTCGAGCCTGTTGCTGGAGTTCGCAGCCTTGATCGCTCTTCGAATCCGCGAGCCCAACCTGCCGCGGGCTTTCCGTGTTCCCGGTGGGATGTTCGGCGCCGTCATGGTGGGAGTAACTCCCGCCCTGCTCCTCGGATTCTCGGTGGTCCGCAGCCAGGGCGAGCAGGTGCTGGGCATGAGTTCGTTCGCTTTCGCCATGCTGCTGGTAGCTGGCGGGTTCATTGCCTACTTCCTGAACCTGGCGTTGAAGCCCGCGGGCTGGCCTCCTGCCTTGGAAAAGAAGCCCGAAATTCTAGCCTAGATTTACGGATTGATTGAAGCGAGACGCAGACCTCTGCGTCTCTAATTTCTTGGACCATATGGCGGGCCGCGCTTATTGTCTTATCAGGATTCGCCAATGTCCGCCGGGAAAAAGCCGCTCTGGACGTGCCCGCGTTGCCACCACCGATTTGTCACGCGGAACATGTGGCACTCCTGCGGCCGCTACAGTCTGGGCGACCATTTCAAGGGTAAGGACCCCATCGTCCGCCAGTTGTTCAGCCGCTTCCGCGCCCTGGTGCAGAAGTGTGGTCCGGTCACGGTGTATGCGCAGAAAACTCGCATCGTCTTTCAAACCCGCGCCCGCTTCACCGGTGTCGCCACCCGAAAGCACTGGCTGGACGCGGCTGTCTGGCTTAAGCGAAGGCTTGAGCACCCCAGGTTCTATCGCATTGAGCTTATCCCCCCGGGAGACTACATTCACCGCTTCCGCTTGACCAAGCCTTCCGACATTGACCGCGACCTGGAGAACGTCCTGCGTGAGGCCTACGCCGTGGGCTGCCAGAAACATCTGGAACCCGGGAACAAAGTCTAAGAAAACCAAGCCACGGATTGTCCCCGATGCACACGGATAAACTATCCGTGAGAATCCGTGTAATCCGTGGCTTGTGTTTTAATACTTGTAGGGATGACCAAACGAAAATCCAAGGGCGCTTATATGATCTCGGCGGTTGCGGAGATGTACGAAATCCATCCGCAGACGTTGCGCCTTTATGAGCGCGAGGGCCTGCTCAAGCCTTCGCGCACCGAGGGCAACACCCGCCTCTACACCGATGAAGACCTGCAGCGGTTGGAGTTCATCCTGACCCTGGCCCGCGATTTGGCAGTCAACATCAGCGGCATTGCAATCATTCTGCAAATGCGCGAGCGCATGGAAGAAATGCAGCGCCAGATTCAGGATTTCGTAAAATACATCCAGCAGGAGGTTCTGACCCGCGCCACCGCCGCTGCCGATCCCTCAAGGGGTGCGATTGTCCCAGTGCGGCGGACGATGGTCACTCCGGCACAGTCCGGGCGCCGGAAATAGCTCCTTCAATTGTTGGATCCCGCCTTCATGAGGACCAGAGCACAAATATCCACGGCTTCGGCGATACTCCATCAGATGTGCCCCCGGTGCCGCGCCGCCCGAATGTTTCACGCATCAATTCTCCGAGGCTTTCCCGGGATGCACGAGCGCTGTCCGGTTTGCGGCCTGAAATTCGAGCGCGAGCAAGGCTACTTTCTGGGAGCCATGTATCTCAGCTATGCCTTGGCGCTGGTCACGATTGTTGTATTGGCATTGATTCTGTGGATGGCTACTCGCTGGTCGTTGCAGAAGATCACGATCTGGGCGATCCTGCTGTTCCTGCCCCTGACTCCAGCCCTGACGCTGTTTTCCCGAGTTCTCTGGATTTATCTCGATTGGGCGATCGATCCGGAAGTGCCGAGACCGCAGGGTTAAGCCGGCGGCCCCGAGATAGTTTCAGCTATGCGGCCGCTTTCTTCATCGTGCCGCCCACGTGCATCCGCGGATCGTGTCCAAAGGTGAAGAGGTTACCGGCAGATGGCGCGTTCGCATTCACATACACGCTGGCGCCCACATTCAAGGTGTAGTCGTTAGCTGCGTTGCCGGGGGCTGCATGAACCATGCCCATCCAGAGCACCCAGGAACCGTCGGAGGAAATCGGCCCGGGCCAGTTTTGCGGTGAGCTCCCGTCCAGGTCAATTACCGCGCGCGGCAAAGTACTCGCGACCGTGGGAGTGCTCATGACCAGCGGCGATTGCAGGTCCCCGGCGCCGGTTGCGAGATTCTGGCCTAGGCCTCGGCCGAAAACCCCGGTCACCCGTGCCTGGTAATTAGCGGCGTTGGAATCCGGAGAGAAAATCCGCATCATCAGGTAGTCGCCGGGATTCAACTGCAGAGAGCCGGTGTCCGGCTGGGGGTTTCCCCATTGACTCGCTGGGAGTGCGCTGGTGAGTTGCTGATAGTAGTCCCCGAGACCATTGGGAGTCCCTGTCGGGAGGTACTGGAACCATGCGCAGGACTGGCTCGCAATGGTTGGGTTCGGAACCGAAGCGCTGTACGGCCGGAAACGGCCGACATTAAAGTCGGACCCAGACAACGAGAACAGCAAGTTGTACAGGTAAACTGACATATCGTATCTCCTTGATTCAGAAGTCAAGCCCCGGGCCGGAAAATCTGGAGGAACGACACCTTATCGCTGAGGTGCCCGAGAGTCAAGGGCAAACCGCAACCCGTTGAGGTCTTTGTTTCCGATTGATCCCATGGAAGCGGCAGCTCGGATAAGTGAAACTGGGACAATAGTCCGCAACCTATTGGCTGGCCTTGGTCCCTGATGCGCCCGCAATCTTCAGGTGGTACTGCGGATCAGCGCGCAGCCCTACTAACTCCGGGTCGTTCTGGATGTCGTCCAGGCTCTGGCCGGCTTTGACCGCAGCCAGCAGGGATTGCAGAGCCTTGTCTCGATTGCCACCCAGTTCGTACGCGACTGCCGTGCTATACAGAATGGCTGGATCCTTGCTGTGGGCTTGCTCGACCGGCTTTAACTCCTGGAGGGCACCGGCCTTGTCGCCACTCTTGGCCAAATACGTGGCGAGGAGGGCCCGAAGATCAAGCTGATTAGGATTCTTGGCAATCTCCTCTCGCACCAGACGAATGGCAGTCGCATACGCCTGCTTCGCCTTGTCGGCGTTGCCCGGTGTCCAGCGGTAAGCGTCCGCCAAGCTGGCCCAGTTGTCGAAATTGTTCGCGCCTAGCGCGACGGTTTTTTCGAAGGCCGGAACCGCATCTTGGTATCGCCCCTGATAGAAGCGGATGGTTCCCAGGTTGTTATAGATGTCCGCGTTTGGTTTGATCTGGAGGGCGTGCTGCAAGGCAGCCGCTGCATCATCGTCGCGGGCCAAAGCATGGTAGACCGCTCCGAGATTTCGCAGTGCCGGCGAATTGTCCGGCTCCAGGCGTAGTGCTTCCTCCCAGTTGGTAGCGGCTTCTTGGTACCTCCCGGATTGATACGCGTTCAGTCCCAGCTCCATGTAGATCTTCCAGTCGCCCGGCTCCAACTGCAACGCAGCAGTCAATTGCTGCTTCGCATCTTTCTCTCTTTGCGTCTTGTCGTACAGTCTTCCCAACCAGCGGTGAGGTGCGGCGTTCTTGGGATCCAGGTCGGCAGCAATGCGAAATTCTTTCTCGGCGCCAGCGGTATCGCCCGACTCCATCTCCACCAAGCCGAGGGCGATGTGCGCGGTCGACAGATAGCTGTCGAGCGCGATCGCCTTGTTGGCGTATTGGGTTGCCAGCTTCATCCACTGCGGGTCGGGGTTGTCCCGGTTCTTGAGGACATAGGCCTCACCTAGGGCCGAGTAGCTGGCGGCGGACTGGGGATCAAGCTGGACGGCCCGCTCCGCCAGCTTGATGGCGGTTTCGACAGCACCTTCGCGGTCCCAATGGTCCAGGTTCTGCCGCGCACGCTGATAGAGCGAATACGCGGTGTCGCCAGGCAGAAACTCTTGGGTCGTCGCGGCAGCCGGCGCAGACGATCTCTTCTTTATTAGGTAGCGCCATCCTCCGACTCCCGCTCCAACCACCACAACTAACAATGCGGCAGCTATCCATATCTGACGCCGGGAGAAGCGGCTTAGGAAAGAATCTGACGGCAGACGCACCATGTCGAGGGTGGCGTCGCTGGGATGCCAGGTCAGCGGGCCGTCCACCAGACCGGCGGCGCTCCGCCGTAGTTCAACTGCGACGTCGGCCATGGTTTGGATGCGCTTTTCGGGCTTTTTCTCCAGCATCCGGGAGATCAACCCAATCAGGGGCCTGGGCGTTTTGGGGCGTAACTGGCTGAGATCTCGTGGCGCACTGAAGTGCAAACTGTGCAGCAGCGCCATCGAATTCGGCCCGGTAAACGGAAGCTGTCCGCTCAGCATCTCGAACATCACGATGCCGAAGGAAAAAATGTCGGAGCGGACGTCTACCCGTTCCCCGCGGGCCTGCTCGGGCGACATGTAGGCAACCGTGCCCGTGACCATCCCCGGCTGGGTCAAGCTGAATTGGGCAGCGGTATCGCTGTCGCTGCTCCCATCTCCTGTGCCGCCTGCGGACGGATCGAACTTCGCCAATCCAAAGTCAAGCACCTTGACCAGCCCATCCTCGGTGATCATGATGTTGCCGGGCTTGAGGTCGCGATGAATAATGCCCGCAGCATGAGCTTTGGCAAGCGCATCCGCGATCTGCACGCAGTAGCGGAATGCTTCCTCCAGTTCGAGCGCGCGCTTCTTCAGTACCGACCTGAGAGTCACCCCGCGGACGTACTCCATCGCGATGAAATCCGTGCTCTCCTCGGAACCGATTTCATAAATCGTGATGATGTTAGGGTGGTTCAAGGCGGACGCCGCCATGGCCTCGCGCTGGAAGCGAAGCCGGGCGGTTTCGCTCAGGGGACGGTCGGTGGGGAGGATCTTGATCGCGACTTCGCGATTGAGCCGGGTATCGCGGGCGCGATACACCACTCCCATGCCTCCGGCCCCAAGACTGTCGAGAATGTCGTAGTGCGAAAGTTTCCGGCCGATCACGGTGTGGCCAACCTGACAGGCTTCATCGGCGATTGTACACGCAAGCGGCGGAACGAGATGCAGCCGGGAGGCAGAAAGTGGATGGGATGAAACCCATTAGGAATTGCTGGGGAATCAGTTACGGGTCGTACACGGCGTTGCCGAAGCCGTCTTTCCGGGCGCCTTCCTGCATTTCTTCGAGCCTCTTCTGTTGTTCAGCCAGCTGGGCCTTCATCCGCTCCGCTTGTTCTTGCTTTTGCTCCTGCCGCTGGTTGTATTGGACGCCGTTCCAGTAACGGTTGGCTTCGACATAGTGAATGGAAGAGTTGAGTTTGTCGATCTGGCTCTGCAAGGCCGCGACCGATTGCTTTTGGGACTGAATCTCCGCCTTCCATTGTTCTGCTGACTTCGACCCCAGCGAATGCGTGGGAGTGTCCTCAGCCTTGGCTTGGTCGGAAACATCCTGCGGATGTTCCGGAATGTCTTCGTTGGTGACGACCTTGGGCGCGGACTGACTCTTCTTTGCCTGCTGCTTTTGCCGCTGCTGACGCGCTACATCCCCTAACGACTGGCCATGGCAAACGGCGCTGATACAGAGAATAAGGATGGGAAGAATAAGGACTCTCTTGCACGCTGGTTGCATGACCTCCCCCTCGAAGCCAATTGCGACCATGCTATCCCTAAGCGCGGCTGGCAGCGACGTTACCATCGTGCAGGGACCAGCTGCTTAAAAAGTGGGGCAGTGCCGTAAAGGCCCAGTCCCCCCCAGGTACCGGGTGCCAATTCTGCACTGCCCCCTCGCCCCAAAGCATCAGAGCAAGCTCAAATCTGGTT
>JAIQFW010000087.1 GCA_020073105.1 Terriglobia bacterium
ACGAGGGCAGCTCGGGAACCAACGAAAGTACGACCGCGAAATCTTCGAAACTTGATCGCTGCAGTGGTGCCCAGGAAGTCAGCGATAAGTGAAGCACACGCGCCAGCCACGCGGATGCCGCATTGCGGAAGTGTTGACTGTCTCCTGCAAATTTTTCAGCCATCCGTCGATTCACCTTCAGCCCAATGTTGCGGGTGGCGAACGTGTCCCATGCCCCAACTTGGCTTCCTGGCAATTCGCAAAAAACGTGGCCCTCCGCCAGGCGGCGCAGCACCCTCGCAGAAGTTCGATGCTCGGGATGGCGCACCATTTTCCGCTCTTCACGCTCAGTCAGCGCAAGCAGATCTGCACGGCCGGGCCGGAACCCCAGCTTGCGATAGAACCAGAAGGCGCCCGATTCGATAGCCTCGTCATTGCCGTGCCCGAGTTGATAGGGATACATCGAGATACACGTAGCCCCCGTCAATGCGCACAGGCAGCGCAGCGCTTGCGCGTAGATCCAGGCTACTTCTCCCCCGCGGAAGGTATAGAAGGTATTGAATCCGACCTCGATCCACTCGAACAGTCCGATGGCTTCAATGTAGTTGATCGGAACTCCGTTCTTCATGGTGAATCCGGCCACGTAGGCCCGCAGGGGCAAGCGCCGCTCCGGGGGCAGGTTCCACAGATAGATTGAGACTCCCCGCCCCACATCGGCACGCACTACCGATCGTGGATCTCCCAAGGTGGTTCCGTAGAGCTCGCGGTAACGTACCAGCATGACTTCGCGGATCGTGTTGATCACGATTTTGCCCTGGGCCGGTGACAGCCGATGTAGGCTCGGCGGCGACTGGGCGAGTTCCACCTCAAGTGAAACCTCGCTGCGGCTGGTCAGAGATTTCTGGTGATAGAACACCCGTGGCACACGATTCCAATTCCGCGTGCGCGACAGGTGTAGGTTGTTCAAGCACCAGCGCACGGGCAGGCGCAGTGAGTCATAAAGCTGAGATTTCTCCACATCGGAAAGCGGTAACTTTTCGAACTGCTGGACCAGCCACTTCAGGTTTCTCCTCCCGCTTGCGATCTGCAGCCACCTCTGCCACGGCACGTCGGCTTCTACGTAGCCATCATCCCCGAGCAGAGGCATGAATCTCGGCCACACCGCCGCCAACGCCCGCTCGCCGTCCCATTCGTCCCAAACAATGCCTACCTCCTGGGTCCGGGTCGCGAGCCAGCGCACAACATCGTAGCTCAATGTGTCCTGCATGCTCGTCCCGGCGATGCCGGAGACCTCGAGGGGGTCAAAATCGTCCATGTCCGCCCCAGCGGCTTGAAGTTGTTTCACCCTCTGGGAAAAGCGGAGTAGCAAGCCATTGGTCGCACGAACCACGCTCGGACCCTGAGGGAAGGCACGCAGGAACAGAAGGGCTTCATGGAAGCGAATCAAGGAAGGAACATCTGGGAATCGTCGTGGTCGCAATTTGGACAAGAGTCCGACGACGTGGGGCGCCGTGCCGCGCCCAAAGCGATAACGACATTGTTCGAGTTCACTCAGCAGGCGATCGAGGGAACGAGAGGCCATAAGGGTTCGTTCCCGCTCAGGAGGCGCGCTTGACCTTGCCGCGTTCCGCGGTCGGAGGCTTCTTGGCTGGTCCTCTCTGAGGGTTCCCGACTTGCTGCCTTCGGTCTGCGGTCACCGCCTCCCGATCGCGCCTTGTTCGAGAGGATGATTCGGAGTGTACAGATCGCCGAATCTTACTCAACATGGAGCTGAGAGCCTGCTTGACAGAGCGGAAACCGTCCCAGGGCTGTCGGGTGGAAGCAGACTGATACAAGGCGGTCCTGTACTTTTCAATCCATTCTTGTTCTTTGTCAGGAGAATGGTTCATGACCTTCCAACCCGCTTCGGTCAGCCACAATACTAACGGGGCACTTCGCTCAAGCGTTATACGCCTGGACGGAATTCAACGCAATCCCACGCTGCATTCCGGGACCTCAAGGGTTCCCGGCCCACCGGCTGGCGGCGATGGATCGCCATCGGCAGGTACGGGAGCTAAGCAAAAAGCCCTGCGCTTGACGAGTAACATTGGGTAGACTCTTCCGGCGCCAGCTTCGGCTCGGCGGCCCGGCATTGACAGGGTAATTTATGCCACCATATGCTATTGACTGTCTTGTGACCGAATCTTGACCCGCTGTTGACACCTCCGATTTCTGATTTTCTTATCTTTCAGCATTGTCACTACGAGCGTATTTGGTTTAGCTGCGGCCAGTGTGCCCGGTGTTCGAGATTTTGCATTCGGCACCGGAGGAAGGAACAGTATGCCCAAGAGGACAAGGAGAAGAAAATGGGAATTGTGGCATTGAACAAAGTAAGCACGCAGCTACTGGTTGCCGTGGTGCTGCTGGCGGCCGTCCGCCCCGCGCATGCGATTCCTGCGTTTGCGCGCAAGTATGGTCTTCCTTGTTCTGCTTGCCATCAGGCGTGGCCGATGCTGAACAACTTTGGTCAAACCTTCAAAGACAACGGATATCAGCTGGGCAACGACCGGGATGCTCCGATCTATCAGCAGCCGGCGTACTGGCCAATCATGTTTCGGGTGAGACCCGAGTGGCATCGCGAAAGCCAGAATCACGTCCCCATTGATAGAGTGCCAGGCAGCGCGAGCAGCGGCCGACTTGAATCCACCCTGACTTCCTCGGGTTTTGACACCACGTCCATTGACCTTGTCGCTGCGGGAACACTCTCCAAGAACATTTCTTTTTTCATACAGGATTACATAGGTGACGGGAACACCACCCTGTACCAAACATTCGTACGATTCGACAACCTCCTCGGGTCACCCTGGCTGAATCTCAAGGTCGGAAAGTTCGATTTGGACATGCCGGTTTCCCAGGAGCGCATCCTGACGCAGAGCACTACCGGCAGCAGCTACTACAACTATTTCTTCAAGCCGCCGGGCGATAACAACGTGTTCAGGGGCATCGGAATTCCTCAACTGGGCGCCGAGGTCATGGGGCACTCCCACAACGATTACACGCGGTATTCAATCGCTGTGCTCAACAGCAATAACGGACGCACAGGATCGCTAACGAACCAGAGCTACGACATCTATACGAATTTCAATCAAGCGTTCGAGGTTCCGCATCTGGGGTTGCAGCGGGTCGGCGTTTATGGGTATTTCGGCAACTCACCGACGTACTTCCAGACCAGCGGCGGCGTGCCCATCCCGGGGACAGGCAGCGGAAGCCGCAGCTTCTATCGCGCGGGTGCTTACGGGCATTGGTATGTGGGCAAGTTCGATTTCTCGACGTTCTACATGCATGGGCAGGATAATGTGTTCATCGGGAATTCAGTTCCGGCGAACCAACCTTCGAAGCTGCCGGCGGGGGCGGCTGGTCCAGCGTGGAATGGTGGTTTTGTGGAAGCTCACTATACCTACAATCCACGGCTCATCGTGATCGGAAGGTACGAGCTGGCCCGGATGGCAAGGCAAGCAAATCCGAGCATTCGGAGTAACTTGGGAAATCTCGACACCTGGACGGCGGGCTATCGTTGGTATCCCATAATGAGTTCCCGGGCGGGGCTCGCTTGGATACAAGAGTATTCCCGGATCGTGAATGGAGGAGCGTCGCCGCTTTCCGGTCGCGATGACAGTAACAGCAGTCTTCTGATGGGCTTCGACTTTGACTTTTGAGAACAGGAATCGATGGCTCAGACCGCTTGCACGTCGGTTTGCATTGGTTCCTCGTTTTGGCGCGGAATGTGCAGCGAACAAACGCACTTGCGGCATATGAGATTGGTCGCAATATCCAGGTTGGCCCGAAATCGCAACGCTTCAGAACCATTCACAATGTCGTGTAACGCCTGGTCGTGAATATTTCCGAACGCAGGATGGAAGAAGCAAGGGCGCACATCGCCCGATGCTTCGATCACCGCTGAAACCCAGGGGGCGTTACAGCGCGGTGCAACGTGCTCTACCTCACCAAGGTGGGCACGAAAGTGGACAGCGATGTGCCGTAGCTTGCCGGCGTTTTCCACCACGAACCCCGAATCTAAGTCCGGCCGGTGATCGCAGATCAGACGCTCGAGCTCTATTTCTAGCGCCGCAACCTCCTCAGCATTCAGAGTAACTCTGTCCTGGCGTTCGGGCGACCACCCCTCTGGCCGGTTGAATGCGCTGGAGCTGACATCGGCGGCGAGGAACGAGATCGAGTTCAACTCGATTTCTTTCGCCGACTGAACCGTTGCGCAAAGCGAGCGGTGATTTGCTTTTTGGACGGTGCAGCGGGCACGCACGATCATGTCAGGCCGGAACTGTCGCAGCGCCTTGACGCCTGCCGCGATCTGTTCAAACGCGCCCGAAACGCGACGAATGTGGTTGTGCACCGCGGGCGGCCCGTCCAGCGACACAATCAGGTCGTCGAGCGTTGCAGCAATGGCTTCGGCTTGAGATTCCAACAACAATCCGGCGGTAAGCAGTGTGACGTGGATTCCCTCGGTGCGAAGCATTCGTGCCAACGCAGGCAATTTGCTATTCAGTTGTGCCTCACCTCCCGAAAACACTACCCACCGGACACCCAGTTTGCGGAATGAAGCAAGTTGTCGCTCGAGATCGGCTGGCGTGATCTCCTGGGGGAACCGTCGCCCAGATAACAAAGAACTTGGATGGTTCCCGGCGTCGCAAGAGCCGAGCTCTTGCCGGGCGCAGAGCCCAGTTCAAACCATACCAGGGCTTTAGAACTCTCCAGCGCAGCATGAAGGCTGCTGCCAGTTCGTCCAGCACTCCCGGCGTGAGATACTCGCAGCTCCGCATACTGTCTGAGCGGAAACCGTATTTCTGTTGGAAAGCTGCACGCTTTTCCTCCACCATGGTCTGGCCGCTCTGATCGTGCCAATAGAACGGAGAATCCACGATGATCACGTGGCCGGGACGTCGCAAACAGCGCAAAGCTTCCTGCAGAGTCTTGCGGTAATCCACCGAGTAATGAAAGGAGGCGTTGAAGATCACGATGTCAAACTGCTCTGATACAAATGGCAAACGATCCATTTCCGCCTGAAACCGCTGGAATGGCTGCGGGAGATGATCGAAATAGTGCCTGGCAGCGCCTAATCCGTCTCCCTCGTTGTCCAGCAGATCGATGGCGACGGGGCGATGGCCGCGAAGGGCCATCCGAAAACTTAGCCAACAATTTCCCGCCCCCACATCCAGAACCTCAGCGCCACCCGGATATGCGGACTCGCATTGTGAGAGAACGTGCCTCTCGAGATATCGGTACGTCCGCGCACGAATGCTCCACTGCCAGGAATTATGTCCTCTGACGTCTTTAAACGGAAGCTCCAGGTAATACTCCGAAGAGGAAGACCACCGGCCTTCTTTCCCTCGAACCAATTCGTATTCCCGAACGAACTGTCCGAGCGCTAGCTGCCGATCCGGCGTCAGGGCGCGAAAAATTCCACCCTGCTCCAACAGCTGAAAGCCGCATCCGCTACAAACACGTTGTGCACCGGAAAGCGCTCTTCGGCAGGCCGGGCATTGAAGCCGGAGAGACGGCATCTCTTGACCTGGGGTCCCGCTTTGGTCGAGAGCAGTGATCGGCAGTGCGACAGAGTCTCTCATACCTACCCGCGTTCAAACTCGAGCAGAAGATGGTCAGCCAGGAGACGAATTCCCGGGCAGCGCGCGAGCCATGAATCGGCTCGCGTTCCGAGATGCAGCAAGCGCGGAAACCTTTTTGCCCATGCTTCCAGATAACTGGGCGGCACAAAAATCCCAATGCCTTTGCACGAGATCAGTCGAAATTCCGGCGCAAATGTGCGCGCGATGGAGCGAACCGATGGGTAGTGTATGCGCATGGGTGCACCACTCGCGAACTGGGCTGTCACTCCTTCGCGCCGAAAGCGGCGAAATGCCTTTTCCGGCTCTGCCCGAGCCAGATACGAAACGATCTCCCACAAACAGCACGGCCCCATCCAACACAACAATACCTTCGCGCCCGGCCTGAGCAACCCGGCGAGGCTTCTTGCCACCGTGTCCAGGTCGTGCACGCAGTTGAGCGCCCCGAAGTTTGAGAACGCTCCATCAAACACCGTGGCGCCGCGCAAGCTCCCAATCTCTTCCGCGGCCAGCAGTCTCGGTTGCACCAAGCTCGCCTGCCCGCTGTTCCTTAATCTGTGAGTTGCTACTGCGATCATTTGTGGGGAGCTGTCACAAGCAACAACCTGTACACCTCGCTCCGCGAGAAAGCAGGCGTCTACACCCGTCCCACAACCGATGTCCAGCACTCGGTCTCCGGGACGAAATGCCTTCTCAAGCTCCTTCCACACTGATGTGCGCTGGGCCTGGCCAATCTTCGACGAAGTGAAGGTCTCGTCGTAGCGCGCAGCAATGGCGTCGAAGGGGGCGGCATGGACTTGCGGCTGCGTCAGCGACATCTCTCAGGCCTCAATTTCAAGGGCACAGGTGCGCAGACCGGCGCGAGCATCGGCGATCTGGGTTTGTAGTGCGGCAATGGCAGAAACATCGGCGTTCGCCTTATGCCTTAATCGCTCGAGCTCCACCTCGCCGCGCAGCAGCTTGTCGGCGAATCCGTAGAATTGGCGTGAATGCTGGCCGCGAATCCGGACTTCTCGGTCGGAACCGGTATGCCATGGCTTGAGGCTGTCAACCCGATCCGCCACTTCCGCGAAATAGGGTGTCCCTTTGATGGGATAGGCCACGGTTGTAAGAAAGATGTCGGGGTTGGTTTTCTTCACGTGTTCGACAGTGGCGAAGACGTCGGAAAGCTCTTCGCCTTCGTAGCCCCACATCAGGAACATGCCCGTCTGGATTCCTACCGATCGGCAGAGCGAGACAGCCGTCTGGACCTGCTCCACGGTCACACCGCGCTCCATGGCATCGAGAATGCGCTGTGAGCCGCTCTCAGACCCAATCCAGATACGGTAACAGCCCATCTCAGCGAGCGTTTCTGCAACTTGAGGATTGAGCCGGTCCGCCCGCGAAATGCACTCAAAGGGTACCTTCAGCCCGCGGTGGCGGCGTTCCGCGGCATATTGAAAAAGCCAGCCGTGGTGAATCGTGAACACGTCGTCAGCGATCCATGCCATTTCAGGCTGATAACGGTTGATCAGCCATTCGAGTTCATCGGCCACGGAGACGGGCTTCCGGCGTCGATGGGTTTTCCCGAAGACCTCGTGGCTACACCAGCGGCAGTGGTAAGGACAACCGCGCGCAGTAATGAGGGAAACCGAGCCCATGCCGTGATGCTCGCGCCAAGTCCCAACATAGCGCGCCAGGTCGATCGACTCCCGCGCGGGCCATGGCTGAGCATCGATGTCCCTGATTTGCTCGCGCGTCTTGGTACGGATTACCGAGCCGTCCGATCCGCGGAAAGCAATGCCCTCGATGTTATGCAGAGTTTCGCAGGATTGCGACTTCAGCGCAGGCACCAGTTCTTCCAGGGTGGCTTCACCCTCTCCAATGACGACTACATCTGCCCCAGATGCGAGGTATTCGGAGATATATGCCCCGGGCTCCGGTCCTCCAACAATTGCCCGCCAGCCCGTTTCCTTGGCGACCTGCAGAATCTCGACCACGTTAGACCGGGTCATTAGATTCGCGTACACGCCGAGCACGGAGGGCGGGCCCTGATGGAGCAGATTCCATAACTCCTGGCGCGACGAAAATGTTGAATCGAATACCTCGACACTCAAGCCCTTCTTTCGCAAATGAGAGCAGATGTAGAGGATCCCCAAAGGAGGGTAGGGCTTCATGATCTGCAGTTCCTTGGGGTCTTCGTACAGGAAGTAACCGTGAGTGAGAAGTATGTCCATATGCCGCGAGCCGGCTTCGCGTAGAGCTAGTCGTCACCGCTGGTCACGCCGAGGATCGCGCGCAGCTGTACCAATTGCTCGCCGACAAAGCCAGGCAGAACTGTGGGGCGGGCATTGCGGCAAGTCTTTTCTAGTCGCACCACCTGCTCCCACAGTTCATCGGACTTGGGGCATGGTTGCTTCGTGTCCTCCCGGGCCGTCAGTGAATTCGAGAGATCTACCTGTGCATGTAAAGCGTCGTGCAAGGCATGATAAAACTCATCGGTGTAGGCACCCTGAAACATCATGGCCAGGTCCTCGCTGTCGGACCAGTTAGTCTTTTCGCCCAGCTGCGCCTGTACGCGGTCGAAGAACTTGGTCCCGGGGAGGGGGTACGAAACCGATACTCCAATGTCGTCCGGTCGTGTGTCGCGCACCAGTTGGACGGTCTTCTGGATGTCTTCCCAGGTCTCGCCCGGATATCCAAACTGCAGGAAATAGCACGCCCGGATGCCTTGGCTCCGTAGGTTCTCCCGTGCCTTGGCGATCTGCTCGACCCGAGTGCCTTTCTCCATGGCATCCAGGATTTTTTGCGATCCCGACTCAGCTCCCATCCAGACCTCCGCGCAACCCGCGCGGCGCAGGGCACGTACATTGTTGGCGGTCATCAGGTCCACGCGAGACTGAATCTTGAAAGGCACCGCGGCATCCACCCTCTCGACTTCTTCGGCGAATTCCCGGACCCAATTGGCATGAAGTCCAAAGATGTCATCCGCGAACCAGAGATGCTCAGCACCCAGATCGTATTTCAGCCGCCGCATCTCCTCCGCCACACTTCGCGCCGAGCGAACCGCGAATGAATCACCGAAAATGGGCTTTGCACACCAGTTGCAACGAAACGGACAACCGCGACTGGAAACGATATTCATGGAAAAGTATCCGTGCGCAGTTTTCCAGGCGGCGCGGTAGTCGTCGGCATTGATCAGGTCGCGAGCTGGAAATGGCAACAGGTCCAGATCCCGCGTAAGCGGACGCGGGGCTGTGTGCACGAGTTCCTGGGTGTCCTCCTGCAGGTAGGCCAATCCAGCAACCTGTGCGAGTTTCTGCTCATCCCCCTGCAAGAGGTGGCGAGTTACCTCCAACAGAGTCCATTCCGCTTCGCCCAACAGCACACAGCGGAAGCCTTTCCGCAAGTAGTCCATCACATGATCGGACGCGTCCGAGCCATTCACCAGGACCGTAGCACCAGCTTTTTGGGAGATGTCAAGAATGTGATAAGCCACCTCCCTCATGCGGGTGAGACACATCTTCGAGAGAAAGTTGAAGTTGTCTTCGTACAACACGACCACGCGCGGACGGTGCTGCTCAAGCGCAGCCTGAAATCCCTGCTCCGGATTGTTGAGCATGGTGTCAAAAACAGCGACCGAAATGCCCGCGCTTCGAAGCAGGGCCGCCGCATAAAGCGTACCGAGTGGCAGATAGGGCTGCATCTTCCGCGTCTGCTTGCGGTCGTAATACAAGTGGTAGGAGTGTGTCAGCAGAACGTCAGCCACGTTAGTTGAGCCTCGTTAACTGTCGAACGGAAATCATCAGCAAACCTCCTGGGTACGCTCACTGAGCGCTTGGCCGGTCAAAAGCGACCGCCGAGTGACTACCTTCTCCACCGTGCGGGAAAGCCACAGCTCCCAGGGGAAGGAGTAGCGATTTCTCCCAATGCGCCAGCGGATGGGCGCGCCGAGCAATCGCCGAAAGCCCCGTCGGAGCCAAGGGGCCTTTTTCGCTGCTTTTCGAATTTGGTTGTTTAGCAAGAAGTAGTCCAGACTGCGTCGCACTCGCTGCAGTTCTTCTCCTCGTAGCCACGGAAGCACATTAGCGCCCAGCGCAAGAGTCTCCCACTCCTCCAGAGACTGCGGCTCGCGAACTCCCATCTCTTTCAGTTGCGGCCAGATCGGAATGCCCGGATACGGAGTAAAAATGTTGGGCGAAAAACTAACGTTCCAGTATTCCCTGGCGATGTCGCTCATAATACGAAACGTCTGCTGGCGATGCGCCTCAGTTTCCCCCGGATACCCGAGAATTATGTTGAACACCACGTGAATACCCGCCCGGTCAGTCTTGCGGGCGGTCTCCACCATCTGGTCCACATGCTGGAAACGCTTGTTCATCAAGTTCAATACTTCCTGCGAAGCCGATTCCGTGCCAAAACCGATGTGGTGCACGCCACTTTCCGCCAGCAGGCACACGTCCTCGTCGCTCATGGTCGACAGGAAATCGGTGGACGTCTGGAAGTCCCACTGAAACCTGGTCCCGCTATCGATGATTCCCCGTGCGATGGCCACTGCCCGTTTTCGATCCACCAGGAAGTTGGAGTCAAACAGAGGCACATGCGCAATGTTGTAGCGGGGGATGAGTTCGGCCAGGTCGTTGACCACCCGTTCGACGCGATAAGCGTTGAAACGTCGTTTATAAAACACCTGGTCAGTGCAGTAGTTACATTGGTAAGGACAGCCGACGCTGCTGGTATAGGCCAACTGCCGAACGCCGGAGGCAGCCGCATAGATGCCGGGATCAGCCAGGTGGTACGCGGGCGCAGGCAACTCGTTGATGTTAGCGACTGGCCTTTCCGGCTCGTGATGAATCTTTCCGCCCGCTTTAAACGACAAGCCCCTGATCCCGGACCAGTCTTTCCCTTCGGCGATTCGCTGCACCAATTCCAGCAGCGTCAGTTCGCCCTGTCCCCTGACGATTGCATCCACGAAATCTTCGCGCAGGGTTTGTTCGGTAGCGAGGCTGGCGTGCCAGCCTCCCAGGACGATAGGCATCTCCGGACGAAGCTTCTTCACCGCCCGCGCGATTCGGATTGCTGCTCCGATGTGCGGGCCGGTAAGCATCGAAATGCCCAGGCAGAGAGCATCCTGTGTCTCGCGCAGGATGGTCTGCTCGTAGTCCGGAGCCATCAGGTTATCCACCAGCTTGACTTCAAACCCGGCTTCCAGCAGGGGAGCCGCTAAACAGAGCAGGGAAAGAGGGGCGCCCAGCGGAGGCCCGTCATAGGGTGGATAGAACAGCACGACTTTGCGCTTCGAGGTCACTTTGCTTGCAGCACTATACAGGAAAACTCAACGGCAAAAGTATTGGCAGCGCCATTCGCGGCTCCGACGGGCCCCGACCCCCCACAACCCGAAGTTGTGCGCACGCGAGCCTTATTCCCATCTTGAGCCTGACGGCTCCATCGATTGTCACTAGATGGTCAAACTTCTGCCAAAATCAGTGCGCGACCTCCCCACATGAGTCGTCGCTCGAAAATTACATTACGGTGACGGTTCCGAGACAATTTGCCAATGTTACCGCTGGTACTTTTCATTTCGCAAGGGTAAAATCTAGCAACTACCTTCATCATGGTGGGGATGTCTCGCTGTCACGCGGTCTGAAGTCTAGATAAGGATTGAGAGGCGACTCAGATGAGGTCATCAAAGAAAATCGTGTTTTTTGTGGCCTCTTTTTCCAGTGTTGAAGCCACTGCTCCCTTAGGGATCCTCGCCATTTCCACTCCCTTGCTGGAAGCTGGTTATGACGTTCGCATCATCGACTCCACGATTGCTCCTGATTATAAGAAGCGAGTTCTTCACGAAGTAAAAGATGCTCTTTGTCTGGGCATTTCCGTGGTGACCGGACCCATGATTCGGGAGACCGTGGAGGTGGCCAAAGCAGTCAAGAATTGGGATCCAGAATTTCCCGTGGTTCTTGGAGGCTGGCACCCCTCACTTCTTCCCAATCAGACGCTGGAGGCCAGCTACGTCGACATTATCGTTCGCGCCCAGGGCGAAGAGAGCATGCTCGAAGTCGCCGAGCGCCTTCGGGACGACGCCCCTCTCGATGATGTTCTTGGCATCGGGTTCAAGCGTGACGGCAAACTCTACCTCACCCCCGAACGTCCTCTTAAGACGCTCGATAAGATGCCCGCGAAGGCCTATCAGCTGGCTGATTTCGATGGCTATGAGAAGGTGTGCGGCCGCCGCTGGGCGATGTACGTTTCGAGTCTCGCCTGCCCGTTCAACTGCTTCTATTGCACCAATGCCGGAGTCTACGGACGCAAATGGAACGCACTGCCGGTCGAGCAAGTCGTGGAAGAAACCATGGAGCTGACGCGGCGCTATAACCTTGAGCTGCTCTGGATGGCTGACGACAACTTTCTCGTGGACCTCAAACGGTCGCTGGAGATCGCGGAAGGACTGGTCCGCGCCGGCGCCACCTTCAAGTGGAGTGTCCAGGCGACCACGAACCTGACCGCCCGCCTCAGCATCGAGGAACTGACCCTGCTCCGAAGGTCAGGGCTGCACCAGATATGTCAGGGGATCGAGACGGCTTCCCCCACCGTGATGAAGTTAATGAACAAAGACTTCCAGATTCTCGGTGACATCTATGAGTCGACCGAGCGGTGCATTCGGGCGGGCGTGATTCCGTCCTTCAACATCATCTTCGGCTTCCCAGGGGAGGGCGAGAAAGAGCGTCGAGAGACCGTAAATTTCATGATGGATATTTGCCGCCGCTTCCCCGGCGCCGAGTTCTGGACCAACATTTTCACTCCCTACCCGGGCTCTCCCATCTTCCACCAGGCGGAAAAGCTGGGCATTGAGGTCCCGAAGTCACTGGAAGGCTGGGTCGATTACTTTCCACGATACACCGTGCTGCCTTGGCTCAAGGGAAGTGCGCATCAGCGTGTTCAGACGATGCGAGACTACCTGCGGATCGCCTTTGATCGCGCACCGATCGCCGCGAATGGTTCTGGCGGGTTCGCCAAAGCCGTGCAACATCTAACGGCCTACCCCGCACGTTGGAGATTAGACCACGATTTCTACAATTTCCCGGTTGAACTGTGGTTGAACCGGACATTGAAGAACATCGTAAAGCTGCCCAAGCCCAGCGTGGACGCCAAGATGATGGGTCCAGAGCAGGCGCCCAGTTGCACCTGAACCTCCGGGGACGCTGCGAATTTGATTCCGTCCTGACAGTTTAACGAGATCGGCCAAGTTGAGGCGCATGATCCTTTTCTACAACCCGAAAGCGACGAAATCCCGCAACCGCCGCCTGCCGCTCTCCATCCTTGCGGTAGCGGCAGTTTTGGAAGGCAAAGAGGACTATGCCATTGTCGATGGCAACCTCGATCCCCATCCCACCGAAAGCCTGATTGCGCGGATTCGAGAGCGGCCGGTGGAGTTGCTGGCAGTCACGGTCATGCCTGGGCCGCAGACGGTCGGCGCCGGCGCCAGCTGCCGGGAGATTCGGGCGCGCTTTCCCGAGCTTCCCATCGTGTGGGGAGGCTATTTTGCCTCCAACTACACGGCAGCTGCGCTCAACGCGGGCTACGTCGACTATGCCGTCCGCGGGCAAGGAGAATTGACACTACTGGAGTTGCTGGAGGCGATCCGTGGACATCGCGAGCTTAAGACAATTGCCGGCCTATCCTACAAGGATTCGGACGGACGCCCGCGCCACAATCCAGAGCGCCCACTTCGAAGTTTGGACGATTTCCCCTGGTACCCGTATCATCGGGTCCCGGTGGAGAAGTATCTTCTGCCGACTTTTCTTGGCCGCCGCACCACCGTCCACCAGGCCAGCATTGGCTGCCCCTTCCGTTGCAACTTCTGCGGAGTCGTCAATTTCTCCGGCAGCCGCGAGAAGATGGAATCACCCGCCAGGACGGGAGATATTCTGCGTCATCTAGCCCAAACGTACGGCGTCGATGCGGTCCAGTTCTACGACAACAACTTTTTCTTGCGAGAAGATCACACCCGCGAACTGGCTGACCGCATTGCTCCGCTCAACCTGCGCTGGTGGTGCGAGGGCCGTGCCGACATCATGATGGGCTACGCCGACGCGACCTTCGAGGCCATTCGCCGTGCCGGCTGTGCCATGATTTTCTTTGGCGCCGAATCAGGGTCAAACGAGATCCTGAAGGAGATGAATAAAGATCTGTGCGCCGAGGACACGCTGGCTCTGGCCACACGCATACGGCGCTTCGGCATTATTCCCGAATTCTCGATCATCTTCGGAAACCCCAAAGACCCGGAGGGCGACACCCGCGACTGCATCCGGTTCATCCGGCAGTTGAAGCGTTTGAATCCGGACTCTGAGATCGTCGTGGAGCACTACACCCCGGTGCCGCAGCGGACCCGGATGTACGGCAACGTCGAGGACCAGATGCAGTTCCCCACCACGCCGGACGAGTGGGCCACAGAGCGTTGGCAGCGATTCGCCACGCAGAAGGATCCTAGGACACCGTGGCTCAGGCCTCGCACCAAGCAGTTGATCGAAAATTTCGAGCTCGTCGTGTCCTCCCGCTGGCCGACCGTTCAGGCTCTCCGACTGCCTAGTTGGGGACGCTGGGTGCTCAAGATACTCAGTAGTTGGCGCTACAAGCTGGGCATCTATGCGGCGCCGCTGGAACTGAGATGGACGCAGCAGCTCCTTGCCCTTCGCAAGCCGAAGGAGGAGAGTTTGTGAGCGCTTCCCGGAGCGTCGCGCCAGGTTTGCCGGATACCATCGGACTAGAGCCACCCGGTGCTTCGCAAGAACCGGTTGTGGTTGGCCCAAGGCAAGGTTATGAACGTTGGGCTGCGAGTTACGATCAATATCCCAATCCTCTGATCGCTCGCGAAGAACGTTATCTCATGCCGTTGCTTCCCGATCTGACTGGGAAGGACGTTCTCGACCTCGCCTGCGGCACCGGGCGATGGTTGCAAAAGCTCTTGCAACGTGGAGCGCGGCTCGGGGTCGGAATCGATTACTCAGCCGCCATGTTGCGAGTCGCCAGCCGCAAAGCCGCCATCCGAGCTCAAGTGGCGAGGGCTGATTGTCTTCAACTTCCATTTCGCGCTTCCGTCTTTGACTTTGCCATCTGTTCCTTCGCCCTGAGCCACATCCAAGGTTGGAAGCAAGTGGCGCGCGAATTGGCGCGGGTGATGAAGCCGGACGCCGTGGTCGTCATCAGCGATCTTCATCCGGAAGCGTATGCCCGAGGGTGGCGAACCGGTTTTCGCGATAGTCGCGGTGCCTGCCAAATCGAGATGCTGCCCCCCGCGGCTGAAGAAATTATCCTGGGGTTCTATTCGGGCGGGTTTGAGTGCTTGACGCACGTGCCGCTGTGCCTCGGCGACCCCGAGAAGCAGATGTTTGGCGCAACGGGCAAGGGTCACTTTTTTGCCGAAGCAGTTCAGGTACCCGCAGTGCTGGTCTGCCACTTTCGGCGCAGATGCTATGAAGACCGGGGAAGCTGAGAAATAAGGCACTCCACTTGTGCTTTCTGCGACACCCGAGATACACCGGCGTACCGCCGAGTTCCACCCACAAACGGAATGCACAGTTACGAGGATCATGATGGGCGTCGCTAGTGCCCCACGAAACCATGTGGATGCAGGCTGAGATTCGGCACAAGTGCCGGAGGGGAGGGGGCTAAGTTGAACCTGGTCCCCAAACCTCTTCCACCGGGTTCTCGGTGGTTGCCAATCGCAGAGTGGTTGGCACTAACGGGTCTGCTGATAGCGTTTGCCGGGGGGAGTTTCTGGCCGGGATGGCGAGTCCTGAACAGCGATTTTCCCAATCACTACCTTGCAGCTAAGCTTTACCACCAGGGGATTCCGCTCGACCGCGTCTACGAATGGACGTGGTTCCAACGCGAAAATAATCACCTGGGAGTGCGCGACGGGTTGGTAGGTTTTGCGCCCAACCCTCCCATGTCCATCCTCCCGCTGGTGCCGTTCGCAATCCTGCCGCCACTCGCAGCCAAGCGCGCTTGGTTAGTCTTGAATCTTGTGCTTCTGGTTTTCTCGTTGTGGGCGCTCCGCCAGGTAACATCGCTGAACTGGCGCCGACTGTGCATAATTCCGCTGTTGTGCGTCCTTCCGTTGCACATCGAATTCTTGTACGCCCGGCCTTACTTGCTCATTCTGGCTCTCATCTGTGGTGCCTATTACGCATTCCGCTCAGACCGCCAACGGACGTGCGGAGTGATGTTGGGCATCGCAGCCGCGATGAAGCTTTTCCCAGCTCTTTTTGCAATTCTGTTTATATGGAAGCGGAATTGGCGGGCCCTCATTGGGTGGGCTGTGAGTGCGGCCACAATTGCGATCGCCTCACTCCTGATGTTTGGGGTTGAAGTCCACCGTGTTTTTCTAAGCCAGGTCCTGAGCCAGGCCTCCCGCGGCGATTGGCTGGGTCCTTATGTTCTTGCACAGAATTCGTTCATCACTCTGTGGAGCCATTTGTTCCTCGTCGAGCCGGAACTAAATCCTGTCCCGTCTTTCAATTCACCCACACTGTACGCTGTAGCACAGGCCACTACCGTGACAGTTTTGGTCTTCAGCTTTCTCTTGTCAATCAAGGCGGACAGGACCCCAGACCGGACAGCATTGCATTGGGCGGCGCTGGTTCCCCTGCTCCTGCTCCTGTCTACCACCACCGGCGCCGATCATCCATGCCTGCTGATCTTCACCGGGATCGTCGGATTTGACGCCCTGCTGACGACGGGCAGCAAACGCAATGCGCTCATTTTATTGCTCCTGTATGCGGTCGCTTGCGCGCGGGTGCCATACCGGATCTCGACCTGGTTCCCCGTGTATCGACTCACGGCGATGACCATGCTTTACGCATTCTTGTTGTACGCGTCACGGAAAGACCGTCGACTACGATTCGAGTGGCGTTGGCTGGCCGCGGGTGTGATTTCGGTGGCGATTTTGACCGCTCACAATCTCCGTATCGTACGGGACCGGGAAGAAGATTTTGGCAGGCGGTTACCAAGTCCTTCAAGCGGACACCGCGCTGCGAATCCCGTTCCGGTTGCAGGCGGTGTGGCTTTCACGGAGATGCAACGAACCGGATACGAGGCCGTGCTTTTCCAGGATGGGGACCTCCATAGCATGCCGCTGTCGGACGATGTGCTTTCCGTCGCCGGCGCTCAGACCAGTCCGCTGCTCTATTCCGAGCTAGCCGGCCGGCAGTCGTTCATTGTGCGTCTTGCTCTTGACCGACTCGGGTCTGCTCCCGAAGCCGTGAGCGAAGGCCAGGAACTCGTGCTTTCACCGGATGCGAAGTGGCTCGCTTTTATCAGGGAAGAGCGGGGGAGCAGCACGGCATGGCTATCAGCAACCGATTCCAAGGACCCTCCTCGAATGATCTTGCCGGGTACGTACCACCCTCTCGAGCTGAGCATCACTTCGCAAGGCGACGTGGTCGCCGCAGTCGGGAACGTGAGTGATCCCCATCTGGTCCTGGTACGGCTAGGCACGCGCGAGGTGACGGCCCTGGCAGGATTTCCGCATCCTGCCAGGTATCCGTCCGTGTCCCCAGATGGCCGGCGAGTGGCTTTCAGCCGGCTCGACCGTGGGTCCTGGCACGTGGTCGTACGTGAGCTTTCAACCGGGACTGAACAGCAACTTACCCATGGCTGGTGCAATTCCATCTCACCCGCATGGCAGGATGCGCAGATCCTGTTGTATGCGAGCGATTGCGGCCGGGGGGTGGGACTCAGTGCTATTGTGCGGAGGGTCTTGCCTTAGTATGGTTCCAGGCTCGATACGTGCGACACCAATTTCCCCAAACACCGAGCTGCGGGGGAAAGGAGGGTTAAGTGAGGCTGTTATCTGCTAAAGCTGTGCCGGTGTATTTCGCCATGCTGGGTTACGCCGTCGTCACTTTGGTGGTGATCGCAGCGCTGCTGGAGCTCTCATCATACGCAGCTTGGTCCGTTTATCGTCGAGTCCATCCGGTATTTCCTGAGCTTCGGACCACGAGTCCGGTGTATGCCGGTCAGCCCTGGGCGCCAGAGTTCCTCAAGGAAGAGGCCGCACGACAATACTCGCGTAAGGTGTACGTCCCTTTCAGACTATGGGCCCCCACGAGCTGGCACGCCCAGTATGTGAACAACGACGAGGCTGAAGGCGGGGTTTGGCGCAGGACCATTAATCCCGCGAACGGCGCATGCGGAGCTGGCCATCCTCTTGCTCTTTGGGTATTCGGAGGATCAACTGTCTACGGAACCGGTGTTCCAGACTGGGGAACGCTGCCCTCCTATCTCTCACGCGATCTGAACGCGGATGGGCGGGATTGCGTCGTGGTTACGAATTTCGGTGTGGAAGGCTATGTCAGCAATCAGGAACTGCTCTGGCTTCTCGAACGGCTCAAAACCGGCCAGCGGCCCGACATTGTGGTTTTCTACGACGGGGTGAACGACGCCTCCGCTGCTGGCCCTTGGCTCGGGGCACCGACTGCCCACTTCTACTATGGAATGATTAAGGGCCAGATCGAAGGTTCGCTCTCGGCCAAGCTCGACTTCATCCGGGATTCGTATACCAGTCGCCTTCTCAGGACTGTCATCGCCTCGCTCCATCCTTTGAGCTCCTCCCCCCTTTCCGCTTCGCTCCTGCACGCTAAAGCCAAAGCTACCCTGGACAACTACGAGGCCAATTTGCAGGTCGCGAGGGCACTCAGCAAGGTCTTCAACTTCAAGCTATATTGGTTCTGGCAGCCCTCGCTCTATTACGGCCACAAACCCATGGTCCCATTCGAGAAAAGCGCGATCGAGGCCGAGCAAGACAAGAACTGGCCCATCGTGATCGACCACGTCTACCAAGAAGCGGAACGCCGTTCTGCCCTTAGTGGCGACTTCGTTTTTCTCGGTGGGCTGTTCGATTCCGTGAAGGAACCGGTTTACATCGATCAAGGACACCTCGGCCCCTTGGGAAACGAACTGGCTGCGAGGGTAGTGGCGCAGCACATCGAGGAGCATTCTGGAAAATGACGCTGCGCGCCTCACACTTTTGCCTCCAGCCCGTCGGTTGTGGAGGGTCGCTCATCTAAGATGGGTACCGTGGCCTCGCACGGAAGATTCGCCCACGCTGGTGAAGCGTTCAAACAGCTGGTATTTGGTTCCGCAAATGTTCCCCAGCAATGCGTCGTTGGGATGTCGGACCCCCAGTCTGAAATCAGCGTGGCACTGCGTGGGCGCGATACCACGCTGGACGTCACAAACAACAACGTCATTGCTGCGGCCCGGCCCCTCACTCTCGGTATAGGTCTCAACCCCGAGTCCCACCGGGAAACGATCCGCGACCGCCAACCCTGGCTGACCTTCCGGGAAATGACTGGCGAACGCCGGCTGCTCGCGGAGATTAAGCTCTGCATGGTCGACACGCTTCCCCTCGGCGAGGAGCAGCTATGTTTGTATACCGCGCGCAGTTGCCGGAATTTCTGTGTGCCCAGGGGACGGCTCTGGATGCGCTACCTCTACGATGGTTACCGACAGTTGTGGTCGGAAATGCGGTCCAGAACTCCGACCCTACGGATGCCCGTGCGCGAACTCCACTGTGTGTTTGCTTTCTACATCTGTCCGCGTCCCGTGGTTCTGGTGAGCGTCGTCGACGGGAACCTGGGCAATATCTTTCCCATGGATTTGATTGGCCCCGTCGGCACTCAGCACTTCACCCTCGCCCTTCATAACGACAGCCCAGCCCTACCGCTCATGGTTCGCTCACGCCGGATCGCTTTAAGCAACGTCCCGGTGAGTTACAGTGCAGTGGCGTTTGAACTGGGGAAGAACCACAAGAAAGCATCTGTCGATTGGGGGGCGCTACCCTTTGCCACGAAGACCTCGACCTCATTTGGGTTGCCGGTGCCACAATTCGCTTCTCGGGTGAGGGACATGCAGATTGAGACAGTCCGAACCTTGGGGAGTCATACCCTCTTCGTAGCTCGCACGATTGAAGACCACGGTTGGGCGGAAGGCTTGCAGTTGTTTCAGATCCACGGTTTCTATCAGGCTTGGCGGCAGCAATTACAGCAGCCTCACTTGACATCTTCTTGAATTCCACCCGGCTGGACTCCTCCGGCCGAGCCGAGGCCGCCTCTCTGCCTGTCCGAGTGTTTGCGCAGCAAACCTGGAAAGAGCCTGGCAGCGATGGCTGGGTCGCCACTGTACGTCAGGTCGTACGCCGGCAATTCTCCCAGAGCACCGAAGACTGCGGCGCGCTGCGACTCGAAGCGGGCATCGTCTTGAAAAGCTGCCAATCCCGCAACACGCCGGGAGAACTCAGCGCGGGGAACTGCCGATAAGCGGAATATTGGCGTCGCCTGCCGGTCAAGAAACACACAACAAACCGGGACAATGGGGTGCGTCTGGGCATTTTGAAAGGCACGCTTATTCAGATAATAAAATTGAAAATCACCGTAGCGGAAAAGGCGAGCCGAAGCCTGAAGCTCTGGAAGAAAGTGCAGGGTCTCCGGCCGGAAGGCGGCCGGCCAGAAATCGCCCCAGGCCTGTAAGCTTGCTTCTTTCCTCTCGATGAACAGGGCGCGATCAGCATGAAATTCAAGGCCGTTCTTGGCCGCGATGTAGCTTGCCGTCGTCTTGCCGCTGTTGGGAGAGCCCATGACCAGCAGGCCCTCCTCACCCAGGCCTACGCAGGCAGCGGACACAGCAGTGAGGCCCAGACTGGCGGCGGTCATACAAAACAAGTTGTCCAGAAATGGACTGGTCAACCCAAGCTCATCTTCTACCAACCCCTCCGTGAGGAAGGCAACACCTTCGCGCGCGTCGAGGTCGACGGCCAGAAAATTTCTCTGGCCAAATTCGATGTAACGAAGGCCGTCATCGGAGAACGCCGACCTTTGCGGCCAAGGTGGATGCATCGGAGGGTGCGACTGGCTGACGATCCTCCAAAGAAACTCCGAGCACTGACTGCGTGCGCCCGGGTACATGGAGAAGAGGTCTACCGCATGCTCGAGAATTCTCTGGCTATTGGTTTCCAGGCGCAGCGAGTGTCCCATTACTGGCAACTCGACACCATGCGGCGTGGGCGTGAAACGACGCAGAGGATCTGCTCGCTTCATCGCCGACCTCGAGTACGTAAACACCACACGTCTGACAGGGTTAGTGCCATCAGAGTCTGACATCTGCGGCTTTCAGGCAGGTTTGTCACTTTCGTTGGTTGACGTCTGAACCAGGGCGTAGTCTCCTGATTCGGTGTGGAATCGATAGGCGAGCTCCCGGCTGACTGCCTGGGGCGGTTGCGACCCATATCGCAAGAGCCAACATGGGAGCTCCACCAACCGGGCAATGGTCTGCGACTGCTTCTCGACTGTTGCAGGCAGTTCTGCTAACAGGCCATCCTCCAGCATTTCGGCCGCTGTGGATGATGACATCTGGCTCAAGTGAAATTCAGCGCCTTCTCGTCGTTCCAGAAAGACCAGCCAGCGCGGTTCACACCCGCGGATGCGATTGATACCGAGCCGGGGTTCCGGTTGGAGGCGAAATACTTGCTCCCCACTCGGTGTATCTGTCCGTTCTTCATCTCGCAGCTCTGGAAACCAGGCGGCCGCATCACCTCGTAATTTGAGCTGCGTGGGCAGGCCCCAGGCCGACAGCCGACCTTCTCGCAGAGAACAGTACGTCCGATCGTCGGACAGAAATCCGAAACCTTCCTGAGACAAGGCCACAGACAGTGTTGATTTTCCAGAGCCCGAGCGTCCTACCAAGAGCAGTCCGTTTTGACCCTTTGCCACGCAGGCACAGTGGATCTCAGCGATACCGGCCGAGCCCCCTGCGATCGACAGGAGCATGGGGAAAACCACGGTCGTCCAGTAGGCCCGATCGGCGCCCATCCGTGAGGAGAACCGGCCGATCGCACGGCGAGCGCGAAGATCAACCAGCGCCGAGCTCCCGATATCAAAACCGGCGAACACGAGATGTTCTAAGCCTCTCACGTGCGGCTTCGGCCAGGGCGCTTGACTTGTATCCTCCGGGTCCACCCAGAAGCGCATGCGAAACTCGACTGCGGGTCTCGGCTCGTCGACGGGAAGAAAGCTTTCGCGGGCGGCTTCAAGGATGGATTCGGAGTTCGTCCAGATTTCACAGGGCACACCGGCTGCGAGGAACAATTGATGAAGCGGCGTCTGCGCCTCCTTTTTCAAGAAATCGCCGGAACGGACCCCGCAGCTCACAGTGTGGTTCAATTTTGATCAGGCTCGGACTGCCATTGCTGCTTACTAATTTCGGTCTGGTCGGGCGCTGCATCGACCATGAATTAGCGAAATCGTACGGCAATTTGGAAGAACTCGCAAAGCATTGTAACAATGCGGACAGAATGCCACAAAACGATAGTCCAAGCGACCTTGGTATGAGTCCACCGAGACGCCGATCGGAGCGCCACGAGCGACATAACTTAGTGAAATCTCAGGCAATTGCCACTACAATAGGTGGTATTCGTCGAAGTTCTTGGCACCAGCGCGTTCCTACAGTTCAATTAATTAACTGCCGTGCTTCTCGCATTTTGCGGCGAAACCATATATGCTTTGAGGAAACCGAGCGAGTTTTATCTCACTGAAAGCACCGAGAACATCGCGTGAGGGGCGCATGCGAAGGTGTAGAGGTTCGTAATGTCTGATCCGGCTGAGATCGTCCAGGTTTTCATATTAGCCGAGAACCGCCTTTTGCGAGAAGCGCTTACCCGCATTTTGAACAAGAAGAGCGACATCCGCGTAGTGGGCGCAGTCGCCTTCTCGCAGGACGTAGTAGAACAAATCTGCAGTGCCGCTCCGAACGTAGTACTGTCCGACTCGGCTGCGATCGCGTTATCGGACTTGCGGTTGGTCTCGGAGTTGCGGACGGCGATTCCAAATATCAAGATGGTTTTGATCGGGATGGAGACCGACCGGGAGACCTTCCTGCGGGCGGTGCGGGACGGCGTGGTGGGTTATGTGTTGAAAGATGCTTCCGCAATGGAAGTGGCGGCTGCGGTCCGTTCTGTCGCAAATAATGAAGCCGTTTGCCCCCCTAGCCTCTGCCTGGCATTGTTTGAGCGCGTGGCCAATCAGAACAGCCACCCTCCCAGCTTGGTCATCAAACACAGTCTTGGCCTCACGCGCCGGGAACAGCAACTAATCCAAATGATTAGCCGAGGCCTTACCAACAAGGAAATCGCCGCGCAGCTTAATCTCTCCGAACAGACGATAAAGAACCACATCCATCGCATGTTGCGTAAGCTCGGCGCCAACGATCGTCTCGGGGCGGTCGAGCTGTGCCGCACGCCGGGGGCGGTCGCGTGATTCAAGAGATCGGCCCACCCCAGGTACTTTTTAGGTACTTTTCTGC
>JAIQFW010000088.1 GCA_020073105.1 Terriglobia bacterium
AGAGTTGGTTGATGAAGGAATGAGCCAGTTCGTGCTTGAGCACGCGGGCCAGCTCGGGCGTGACTGAGGTTAACCCCTGCACCGGGATGCGCAACTTGCCGTCAAAGACGGCGCCACTCCATGAGGGGGCCTGCGTGACGTCGAAGAATGTCTGCTCGGTGTAGAGCACGACCGCGATGCTATCGCGGGGAGCGATCCCCAGCTGACGGACCAGGTCGTCATATTCCGAGTCCAATGTGGCCAGCAGCTGGCCACGGAACCCTTCTGAAGTCTGCTTGCCTTCGTAGCGAAGGGTGAAGTGGCTACTCTCATGCTCAGAGTAGTTGGCCTCGGCCTTGACGTCACGTTCGGCCTTTTCCAGGTACTTCTGCACCAGGGCATCGGGGCGGAGTTCCAGAGAGCGTTTCCAGGTGCGAATCGCCTCCTGATTCCTGTCGGCTGCCAACTGCACATAGCCCAGAACGGTCAACGCGTCCGGCGAATCGGGCGCTGCACGGACCGCGCGCTCGGCATAGGTCAGGGCCTCGTTGGCATTCCCTGTCTTAACCAGTGTCGCCGCATAGTAATTGAGGATGGTCGGGTCCTGGCCATTGAAGCGCAGCGCGGTGTCTAAATACCTGCGCGCCTTTGGAAAGTTGCCATGATCGAACTCGTGTTTGCCGGCAATGAAGTAGCCCGCGGCAGTGGCCTCCGCATTCTCGGCATGTTCCAGAGCAGACAACTCGTCTTGATCAACCTTCCCGTTGCGGATGACATTGTCCACCATTGCCGGGTTGTTTTTCAGATTGTCCGCCGGGACAAAGTTGGGAAGGTCACGCGCACTCGCACCGCCGCTGCCCGAGGCGGAGTACTCCGGCGGCATGCCTCCAGCTTCAATGTGGTCGACCGAAGATTTTGGGATGGCGTAGGTGTCATCGCCCAGGTCGTACTCGATCCGGGAACCGTTTTCGCGGACGTGGTCTGCCCAGATGGTGCGGCCGTTCTTGAGATGGATCACCTCGGCCGGGGCTTGGGTTGGGAAAGCGGCCAGCACAAAGGCAAACAAAAAGAAGAAGATGACAGGTGCCCGCACTCAGGCGCATTCTAGTTTATGGGGAGTGGCCAGCGTAGGTGACCAAGGTAATTGGAACGAAGAGGCAGAGCATACTGCATCTGGCGCTCTGTGTGTCGCTCACAGCTGCGGTCATCCCGTGCTTCGGCCAAGATCTCTCCAATCACGTGGCCGTGCCCGCTGTCAGGGCCTCCGACAAAACACCACCGCCGCCGGTCAGCTCTTCCGAGAACCTCTTTTTGCAGTTGGGTAACGTCGGCCTCGACCCAACCCGCGTGTTTCACGCTCGCGACGTGTCGATCGACCGGGCGGCCTTTCACATTTCTCTCGAGGATGGCGTCATCGGGTTCACGGCGGATGTTGCGGGGCGGGTTACCGGAGCGTTGTTCGAAGGCGAGGGAGAGATTCTCCTGACCCCGCCCGACCAAGCTGAACGCGCTTCGATGATGCTGCAGACCGGCGCGGCCATCCTGGAAGAAAGGTTCAGCGGCGCCTACTTCCGCTTCAACGACGACACCTTCGCGCAGCTGCAGCCGTCGCTTAACCCCGCCGAGAATGCGCAGGAATTCGTGGATCAATGGAACCAGACCGCACAAAATCTCGCTGAGCAGGACGCGCTCCGCCTCTTCGTGACGTTTAGCGGATCTCTCCCGGCGGCGGGCCCGGCGAACCAGGGCGCCGAAGTCACAAAGTCCGCAAGCGCCGACGACCGCTTCCTGCACGTACGCATGCAGGGGATGACCAAGGGAACGTTTGACGTTTCCTTTGACTCGAATGCGCCGGAGCAGGTTTGGGCCGGGCAGCTGAAGACCGCGGACAGCGGGACCTACTACAACGTTTGGGCCTCGTACTCATTGCTGAAAAAGAAGACTGATGCGGAAGCCGCGAACGCCATCGCCACCGAAGAGGGCCGGGCCAGCGCGGTCGACATTACTGACTGCAAAATTCGCGCGGACATAAAGCCCCCTACTACGATAGACGCCGAGGCAGTGTTGCAGCTCCACATGCGGAAGCGAGGACAGCGGACTTTCTTGTTCGAGCTGGCCCGGACGCTCGTCGTGAAGCAGGTCGAGGCCGACGGACATCCGGTTGAGTTCATCCACAACCCCGCTCTCGAGGGCACGCAACTGGCGCGCCGCGGGAATGACCTGGTCGCGATAGTTTTCCCTCAGCCGGTCCAGACGGGCCAGCGCATCCAGTTGCGCTTTGTGTATGGCGGTGAGGTGCTGGCCGAGGCCGGACCAGGGTTGCTATACGTGGGCGCCCGAGGAACCTGGTATCCCAACCGCGGCCTTGCCATGTCGAACTTCGATTTGGAGTTCCACTATCCGTCGGACTGGACATTGGTAGCGACCGGCAAGCGGGTCGAGGAAACCTCGGGCCCGGTCAGCGCCAGCGGGGAGGCCTCTGGAGAGCAGTTCAGCCATTGGATTTCGGAGCGTCCGATTCCGGTCGCAGGATTCAACTTGGGAAAGTATCAGAAGGTGGAAGCTCGGGCTGGCTTTGTGGTCGTCGAAACCTACGCAACCAAAGCGATGGAACGTGGTTTCCCCAAGGCAAGTGCTTCCGTCGTTCAAGACCCGGGGAGGACCTCACCACCGGTGGTGGTTCCGCCGCCGCTACCGCCCTCGCCGGCGCGCAATGCGCAGATGGTGGCAGACGCGTCGGCGCAGGCGGTCGATTTTTTTTCCCGGCGATTTGGACCCTACCCGTACAGCAGCCTGGCCCTCACACAGATGCCCGGCAGCGTGAGTCAAGGTTGGCCGGGCTTGATTTTTCTTTCCAGCCTCTCGTTTCTCACCGAAGAGGAAGAGTCCGAACTCCACATCAGTCCGGAAGCGAAAACCCTGATCAGCATCGTGATTGCCCACGAGACCGCCCATCAGTGGTGGGGAGACCTGGTGATCTGGAACGACTATCGCGATCAATGGTTGTCGGAGGCGCTGGCCAATTACAGTTCGCTCATGCTGGTGGAAGAACAGGATCCTTCCAGGTTCCGCGAGTTGCTGGAAAAATACCGGCATGACCTGTTAGAGAAGAACCGGGACGGTGTGCCACTTATGCAGGCCGGGCCCGTGACCTTGGGGGGGCGGCTCTCCTGTTCGCAATTTCCCAACGGCTACGAGGCCATCAGCTATGGGCGCGGCACCTGGCTTCTTCACATGCTGCGATACATGATGCGCGACTCCGAGCAACCTGGTAGCCGGGAGAGGTCCAGTGGCGCGTCCGAACCGGTGGATGAACCATTTGTGCGGGCCCTGCGCCGCGTCCGAAACCAGTACCAAGGAAAGTCCATAACTACTCGTCAGTTGCTGCGCGCTTTTGAGGAGGAGTTGCCCCGCCCCATGTGGTTTGAAGGCCGGAGATCGCTGGACTGGTTTTACCGGGGCTGGGTTGAGGGAAATTTCGTCCCGCGCTACGAACTGAAGAACGTGAAGTATGTCGATCATCCAGGTTCCACCACGGTCAGCGGAGCCCTGCTGCAGAAGGACGCTCCGAATGATCTGGTGACCCCGGTCCCGCTATTCGCATCGCGAGAAGGAAAGACCACGGCGCTAGGGCGGGTGTTCGCGGATGGGCCAGAAACTCCCTTCCAGGTAAGCGCGCCGCTGGGCACACGAAGGGTCGTAGTGGATCCCAATCAGACCTTGTTGACCCGGTCTCGATAGGGACACCACAGAGGCCTTTCTCGCTTTGGGACGAAATTCCCGCCAATTTGCACGTGCTTTCCCGAAAAGACTGCTGCGACCGTATTGGATAGAGTTGTGGGTTGCGGTACGGCGCGCAACTCAGTCAGAACATTGCGCGGGTTGCTTGGCTGGAGGTAAGTTGCAGATGGTTGCCCGAATGCACATCGCTTCCTGCAAGCGAGGAGACACCGTGTACCAGCCAGCAACATTCACGAAAAAACTCTCCGAATCGTCGTCGCTGGCCGCCTCCAGCGAACCCTCCGCAGGGGAAACTATTCTGCTGGTGGAGGACGAAGCCTTCGTGCGTGATGTCGCCGGCGAGGTCCTGGAGTATGAAGGCTATCGGGTTCTGAGGGCGCGCGACGCAAAGGAAGCGAAGGTGCTATTCGATCGACACCACGGAGTGGTGCAACTCCTGCTTACGGATATGGTCTTGCCAGGACAGAACGGTCGGGATCTTGCTGCGGACCTAAGAACCGCGTGCCCAACGATCCGAACTCTCTTCATATCGGGGTATCCGACCAATCCCGTTGCCCGCAGCGGAATCGCCGCGGACGGAATGTTTTACTTATCGAAACCCTTTTCTGCGGAGTCTCTGCTGCAAATGGTTGGTCAGGTGCTTCAGACCAGCAGAGAAGGAATGCCAGTCTAGGCGTGCTTGCGATAACGAGTCGCCTGCAGGATCTGCTCGGGGATTTGGGTCAAAGAAACGACGCGCTGTAGTACCCCGGCTTCCGCGCAGGAGCGAGGCATTTCGTTGATGGTGGTGACGACCCGTGCCGCGGCGTCGAAGGCGCGCTGATACTGCAGCATGTTGGCGGCCTCTTCGTTGAGCGAGACGCCGGAGATGCTTCCCCGCTGGTTTTGCAGTTGCGTCAGGATCAGCTGTGCGGAGCTGAGCTCCGCTGAACCTGAGGACACGTCATTGCCGACTCCGAATACCAGGTTCGAGTAAAAATCTGTTGGGTTCTGGCCGGCCGCGACCGCTTGGTCGTGCACAGCTGAGAGCACGGCCAGGTTGCCGTTGCTGCCGGGGGCTCCATCGGAACTGGCGGCGATCAGCACAGGATCGGTGATCTGGACAGCCATGGACGCGGCCGCTCCCTGCCCGGAAACCGGTGGCGTCACGAAAAGATTCCCGCCCGGGTCCCCATTCAGATCGAAACCCGCATGGTGGGCGGTGTTCAGGGCGTTGGCCAGTCCGGCGGCAAGCGTGTCCAAGTTCGAGAGCAGGGTTGGAATCTTCTGGTCCCTTACCTGGAGCAGCCCCGCCAACTCACCCGAGGTCAACCTTGCGGTGATGTCGGTTCCCTGGGAATAGATGTCATGCTGCCCCGCGGCATTGATCTGGGTGGTGAGGGCGAAGCTTTGGCCGCCCACAACCAGCGCGATGCCGTTGGATGTGGTTAAAGTGAGGCCATCGTCGCTTTGGATGGTGGCAACGTCAATGAGGCTGGACAGCTGTCCAATCAGCATGTCGCGCTGGTCGATGAACGGGCTGGCATCCCGTTTCACGCCCTCCAGTTCGCTGATGCGGATATTGAGAGTCGCAATCTGGTCCGTGAGCACGTTTACTTGTTCTACGTCCTGGGTGATGCTCAAATCCAGATTCGACCTTTGCAAGGAGAGGTTGTTGGCGGTGTTGTTAAACGCGCCAGCCATGTTGCCGGCCGCCGTCAATACTCCCTGGCGCAGGGCCAAGTTGGTAGGGTCAGTGGAAAGCTGATCGAGGCTGCTGAAGAAGTTCGATATCTGGATGCCGATGTCGCCGCTGCTCGCGGTGAACTGTACCTGGGCCTGTTGCATGGCGGCCACAAATCCGTTCAGCTGGCCCTGCTGCTGGATTTCCTCCTGGATGCGGCGCTGCAGAATCGGGTCTCGCAGGCTCTGCAGATTCGCCAGCGACACGCCGGTGCCGTAAGTCACGGACCCCACGACGATGGGGTCGTTCTCCGCCAGGACTGGCCGCAACCGCGAATAGCCTGGTGTGTTGGCGTTGGCAACGTTGTTTGTGGTGGCATCCAGGGCGCCTTGTTCTGCTCCCAGGGCGCCCGTGGCGATCGACATCGTCCCATAGAGACTTGGCATGGTTCACTTCCTCAGTCCGGCACTCGGGTTTTGCCTGGACTGCGGCGGACCGTAGGTGACTCCCGAGGTCGCTAACACCCGACAAAAGATCTCGACCGTGCGGCTGGCACGGCGCAGAAGTGCCCCGTACGCCCGGTTCAGCCCAGCTACCTGCAACTCGACCTGGGTTAACTCCTCCAGCAGCGCCCCCCAACGCTCACCCGCCAGTGCAGAAGCCGCGCCTTCACATCGCGTCCAGCCAGCCAGCGCCGCAGGAGCGCGCCTCGCTGCGGAGAACTCCGTCGGCGAGGCGAGCTGCCCCAATTGACTCAGCTGCTCACACAGTCTCTGCTGTTGAGCCGTCTGGCATTGCATGTCCCGGAGATCGGATCGAACCACGGCTGCCTGGGCCAGCGCCAGCGAATGGGCCAACTCCCGCATCAGGTCTAGGCGCCGCCTGTGCTGTTCGTATGCCGAGGAACGTTCTTCTGCATCCATGGTTTCCGCTCGTCTCAAGCCAAGCTGTCCACCTGATGGGGTGGCGCTTCGGAAGCCTCCACCGCCTCCGGGCTGTCGGGTGTCTGCGGCGGGGGCTGGCGGCGCGACCGCGGGCCAGGTTCACGCCGTGGCGTGTCTCCGAGCCGCTCGGGTACGGGTGCAGTTGGCTCCAAGCGCTCGCTGCTGATCTCGCTCATGGCACCCCCTTGCTGACCAGGCACTCAGCCCACGGAGCGCCCCGCCATGTGGGAAATCAGGGCTTCTGCTACCTGCTCGGCGCCCACTCGATAAGTGCGGTTCCGGATCATCTGAGTCAAGGCCGCTACCCTCTCCTGCCTGATCTCGGGCAATTGCTGCACGCTGGCCGTGAGTGCCTGCACACTCGCTCGACCCCACGAGAGTTTTGTTGCATCTCCCCCCGTCGGCTCGCCCCCAGTACCTGTCGAGCTTGGCCGCGAACTCGCCCGGGAGGCTTCCTCCGAATCCCGGGCCCCCGGGATGGTATGGCTTAAGTCGATTCTCATCGGATTCCTCTGGTTGACCATTCTCCTTGCAATTCAGGTATCGGCAGCGCATTAGAATTCTTTAAAGTCAGTTCCATTCGCCCATCCGCCTTTGCTACTAGCTCGGCCTATCTACCCTATCGGCGCGGAAACAGGAAACTTTAGTTTGGCTGGATGCCCTCCCCGACCGGCAGCGAGTAGTAAACGGGGGTTGTCCTTGACGCCCAGTCGTGCTAGAAACGCGGTAGGGACTAAGGGTCCCCTTGCCATGCCGGCCACTTCTGGAATCCGGGCGAGCGTTCAGAACAAGCGTGTGGCCAAGTCCGTCAAGACCGCCGACGTGATCATTCCCGAGAAGCTCTACTTCCGTATTGGCGAAGTGGCCCACCTGTGCCGTCTACCGGCCTACGTGTTGCGCTTTTGGGAAACTGAGTTTCCCCAGCTCAAACCGGTCAAGAGCAGTACCGGACAGCGGATGTATCGCCGCAAAGATGTGGAGAGCGTGCTGCACATCAAGAACCTGCTTTATGAGGAAGGCTTCACCATTGCTGGCGCGCGCCAGCAGCTGCGGACGGAGAGCAAAACTGACCAGAAGCAGAACCCCTTGCCGTTTCCCGAACGTCCCGCGTCTGACTTGAAACACATCCGCCAGGGGCTTCGCGAAATCCTCGCCCTGCTCTCTAGCCGCCGCTCCGCGAAATGATTCAAGGCAAGTCACAGGCCAGGCGGAATCCGTAATCTGCGTATTGGAATTCCGGGGGGATGCTGGAGCGGGCTGAGCAGCGCGTCACCTTAACGTGGTGTCGCCATGAGCCTCCCCGGGAAGAGCGGCGCTTCCCTGTTTCCGGGCCGCGCGGGTTGCGTTCCGGGGAGACCGCATAGTAGTCGGGCTGATACCAATCGCTGCACCATTCGTGCACGTTCTCACACATGTCATACGAACCGAAGCGGTTCGGGGCGTGGCATGCCACCCGCTCGGGCGCGCCTTGCCAACGTTTAGCGTAGTTAGGCAGCGACTGCGGCGGGTCGTTGCCCCACGGGAATAACTTTCCCTCTACCCCGCCCCGCGCCGCACGTTCCCACTCCGCCTCGGTGGGGAGGCGATACCTCTGTTGGATCAAGGTGCTGAGCCACTCACAATACTGCACGGCCTCGAACCAGGAAACTGCGACTACCGGTTGCTCCGGATGATTGAAATTGGGGTCAAGCCAGCGCGGAGGTGCCGGGTTACCGGTTGCATTGAGAAAGCAGGCGTACTCTGCGTTGGTCACTTGACACTGGGCTAGAAAGAAGGCGTCCACCCATACGCGATGCAGCGGGCGCTCATTGTCCTGTCCGGTTTCTGAGCCCATCCAGAACCAGCCGGCCGGAATCGGCGCTAGCCTGGGCACAATGTATTTCTGGTTTAAGCTTGGTGTTTGCACAGCCGCCATCGCCAACCGATTGAGCCTAGCACAGGGGAGAAGTGGGCGGTCTAGCCGCGCAACCGCCGCACCACATCGGCGACAGCGTTCTCCTGGAAGAGCCGTATCCCCGCAACCCCCGCCGCCCCGGCCTCAATGCAGATATGAGCATTTTCTAGGGTGATGCCGCCCAGCGCCAACACCGGAATCTTCTGCTGGCAGGCTTCGCGCAACCCAGCGATCCCGACCGCGGCGGCAGCGGGATCGTCCTTCTTTTCGAAAATTGGGGCAAAGACCACGAAGTCGACGGCCGCGGAGGCCGCACGTTCAATATCATGCAGCGTGTGACAGGAAAGGGCAATGCAGGGTACCGAGCCGCGTTCTTTGCGGGCGAGGGCGCCGACGCTACGCTTCCAGACACCTCGCACGTCGGCCGGCGAAATATCGCCAGACCGCAGGTGCACGCCGTCCGCTCCACAAGCAATAGCCACGTCGGTCCGCGAATTAATCAGGAGGCGAGTCCGCTGGGAATGCTCACTAACGGCGCGAACCGCACCATGGCCAAGGTCTTCCAGTTCGCAGGTAGAGATGTCCTTCTCCCGCAACTGGATGAAATCCACTCCACAGTGGGCCGCCTCTGCAATCTTTTGCAGTAGCGCGAGGCGGCGAGAATTCTCGTCTCCGGGGAAGCGGCTCCGGTCGGTAATGTAATAGAGGAGCAATCGCAATCCAAGCCTGGACTGGGCCTGGACGGGCGAGGACGCCCGTCCTCCATTTCGAACTTATCATGGATTGGTCTTGGCGATCTCCGGCATGGCTTCCGCTTTGCGCTTCGGCTCGGGGCCAAGATGGTGTTCGGTCAATCCGTCGCGCAAAAACTCAAATCCTTCCTCGGGCGAGTCCACAATCTTGAAAAGTTCCAGGTCTTCGGAAGAGATCGTCCCCGCATCAACCATGGCTTGGAAATTGATGAGCCGGTTCCAGTACTCGCTGCCATAGATTACGACCAGGATCTTCTTCGCTAGCTTCTGCGTCTGAGCCAGGGTCAGGATTTCAAACAGTTCATCGAAGGTGCCGAAGCCGCCGGGGAAAATCACCAGGGCTTTCGCCAGATATGCGAACCAAAACTTGCGCATGAAGAAGTAGTGAAACTCGAAATTCAGCGACGGAGTGATGTATGGGTTCGGAACCTGCTCGAAGGGCAAATGGATGTTCAGACCAATGGTTTTCGCGCCGGCTTCTTTGGCGCCCAGATTGGCCGCTTCCATGATGCCCGGGCCCCCGCCGGTGGTGACCACGAAACGGCGGCGGCGCGCTGGAATGTGCATAGACCATTGGCTCAGCAGAAAAGCCAGCCGTCGGGCGTCCTCGTAGTAGCGTGCCATGTCCACCGCTGCCAGCGCCTGCTCCCTTCGTCGGCCTCCATCCCCGCCGGGCAGCTTGCCGCCAGCGTCCAGTGCAGCCAGGTTCTTCTCGGTTACCGAACGGCTGTGAAAGCGCGCCGACCCGAAAAAGACCACCGTATCCTGAATCTGCTCTCGCCGAAAACGGGCCAAAGGTTCGGCGTACTCCGAAAGAATCCGAAGGATTCGTCCGTCGGGGCTTTGCAGGAAGGTTTCGTTTTTGTAGGCAAGAGGCGCACGTTTAGTTTGACCATCAGTCATGATGATGTTCTCTTCTTGACCAGCCTGCGGCGAATCTCATCGTCCAGCCGACCCTGGTGGAGTGCGGCAGTCAACTGCTTGTCCCGGTACACTCAGTTCAGGAGAGTTTCCCCTCGTGGTAGTGAATGGCCTCCCAGAAGCCAATCCAGATGTCCAGCAACCCCAGGCCGGTGCACACCCCACGGACAAAACCATTAGCGACAAAGGCCCGCAACTCAGGATATGCCAACAAGAGGCGGTTGTCCGTCCATTCCGGCCTCCAGGGAAAAATCATCAACAGCACTCCGACGATGGCACACACAAACACGAACAGCAATACCGTAGCCCGATGGAGCCACAGATCGAAGCCGATGTGAGGCCTGTCGTCTGTGGGGGTGGGCTCCGTGTGTGCGGTATTGGCAGGAGGGGCGGGGTCCTCCGCCGAACGCAGAACCACACCGGGCGGTTCGGAAGTGCTTTGCTGGGAGATATTCCGGTCTGCCTTCACGATGGGCTCCCGGAAAACCTGGGGAGGACGGTCGGAACTTCGCCAAGGTACGTCCCAAGCAAGGGGTAGTAACCCATCGGGACATTCTACGACTTCAGGCTCTTGATGCGCTCGGCCACATCGCGATAGTCGATGTTGGTGCCGTAAACCTCCATGAAGTGGCCCAGGGCAGCAGTCCTGTTTCCGGCTGTCTCATAGGAAGAGGCCAGCTCGTAATGCAGGGCGGTGCGGGTATCCTCCTCGAGGTTTGGCAGGTTGAGGGCCTTCTCGTACCAGCGAATCGCCACCTCCGGGACGCCTTTGTCCAAGAAGCACTGAGACAACCAGGTGTAGGTCTGCATGACGTGCGGAAATGGATGGCCATGATCGACGGCTTGGCAGACTTTCTGCAATTCTCCGATCGCTTCGTCGAGGAGTCCCATCTCGCGGAAGGCGACCCCAAGGTTGTAATGAGTCTCGGGATCCTCCTCGGTGGCCGTGGATTCTTCCTCAAGTTCTTGCTTCAACTCGCCGAACATTCCCGCGAGATCCACGCTGGCCGCGGCGTCGAACTTCGCAGGCGCCGAACTCGGCGCGGGTGAGGCGAGGGGCCGCATCGGCGTCGGCTGATAGGTAAACGTCGGGGATGCAGCGGCGGCCGCTTGCGCCGGCGCGCTCTGGGCAGCTGCCGCCGCCATGGCGGCCGGAACCTCCGTGGACTGCGGCTGCACACTTGGGGTAGCAGTTGCCACAGTTCCTGCTGCTACCGGCTCGACTTGCGGTGCAGGCGGCGCCCCGGGCAAGAAGCTGTCCCCCAAGGATGTTTCCAGGTCGGTAACGAACTCGTTCAGCGTGCCGGCCGGTTCGGTTCCGTGGTCCGCTTGAGCATGTGTGGCCGCCGCGGCGATCTCGGGTTGGGCTTTTGGCGCGGTTTCAGGCTCATGGATGGCCGTTTGCGGCAGAAATCCTTCCCCGAGAGAGGATTCCAAGTCACCGACAAGTGCATCGAGCGCAGCCAGCTTCGGCGGTTCGGCAGCAACTGCCTCGGTCTCAGCAGTCTCTACCATGGTGTCCGCTTGTTCGACCGAAACCGCTTCTGCGGCTGGAGCTTTCGCCAGTGCGGCGGCAAGTTCTTCACGAAGCGCGGACAGTTGGGACGCGTCCGGCCCCAGTTGCTCCAGTTTCTTGAAGGTGGCTTGGGCCTCGTCCGTCATCCCGTTTGCCAAGTAGAAGCGAAACTCCTCCACGGCCTCGGCGACGGCCTCTTGGTTTGCGGGAGCAGGATGAGCCGATGCGGCTTTGTCCTTACCATGGACCTGGACCGTGGGCGCAGTTTCGTCTGACAGCGCACCTTCCCACTCAGCCGAAAGATCGATGGCCTCCTCAACTACCGGTTCGGACTGAACGTCGAATTCCGGAGTCTCCGCGGCCCCGGGCTGGGACAACGCGGCGGATTCGTGGAAGAAGGTCTCTGACGCCATGGGCGGCTGCACGTCTGACGTTTCGGGAGTTGCCCACGCAATCTCGGGCACTGTTGCTTCAGGAAAGGCATTGGCTGCAGTGGCCTCAGGAGCGACCACCGGGGGCTCAGGCGGCGTAGCAACCGGACTTGGCACGCTTGGTACCACAGACGCGCGTTCTTCGTATTTCCCGGCGAGTTCGCCATACCGGGTGGCTTCTTCAGGATAGCCCGCGTCGTGGTAAATGCTTTCCAATGTACGGCAGCAGACGGCAGCTTCGGTGAACCGACTGGCTCGAGTGTGTAGGGCCGCCAGACGCTGGTTGATCCTCAGGTCGCGCGGGGCCTGCGGCAAGGCAGAAAGCAGTGGCCCTAACGCCTTGGCGGGCATGTTGTACGAAATGAAAAGCTCGGCATCGGTCAAGGCGCTGCGGACTGCGAGCGCAATCTCATCGGCGTAACGCTGATCGATGAAGGGGGCGGTGGCCTCCAGTTCATCCACCAGGACCGCGCCTTCTTCCGGGGTGATCAGGCGTAAGCCGGAGGAAGTACCCAGCTTGCCCAGGACTTGCTGATAGTTACGCGAGTGAATCTGATTTTCCGGCTCGAGTTGCGTCAGCTTAAGGTAATAATCGCGCGCTTTCTCGAGGCCTCCGCTCTGGACATAGGCGTGCGCGAGGAGTTCGTAGACCTCGGTCACGTGGGTGGTGTCCCCCGCTTTGTTCAGCAGATCCAGGAGGGTCTCAAGCGCTGCTGCATTCTCGCGAACGTGCCCGATCAAGGAATGCAGGTTTTCCAGGATCTTTCCTTGATCCGCCGCCAGCAGACGGTCGGAATGCTGCTGATAGACCTGTAGAGCTTGTTCGAACTGTCCGCCGGCCATCAGTGCGTCGGCATAATTGAGGACGGCCCCAATGTCGTTGTGGACCGACAACAGCTTGGCCGCCAGGGTCCCGGCTTCCGGCAAGCGCCCGGTCTGCACATACGCTTGCAGCAAAGTCCTCAGCCCGTCGGGGTTGCTGTCGAGATCGGCGACTTTCTCCAGACACTGGATCGTGGCCGCCATGTCCCCGTTGTCAAATGCATTCCGGCCACGCAGCAGCAACGCATAGCTGCTATTCGGTTCCAGAGTGAGCAAGCGTTGCAGAATCTCTTCCGCGGCTTGCAGCTGACCCTTGGAACGGAGGGTCTCGGCCGCTGCGGAGAAAATCTGCCACGCCTCGTTTTTCTTCCCCAGCCGGACGTACACTTCGGCCAGCTTGGTCCGCATGGCCACGTTTTCCGGGTCCATCTCCAGTGTCTTCTGGAAAATGCGTACCGCTTGTTCCAGTTCGCCGTTGCGCAGGAACTCTTCCGCCACTTGCAGGTACTGGGCGCGCGCGTCGTTGAACAGGCCCTGTTGGGTGTACAGCTCCGCCAGCCGAAGCACGCACTCCAGCGAGGACTTCAGCTTGCTGAGCTTCTTGTACATGGCAATCGCCTTCACCGTGAAACCTTGCGAGGCATAGGCGTCGCCCACACTCTTGAAGCATTCCGCGGCTTTGTCGGTATTGCCTAGACGCGAATACAGGTCGCCCACGGTGTTCAACACGGTGAGGTCCTTGGCATCGTTCTTGACAACTTTTTCATACTCAGTGATGGCGTTCTGCAACTTGCCCTGCTGGACGAACTTCTCCGCGGCACTGAGGACCTTTTGTTTGTTGAAGCCAAACCCAAACGCCATAGAAGTGCGGACTCCAGCTCCGTGTTGTTACCTGCCCGGAAACCTACCTGCCCGGGCGAAACTCAAAGGGCGGTTTCGCCATTCATCGGCCTAACGCCGTATTTCTTAGGCGATGGTCTTCCAGACAAGGGTCATTGTACGGCTGGGTAGTCAGAATCGTATGGTTACCAAGGGTTACCAAAAGGGAGTGTACGACCGGGTTACCAGGGGAACCGCGGCGGCGTGGGAGGACGGGTGTCCCGGCCCGTGGGACCCAAGGTAGAAGACACCAATTCCAGCCGCCTAGGCGCGGGCCACCGCCGCCAGCAGGAAAAACAGTACCAAAAGCAGCGCCGGCTTAGGCAGCTTCCGCAGGATCTTCCACACCATAATGCTCATCGACTGGGTCCCTCCGCGCGGGGGAGTCCGCGAATGAATCGCTTACCATTGCCTGAAACTTCAGGATTCTGGCATTGGCAGGCTTCACAAATCAGGTGTAGTTTTGTAAACGAAAAAATTGTACAAATTTCTCGATTAAAGGCAAGAGGCTATGACCTGGATCCGCACTATCCCACTCTCCGAGGCTGGCGAAAAACTCAGACAAGCGGTTGAGAATCAGAAGGATATGTATCCTTCCGAATACGCTACCCCAGTGCATCCGGTGGCAGGCGGAGAGTCTTCGCAGATCGTTGCCTCGCACAGCTTGATTCCTGAGGCCCTTTACCACGCCTTCGCCACTTTTGGCGCGCTGATGTCTCCCGAGTTACCGCTGAATCGGCGGCAGCACGAACTGATCACGACTGTGGTGTCGGTGACCAACCGCTGCGTCTATTGAATTGACTCTCACGCAGAGTTTCTGCGTCGCGTGACCTTGGATCAAGAGCTAATCGATGCGCTGAAGCGGGACTACACCACCGCGCCCATCGCCGCGCAGGAACGCGTGATGCTCGACTATGTGGTGAAGCTCACCCGGGATGCGACCAAAGTCTGGAAGGATGATCACGAGCGTCTGCGCGCCGCGGGGTTCGATGACACAGCGATCCTGCAGATCACGCTGATCGCCTCCTGGTTTAACTACATCAATCGCGTGGCTGACGCTCTGGGCGTAGGGCGCGAGTAGCTGGAGTTCTTGCTCCAGCGGTTGTCCTCCGAGTGTGGTCAATCTCGGTGATTTGTGATCCCCGTAACGGGTCTCTTTGTGGACCATCGGTCACTGTGGCAGTTTCGCTGTACTCCGCTAACAGACGCTTCGCCTTCTCAGTCGGAACCCACGTGGGCCTTGGGGGAGGCGATTGCGGTGGGCCGAGCCGCAACACCTCACAAAGGTATGCGTTGACGGCCACCTCGACGGCCGCAGAATTTCCCAAGCCGTCGCGCCGGCCACGAAGGTGCAACGACGCTTCCTTCATCCGACCATAAACTCCGGTGGCTTCGACAGACTCGAACTGCACCCTTTGTAGCGCGTCGGCGTGGGATCCGTTGGGGCCCGGGCCGGGTTCGGTGTGGAATCGCTGGATGCGGTGAACGGCGTGGTCGACCACGCTAGCAAGTTCGGCCCCATAGTCCGGCTTGCGCCGCTCCCGCAAACGCTGCTTCGCGTGTGGGGCAGAAAACCAGGTGGGATTGCGGTCCTTCTCCTGCGGCGGGTCGAGCCGCACGACCTCACAGAGATGAGCGTTGACGGCCAGCTCGTTTCCGGACCTCGCGGCTGCGCGCCGGGTGGAGTCACCCCGGCGACGCGTGTAGCGGGTGAACGCAGCTTCTTCCATGCGGCCGTGAACGCCGGCTTCTTCGAAAGCCTCGAGGGCCGCCGCCTGGGCGTGCGTTAAGCCCGGTTCGGCGCTGCCTTTGGGGAAAGTCCAGCGTCCGTTCCGGGTCTGCACCAGCAGGAATTCGATGCCACGGTCGCCTACTCGATAGCAAACCGCCGCGACCTTTTGGCACCCTTTCAGCCCGCGCAGGTGGGACAAGTGAAGGAACTTGGCGGACGACAGAGACACCTGCGACCATCCCGCGGGCAAATGTGATCCAACACCCATTGCAGTAGAGTGCGCGATGGAGAGCGGTTCTGGCTAGAGCACAGGTTGGTTCGGGGTCGCTTCTCCCAGGATTCACGCCTCAGCGGGTTCCTATAACGACCACCTGGTCATACCACTTGTCACGGTCACGATGATCAACCCGAATGTCGCGAAGCCCAACGCGTTCCATCAGGCTGGCGACGTCCTCTGAGGAGAAGAGGCGAAAATCATATTTCGTCACCGGGTAGTTCGCCATTTTCTCCCCGGAGCGGATAGAAACCGCTCCGCGGCCGCCATCTTTCAGAACTCTGCGGATTTCCTCCATCCCCTGCAGGGCGTCAGGCCAGAAGTAGATGGTGTTGATAGTGAGTACGCGGTCGAAAGTCGCATCCGGAAACGGAATTGCCGACACGTCTCCGAATTGCACCTGCATACGGCCCTCTGCGATTTGCCGGCGGAGGCGGCGCTCGGCCTGGCTGACCATTTCCGGAGAAAAATCTATCCCTGAAACTTTGCCCCTCGAAACGGCCTGGGCAACGCGTGCCAGCCCGACCCCACCGCCGAACCCGATCTCCAACACCTGATGTTGCGGTTTGATCTCCAGGAGGGTGATGGTTTCATCGGTTATCTTGCGGTTAATGCGGTTCATGAACCGGCCGAACACCAGCGAGCCGAACCACCCATGTGGCTTGCGAAAGTGCCCCGCCATGAATCGAGGAAGTCCCATAAAGGGTGCTCAGATTACCACAGCCGCCTGACTCCGCGGTCCGGTGTGTTTGGCCCGCCGAGCGCTGTCGGAATCTTTCTACATACTTGCAGCCAGACAGTCAGCAGAGCCAGTATCTTGCTTTAGCCGCTGTTGACAAGAGGGAAGACACTTGGAGCACTTATATTGTCTTCGCTGTAACCGGGAGCTCGAGGCCGGACACAAATCGGTTGCAGTGTATATGTTCGCGCAGACCGTGGGCATAAGACCGCGGCAAAAGTCGGCGGCCAAGCGAATTTGCTTTTGTCCGCAATGCTCCGTCTCCCTGGCCATGGGGCCTCCGCCCGAGGGCGCCCTTAATGTTGCTGCGTGGCAGATGATCCGCGAACTCGTCGGCTCCGACCCCGCCCTCAACCAAGCTGCGTGGGAGAACCTGCGAGGCGTGATCGGTCTGCTGCCGAGCAACGAAACTGATGGCAACCTCCGTCCGACCGGCACCGCAGGCTACTTCGAGTTCTGAGGGGAACCGAATACACCTTCGCGTCCTTTGTCATGCTGAGCGAGGATTGAGCTTCGCGCCGCGAAGCTCAACCACAGTCGAAGCATCCCTGCTTGCTCCCTGGCTCCGCGGCCTTAGTCGGGACAGGGGATTCCTCGCGAACCTCGGCTCTCACTCCCGGAATGCGCTACCCTTTGTGGTATGGAGCACCGCTCTGTCGCGGAGTATCTCGACAATTTCCTACGCTATGGACGGGAGACTGCCTACGCGCAGCGTCGGGGGTACCGCACGGTGCGCTGGTCGTATCGGAAGGTGGCGGAGGCCGCCTTCCAATTTGCACGCGAACTGGAAGCTCGCGGCATCGGCAAAGGCGATCGCATCCTGCTGTGGGGGCCAAACTCTGCCGAGTGGGTCGCAGTTTTCCTGGGATGCGCACTGCGCGCCGTGGTGGTTGTGCCCATCGACGACATTGCCACCCCGGAGTTTGCCCTGCGTGTGCATCAGCAGGTCAACGCCAAGCTCCTGCTTTGTGCTCGCGGCCACCTTCAGCCGTCAATTCCGGCATTGCCTCTCGAGGATCTGGCGCAAACCCTCTCCCGACATTCAATAGAGCCCTATCCGCAAGTTTCTGTCCAACGCTCCGATACCTTGGAGATCGTCTTTACCTCCGGCACCACGGCCGAGCCCAAGGGCGTCATCATCTCCCACGGCAACGTGCTGGCTAACATCGCGCCGCTGGAACCTGAGATTCGCAACTACCTCAAGTATGAACGATTCGTGCATCCGGTCCGGTTTCTGAACTTGCTCCCGCTCAGCCATGTCTTCGGACAATTCCTGGGGATCTTCCTGCCGCAATTGATGAGCGGCACAGTGATCTTTCAGGACACGATGAAACCCGCAGACGTGATGCACACAATCCGGCGGGAGCGCGTTTCGGTTCTGGTGACCGTCCCGCGGGTGCTGCAATCGCTGAAAGAGAAGATCGAGCGCGATCTCGCCGACGAAGGTGTTCTTGAAGACTTCCAGGCAAAGTTCCGCGCCGCCGAAGGCAGACATTTTCTGCGCCGATGGTGGATGCTCCGACTCGTTCGCCGACAGTTCGGTTGGAAATTCTGGGCTTTCATCTCGGGAGGCGCCGCGCTCGATCTACAAACAGAAGAGTTCTGGAACCGCCTGGGCTACGCGGTGATTCAAGGCTACGGGCTCACCGAAACCACTTCGCTCATCAGCCTCAATCATCCCTTCCGTTTAGGAAAAGGATCGATCGGAAAAGTGCTCGCAGGACGCGAGGTCAAACTCGCCGAGGATGGCGAGATCCTGGTCCGAGGCGATGGCGTCGCCGTGGGCTACTGGAACGGCAAGAGCCCGCAATCCCTCACCGGTGATGAGGGCTGGTATCGTACCGGGGACATTGGCAAGTTCGACGCCGAAGGGAATCTTTACTTCAAGGGCCGCAAGAAGGAAGTCATTGTCACTCCCGCGGGTATGAACGTGTACCCGGAGGACCTCGAAGCTGCTCTGCGCCGCCAACCTGGTGTCAAGGATGCTGCAGTGGTGCCGCTGGCGCGGAACGGCAACGCCGAGCCCTGTGCGGCGATAATTCTGCGGCATGGGGAAAAAGACGCGGAAACAGCGGTGAAGGCCGCCAACCAGTCTCTGGCGGAGTACCAACGCATGACCGCCTGGTTGGTATGGCGCGGCGAGATCTGATCCAGAAAACCGTGCAGGATGAGCTGGCGCAGAAGACCGGTACGCAGCCCTCGAGTCCGCTGGCCGAGATGATCGAGCGGATCACCGGACGCTCGCCAGGCCAAGTCTCCCCAACTGCCAATCTGGAGTCGGACCTGAATCTGAGTTCGCTGGATCGCGTCGAACTGCTCAGCGCGCTCGAAGACCGCTACCAGGTCGATCTCACGGAGACACGCTTTGCTGCGGCCAATACGCTGGGCGATGTCGAGCGCTTGCTGCGGGGCAGCCCTCCGCCACGGGCTCGATATCACTATCCACGATTCGTGCTGCGCTGGCCGGTAACCTGGGTCAGACTGCTCGTGCACTATTTGCTCTTGCGTCCTGCCGTGCTTCTCCTGGGATGGCCCCGCGTTGAAGGCAAAGAAAATCTGCGTGGGGTTCGCGGGCCAGTCTTGGTGATCTGCAATCACATAGGCGACGTAGATCCGGGTTTCGTGCTGACGGCGCTTCCGGCTCGTCTGCGTCACAAGCTGGCGATTGCGACGGGAGGCGAGGCGCTGGAGATCCTGCGCACTCCGCCTCCTTCGCGGGGCTTCGTCGGGCGCGTATATGACCGTGCAAAATGGGTCCTGGGGGTGTCCTTGCTGAATTTGTTTCCGCTGCCACGGGAGGCAGGCTTTCGCGACAGCTTCGCTTACGCCGGAGAGTGCGTGGATCGCGGCTACAGCGTGCTCGTATTCCCCGAAGGACATCACACTACCGACGGCAAGCTGCGTCCCTTTCGTGCTGGCGTCGGCCTTTTGGCGAACAATCTCAGAATACCGATTGTTTCCATGCGCATCGACGGCTTGTTCGAGCGGAAGCAAGCGGGCAGAAAATTCGCCTGGCCCGGACAGATTCGGGTGAAGATTGGCGCCCCAGTGCAGTTTCCGCCGGAGAGCGCTCCCGAATGGTTTGCCCGCAAATTGCAAAAGAGCGTCGAGAAATTATGAGCTGGGGCGGAGAAAGTGCCCGCTTCCGTTCATGACTCCGTTGATGGTGCCATCGCCTCCACATACGATGTGATTCTGTCGGGATTCTTCGACAGTCCTCCGCGCCCGGCGCTGAACCCCTGCCTCACCAGCTTGAAGATGGTCTTCCGATTTTGAGCAATCAATTTGACCCATGCCATGCGGCCCATGGTTGGGAAATAGATCCCACGAAAGCAGAGCCGCGCAAGGAAGATATTGATGCGATAACCCAGGGGTTGGTCATCCAGCGCCTCTACCGCTTGAGCTAGAGCCTCAGGGCTGTAGGCGTGCGCCCAGCCGTAATTCACTTCGGCATGAGCTTCGTCAATGGTCATCTTCAGCGGCGTGTGGGCCATCGCGAACGGGATAAACTCCTTCCAATGCTTGGGCCGCGTAAGCCGCCCGGCGGTCTCCAACCGCTTGTAAAGGGGTGTCGCCGGCAAGGGAGTCAGTAGGCCGAAGATGGGGAGTCCCGGCGGCCACGTCCGAACCTGCTCGAGCGTCCGCTCCGCCACCCCAGGAGTATCGTTGTCCATGCCGAAGATGAAGGAGGTGATCGCATACACATTGCGCTGGGCAAGCCTTTCGAGCACGGCCGCATACTCACCCGGCTTGTTGAACCCCTTCTTGACATCAGCCAGATTGGCGGGATCGATCGACTCCATGCCGATGAAGACCCATTTGCCTCCCGAGGCGGCAATCAGATCCACCAGTTCCTCATCGCGCAACAGATTGGCGCTGATCTGGGCCACCCAATGGACCTGGGCGCCGGCGGCGATAATGTCGCGGAGTAATGACTTGGTGCGCTTCACGTTGATGGCGAAGTTATCATCAATGAAAAAGACGGCAATCTGCCCTTTTTCTTTGCGGGCGCGCGCCTTCAACAGCAGCAGTTCATTCACCACGCTCTCGTTGGTGCGGAAGCGAATGGAGTCCCCGAAAAATCCGGTCACCGTGCAGAACTCGCAGCCATATGGGCAGCCCCGGCCCGACTCGACCGGAACAATCCGAAACGTCCCCCAGCCTTCCCCTACCCGCCTCAGCAGCGGGGTCACGACCTTCGGGAGCAAATTGAACTGGTCGAGGTCAATCGAATCCCACGGAATCGCCGGATACGCCTGGAGTGAGGGCTTGCGCTCCTTGCCAACTTCATCTACCGGCGCATAGATGTCCTTGAGTTCACCCCGAGCCGCGTCTTCCACGATCTTCGGCCAGGTTTCGTCGGCTTCCCCGAGAGCCACCGCGTCAGCGTGACGCGGCCCGCCGTCCCGGCCGAGTGCCTCGTCAGCCAACTCCGTTACGTGCGGCCCCCCCATCACCACCGGCACGCCTGCGGCGCGAACCGCGTCCGCCATGCGGTAGGCCTTGGCGATCATTCTGGTCATGGCGCCGATGCCGACCAGTCCAATCT